>JAPPFH010000102.1 GCA_028875185.1 Chloroflexota bacterium | reverse complement strand
TGCCTCCTTGTCGCACTTAGAGATAACACCATGATAACACGATACTATACACCTAATATAGCGTGCTATTGACAGAAGAATGATGTGCGTTGGATTTCTCGGTGACCTCAATAATCTCGGTGTACTCGGTGGTAAAAAATCATTCCATGTCAATCACGATCTTGACCGCGCCTTCGTCCTGGATGCGGTGGAGCTGGTAAGCCTCCAGGACATCCGCGAACTTGAAAGTATGCGTGATCATATCGGCGACCGGGACCGCGCCATCGCTGATCAACTGCAGCGCCTGGCGGGTGCTGGCGTGGTTGGGCTCTTTGATAGTGCCGACATTGGAGCGGGCGGTGAGCGATTTCCAGAAGAAGTCGAAGATGGGGAAGTCCATCGTCTCGAAGCGCGGCACACCGAAGTTTAGGATGAAGCCGTTTTCGCGGACGACTTCGATGGCGAGGCGGATGGCGGCTGCTTCGCCGGCGGCTTCGATGACGACATCGGGCAGCTCGCCGCCGTTGAGGTCGCGCAGGGCGTCGGCGATGGGGATATCGACATTATGCAGCGTGTCGGTGGCGCCGAAGCGTTGGCTATAGGCGAGGCGGTAGGCTTTGAGGTCAAGGGCGATGATCTTGGCGGCTTTGCGCTGCTGCAGGGCGAAGTTGAACCACAAGCCCGCTGAGCCTTGGCCGATGACGGCGACGGTCTTGCCGCGCAGGTCCGGCAGGTGTTTGGCGGCGAAGAGCACGGTGCCGAATTGCTGGGCTTGCACGGCCTGCTCAAGCGGGGCGCTGGCGGGGAAGGGCAGCAGCCGGTCGATGGGCGCGCGGTAATATTCCTGCATGGCGCGGTGGTCGGGCGCGAGGCAGAGCACGGTATCGCCGGCTTTGACGCTGCCGCCATCACCATCAGATGCCGGGTCGATGGCTTCGACGATGCCGACCATTTCGTGGCCCGTTTCGCCGATTGGCGAGGGATAGCGATCATCCGGCAGGTAGTGGATATGGCGGATATCGCTGCCGCAGAGGGCCAGGCGCCGCGCCTTGACGATGGCGGTGCCGGGCTGCAGGCTGGGCTTGGGCGTTTCGACAAAGGCGCATTGTCCGCGGGCGATGATTTGGACGGCTTTCATGTGCTTATGACTCCGGCTGATTCTCGGCAAACTGGCGAGCAGTATAGCAGTTGCGCGCCGATTGGCTATGCTGCGCTTGATTGTGGCTTTGGTATAGAATGGGCGCATGCGAAAGATTTTGATTTTGCTGCTGGCGGCTGTCGTCCTGGGGGCATGCGCCCGCCCGCCGGATGCGGCGCCGCCAACGGCGACGACCCTGCTGCGCTTGACGCCTCGGCGCGCGGCGACATTCGCGCCGACGGCGGCGGCTTATCCGACGCTGACGCCGCACGTTTTCTGCGCGGGGACGATGGAGTCGTTCTTGATTGTGGGTGAGCGCGGCCGGGTCACGCTGACGGAAGACGGCAAGTGGCTGAACCTGCGGGCGGGACCGGGCGCCGCGTATGACGTGATCGGCCGGTTGGCGCCGCTGGCAAGTTTCATGGTTCTGGACGGGGCGCGCTGTGATGGCGCCTATACCTGGTATCAAGTGGATTATCGCGGAGCGGTGGGTTGGATTGCCGAGGGGGGCGACGGGCAGTATTTCGCTGAGCCCTGGCTGACGGGGTAGCCCCCACCTTAAATCCCTCTCCGAAGGTCTGTGTCGAAGGGCTGTGTCTACGCGCTCTACGCGACCCAAAATGAGGGAGGGACTTTTTTCGTCTCTTATGGAAAGCCTCTTAAGGGATAACAGATGGAGTCATCTAGAAGAATTCATGGACATCTTACGGAGCTGTGATAAAACAGGGGCGATATTCTCATGGGCAAGGAAGGACAATGAGCGAACAACATAGTTTTCAAGCGGAAACGCAGCAGCTGCTGAACATTCTCATTCATTCGCTGTACACCGAGAAGGAGATCTTCCTGCGCGAGCTGATTTCGAATGCGTCGGACGCGCTGAATCGGCTGCAGTTTGAGATGCTGACCAATGATGATGTGGTCGATCCGCAGGCGGAATTGGAGATTCACATCGAGCTGGATGAAGAGGCGAAGACGCTGACGGTCAGCGACACCGGCATCGGCATGAATCGCGACGAGATCATCGCTGGTTTGGGCACGATAGCGAAATCGGGGGCGAAGGCTTTCATCGAGGCGATGGCGGACAAGCCGGATGACGCGGCCGCCATCATCGGGCAGTTCGGCGTCGGCTTCTATTCGGCTTTCATGGTGGCGAAGCAGGTGGATGTGGTATCGCGCTCATTCCGGCCGGAGGACGAAGCGGTCAAATGGTCGGCGACCGGCGGCACGAATTATTCGCTGGAGACGGTTGAGAAGGACGTCCGAGGCGCCGAAGTCGTCATACATCTCAAGGACGATGAAGACGAATTCACGCGCGGCTTCCGCATCAAAGACATCATCCGGCGGCATTCGGATTATGTCGCCTTTCCGATTTATGTGGGCGATGACGAAGAACCGACTAACAAGCAGCAGGCAATCTGGCGGCGGGCGCCTTCGGAAGTCGAAGATGAGGAATACGACAGCTTCTACAAGATGCTGACGATGGACTTCGTTGGCGCGAGCCATCATATTCACTTGCGCGCCGATGTGCCGATGCAGTTTGACGCGCTGCTCTTCTTGCCGGGCAGCGGACAGCAGAATATGTTCAGCCCGCGGAAGGAGCCGGGCTTGAAGCTCTATGCGCGCAAGGTGCTGATCGAAGAATACAACCGCGAATTGCTGCCGGAGTATCTGAGTTTTGTGCAGGGCGTGGTTGATAGCGAGGACCTGCCGCTGAGCGTCACGCGGGAGAGCATCCAGGCGACGCGGGTGATGGCGAGCTTGAAGAAGACGATCACGCGGCGGATTTTATCCGAGTTGAAGCGCATGGCGAAGAATGACCGCGACAAGTATTTGACGATCTATCAGGAGTTTGGCGGGTATTTGAAGCAAGGGCTGGTGATCGAATCGGAAGACCGGGCGGATCTCGAGCCGCTGATGTTCTTTCAAACGACGCAAGATGACGACCCGAGCAAGTTTCACACGCTGGATGAATATGTCGAGCGGATGTCGGAGAATCAGGACGACATCTATTATGTGGTGGCTGATGATTATCCAAGCGGCGCGCGCAGCCCGCATCTGGACGCGTTTCGTCAGCGCGGGATTGAAGTGCTCTACTTCACGCACCCGGTGGACGCGATGCTGCCGATGGGCTTGGCCGATTTCAAGGGGCGCAAGCTGGTAAGCGTTGATTCAGCCGAGTTGGATTTGGAAGCGGTCGGCGAGGCGGGCGAAAGCGATAAGGCGGCGAAAGCGGCGCTGGAAACCGACGCGTTCCGGGCGCTGACGGAGCGGGTCAAGGCGACGCTGGGCGGGCGCGTCAGTGATGTGCGCGAGAGCAAAACGCTGGTCGACAGCCCGGCGCGGCTGGTCAGCGAGGACGATAGCGGTAACCGCTATATGTTCCGCATCAATCGCATGCTGGACCAGGATTACGAATTGCCGGTCAAGGCGCTGGAGCTGAATCCGCGGCATGCCTTGATGCACAATCTGGGCGGGATGATCGCCGGTGGCGGCAATGCCGAATTGGTCGACGCCGTGGTCGAGCAGGTTTTTGAGACGGCGCTGCTGCAAGACGGGATTCATCCGGATCCGTCTAGCATGGCCGATCGGCTGACGCTGTTGATGCAGGCGGCGACCGGGTCGGTGGGCGCGGATTTGGATTTCGCCGGGGCGCATACGGTGATCAGCGAGCCGGCGACAGTGGAGACGCCGCAGATTGATTTGGGTGATTTGGGTGATTTGGATGTTGAGGATGGTGAGGGCGCAATCCCCCGCTAAATCTCCCCCGTAGGTCAGTGTCTACGCGACCGAGGGGCAGTGTCTACGCGCCCCAATACCTTAGGGGGAGACTTGGATCGCCCGTAAGCCAAGTGATATTTTCGGGCGAGCGGGTTGCTAAGCCCAACAGCCTGCGTGATTATTGGAATTCAGCTGGAGGTCTGCGGATGGCGGAGAACAAGACGCAGCGAAATGACGGTGATGTGCTGGCTTATCTGGAATCGGTGGCGAATAAACGCCGGCGCGAAGATTCGCTGACAGTGCTGAAGCTGATGGAAGCGGTTACAGGCGAGCCAGCCGAGATGTGGGGAACGAGCATCGTTGGCTTCGGCAGCTATCATTATCGCTATGAGAGTGGGCGAGAGGGCGACTTTATGCTGACCGGCTTCGCGCCGCGCAAGCAGGCTTTAACGCTTTATATCATGGGCGGGCACGATCGCTATGACGAATTGATGGCGCGGCTGGGCAAGCACCGGACGGGCAGCTCCTGCGTTTACATCAACAAGCTGGCGGATGTGGATCTGGATGTCTTGCGCGATTTGATCGCGGAATCGGTGGCGTATATGCGCGGCGCGAATCACATCGCGAATGGGTGAGGGTTGGCGTTCCAACCCCTCCCCCGGAAGGGGAGATGAAGCGCGTGTTTGTCAGTTTAGGAAAGTAATCGGATTCCGGGATTTATTTTGCGCCTAAGCGCCGCGACTGGCAACGGACCAATGGGCGGCTGCGTATAGATATGCAGGCGCGTCAATGAGCCGGTCTTCTTTGTGTATAATACGGGGACAAACGAAATGGGAGCCGCCGGTTCTGATGCGATGGATGGACTGAAGATTCTCGGTCAAATTGTTAAAGGTTTTGCCAAGACCGTCGAGATGGTCGGCAAAGGCATTGGTTTGACCGGACAAGCGCTTAATGACGGCTCAGTTGCAGTGAGGACGGCCATGCCAGTTACAGAATTGACCTCGGTGTTCAATACGACTGATGAGACGATCAAATTCATCAACCAGGAATCGCCGCGCGACAGCAAGGAAATCTTGCCGCAGAGCGCGGTATCGATGAAGACGCAGAAGACCGATGGCGCCTGGGTGCCCTGGTTTCATCCGCCGCGGTTCGCGCCCTTCAGCCGCAAGCGCCTGGAGATTGTGGTTGACGACATGCCGGTGATTTATCTATGGCAGCGCGATGATCACATCTATTGGTGCAATCGGCTGGACAGCCAGGGCAATCCGGCTAAAGCCTATGAGGTGCCGGGCATCTCCCATGTTGGCGGCAAGCGCATGCTGGTAGTGCGGAACGATCCGGAGAATGGCTACAGCGCCTTCTTAAGCGAGAGCGTGGAGAACAAATAGGGCGATGGCGCCCCATTTTTACTTCGCCACAGCGGCGCCGAGAGCGCAGTGAAAACAGATGATAACCACAATTGCGACAGTGACGGTCTTCGTCGAGGATCAAGACCGGGCGAAGGCATTCTATACCGAGAAGCTGGGCTTTGAGTTGATCAACGACTCGGAGATGTTCCCGGGGGCGGATATCCGTTGGCTCACGGTGGCGCCGAAGGGCTGCCCGACCGAACTGACGCTTTTGCCGATGGGCGGGCAGTGGGAGCATTATCGCGAGGCGATGGGCAAGCCGCAATGCTTCACGCTGCATTGCGACGACCTTATGGACACTTATCGCGAGCTGTCAGCGAAGGGCGTGCAGTTCCTGGGCGAGCCGCAGGCGCAAGACTGGGGCAGCTTCGCGCTACTCGTAGATTCCGAAGTCAACCAGATCGTTCTGGGACAGCGGGCGTAAAGGAGGCGAATGATGATTAGCCGGGTGGGGACGGTATCGGTATTTGTGGAAGATCAGGACCGGGCGAAAGCCTTTTATACCGAGAAGCTGGGTATGGAATGCACGGCCGATAACGAGCTGTGGCCAGGCGCCGATTCGCGCTGGCTGTCGGTGGCGCCGGCGGGGGCGGAGACGCAGATTGTGCTTTACAAGTTCGATGACAATTGGGAGCACTACCGCTCGACCTTTCAGCAATCACAATCGCTAACCTTGCAATGCGAGAACATTGATGAAACTTATCGCATCTATAAGGAACGGGGCGTCGAGTTCCTCGGCGAGCCGGAGACGCAATTCTGGGGGCGCTTCGTGATGATGAAGGATTGCGAGGGCAATACGCTAATTCTGGTCCAGGTCTAATGACGCGGGATTTGATGGCGCTATCGCGGCAAGTCGGCGCGGCGCTTATCGAGCGCGGCGAAACGGTCTGCGCGGCTGAGTCTTGCACGGGCGGGCTTATCCTCAGCAGCTTGACCGACCGCGCCGGCAGCTCGGCTTACGTCGCGGGCGGCGTGGTCAGTTATTCCAATGAAGCCAAGATGCGGCTGCTGGGCGTATGTGAAACGACCTTGATCGCGCATGGCGCGGTCAGTGAAGAGACGGCGGCGGAGATGGCGCGCGGGGCGCTGGCGCTATTTGACACGGATTACGCGCTGAGCGTGACGGGCATCGCCGGACCCGGCGGCGGCACTGCGGAGAAGCCGGTCGGCTTAACCTACATAGGCTTGGCGGGCCCGCAGGGATCGCTGCAGGTGGCGCCGCATGTTTGGGACAGCGATCGGATTGGTAACAAGGCGGCGAGCGTCGAGGCGGCTTTCAATTTGCTACTGGATGCGCTACGGGACTAGGTCGTTCCCTCATAGAAACTGATGCCACGGAAGATTGAGGCAAGCGGCAATTTAATATCGAGCGCTGCGATTGAAATTACATCATCCACACAGGTAAAAACTTGCATTCGCCAGCCCACAGCGGCGCGTTCGTAAAGCTCCGCATAGATCCGGTGTTGGTCAATCACAAGATAAGCTTGGACGGACGGCAAATGCATATAAGATTCGCGCTTGGAACCGCGGTCGGCCTCCGCAGAAGACGGCGATGTGACTTCGACGACGAGAGTCGGGTTGACTAGAGCCAGTCTGGAATCGTCTTCGTATTCCGGCTGTCCGCATACAACGCTTACATCAGGATAGAGATATCGATCATCACGGACTTTAAGCATCATATCGCTTGTGTTGACGCGGCAAGAACTGGTTTCCAAAAGGCTTATAAGACTGAATATGATGTTGGCGGCAATCTGGCTGTGCTCGCCCGTGCCGCCTGACATGTCATAGACTTCACCGTCTATGAGTTCGTGCTTGAATTCGCTATCCGCTTCGAAAGCCAGAAACTCTTCCGCCGTCCAGTAGTGCCTGGGATTGGCTGCCACTTGCGCGCTCCAATGGTTGCGTTGCGATTAGTATACTCGTTTTTATGACGGATTACAGTTGCGCGCCAACTGCGCTTTACCACAATCCCATCGTCCCGCGCAGGCTGCCAAATTCGCCGATGTGATAAGAATTGTGAGCGGCGACGACGAGGATTTCGCGCAGGATGGTGTGCCCGTTTTCGCCGTGTGGAATCTGCGCCTCGAGATCGCGCGCTGGATCTTGCGCGATGGCGATGAGCGCATCGCGGTCGGCGAGGAAACGGTCAATGGTACCGCGCCAGGCGGCGCCGTCGGCTTGGACGTCGGCTGGGCCCCAGTAATCGTCGGGGAAGGTCAGGTATTGGTAGTCGGGGTTTACGATGTAATCCAGGATGTCCGCTTGAGCGATGCGCATGTGTTCGAGCAGGCGCCAGAAAGAATATGGCGTGTTTGGCGGTTTTGTGTTGTAGTGCGCTGGCGGGAAATTCTCGATGACGGTTTCAAAGAGTTGATGCGCCTGGCGCGCGGCCAAGGCGTTTACAAGCTGCTGACGAAGGTGCTGGTCGTTCAAGATACATCCTCCCCCGAATATTGTTTGCGCGCTGATCCCGCAAGTGTAACATGGCGCCGCGCCGCATCGGCTTTGTGAGGCTGAAAGGACGAACAAGCGCGAACACATTTAGATTCTTTGGCAATTGCTGGCGCTGTCGTTATACTCGACGCAGATCAATGCGTAGCCTAATGTCTATCGGCAGTCGTGGACGTCGGGCAATATTGCGCCTGACGCCGCCGAAACGCCTCGAAATCGCCGTTCTGAGCAATTTGTACGTGCCGCATGTCTCTAGCTACCAGTGTCTCGCACTACAATTTATCTGATGCTCAACAAGAGGAGAATGCCAAGTGAAAGACGAGCCGCAAAGCGAGAAGGATATTCTGTCCGACATATTCGAGCCGGGACCAGGACTGAAAGACGGCGGTTATGCCATCATCGCCGTCGATGTATTGACCAATCACAGTGACTTTGCCTGTCCCGACATGTCCCAAGCTATGGAACTCATTGCCGAGATCCGAGGCAAGCACATCACCGAATTGCAGTTGCCACGCGAGGCTGAATTGCAAAATTGGACGGAAGATCCATGCGAACCCTACGCGCTTTCTCTAGATCTCGAAAACGGCGCCAGCTTGTGGCTACCTTTGACGGACATGGACGGCGAAGATGGGCAGTTCCACGTAAATACCGATATGGTTGGGAAGGCTTCAAAGCAGTATCGCGGCCCCAGCCACTTTCGCGAAACAAGCCATAACGAAGCTGCAACCGCTGCGGCCGTTTCCCGGGCCGCCCGTCGCCGGGAGGAGAAAGCGGCACGCAAAGAGGAAAAACGGCGTAAGATCAAATAATCGACGCTTTAACTGCAAATGGCGTGCGAGGCCGTCGCAACAGGCCTGCTGCTCGCCCCCACCGATGGTGCGGTCGAAATGCAAAGCGATTGGCGAATTCTGACAAGCCGGGCGGGAAATTAATCGGCAAATGCTTTAATGATTGGCTAAGAAATCCGTGATATTCTTTGCGCAATCTAAAATGGAGTGAGCAAATAGCGTCAGGCAAACGTAGTAGAAGCATTGGCGACAGCGCTGCAAAATGCGTTACACTATGATGAGTTAGTGGACGAGGCGATGATGTACGATCAGTATCCAGTTCATGATGTGCCGAAGAGCAATCTCATCCAGCGTTTTTTTGCTCAGCGCTGGAGCGCGATTGCGCTTGAGATTGTTATGACCATCGTGATCACAGTTGCGGCCGGCGCCGCTTTCGACTTTTTTGATCCGCTGGAGCGCGCCGCGGCGACTTCCGCCGATTCCGCAGAAATCACGACGAGCAAGGTCGCGGTCGTAGAATCCAAGACGCGGGATCCGCTCGACTTCATCAAGGAACGGGGCGCAGCTTACATTCGTGAGCGGCGTTTTGACGCGGCTGAAGCAATGTTCGATTGGGCGATTGCTTTGGCGCCCGATGATGTCGAGAGTTATTCCTGGCGCGGATACGCGAAAATGCAGGCGGGCGATTACGCCGCAGCGCAGGCTGATTATCGTGAAGTATTGGCGCTGAAGCCGGGGGATTTCAGTGGGCAGAGCGCGCTTTGCTGGGCTTATGGCGAAACCAGGGACTTCGCTCGGGCTGAGGCGCATTGTCAGCAGGCTTTGCAAGGCGCTGGCAACCGAACTAACTATGCGATAGCGCTGGAGAATTGGTGCTGGCTGCAGGTGGAGATGGGCAATTATACCGAGGCGGCGAAGTATTGCCGCTTCTCGCTGGAGTATGCGCCGGAATATGAAGAATTGCAGGCGCTGGCGAATTACAACATGGGCCGCGTTTTGACGGCGCAGG
The DNA here is from genome assembly GCA_028875185.1 of Chloroflexota bacterium. Lineage (GTDB taxonomy): Bacteria > Chloroflexota > Anaerolineae > Aggregatilineales > Phototrophicaceae > UBA6055. The sequence continues at coordinate 62,430 of JAPPFH010000102.1, read as the reverse complement.
GGAGACCAACCGAAGCGCTGGCGCACCTTCACGAGGCGCTGCGGATTGGAGCATCGTATCCGAAGATGTATTTGGAAATCGGCATGATATACGATAGACTAGGTTATCACGCGGCCGCGGAGGCGACATTCGCGATTCATCGGCAGTTGTTCGGCGATGAGGCGGGACGCGCTCCAGCCGTAGGGATGGCGGATGGTTAGCAATAAGAGTGGGCTGGCGGCGCCGCTTGACGAGGGCGAAGCCAGATGTGTTATAATAAGTGTCAAAGTGTTTCGATCAGTGGCGATTAGCTGAAAGAACGGGGGTAAATTATGAAGAAGTCCTATGCGGAATATGACATTCCCAAACGTTCACTCAAAGACCGCATCCTAAGCCAGCGCCCAAGCGCCTTGATAATCGAGGGCTTGCTAGTGCTGGTTGCAGTTGTGGTCACCATTGGTTTTCTTTCTCCGGCCGCGCCCGTTGAAGACAAAAGCGATGTGATAGCCGAGATGGAAGCCATCATCGCCGCGCAGGAAGCGGCTTTGCAAGAGGCGGCGGACGCCATTGCGCAAGCGGCGGAAGCGGCATCGGTTCCGGCTGGCTTCTTGAGCGCCAGCGCCGCCAAGAACATGGCTTGGTCGAGCTTGTCTAATGAAGAGTATCGCTCGGCGATTGCGCTCTATGACGCCTTGGTGGCTGAAGGCGAAGCCGATATCAGCACGATTTTCGCGCGCGGCTACGCCTACAGCATGATTGATGAGCATGCGCTGGCGGCTCAGGATTACTCCGTTGTGTTGCAGCAAAATGCGGAAGACTTGGCGTCGCTGAACAACCGCTGCTGGGCGTTTAGCGAGATCGGCGAATTTGATCGCGCGCTGGCGGATTGCAATAAATTGATGACGCTGGCGCCGGACGCTGATTATCCCTATTTGAATCGTGGCATCGTCTACGAGAAGATGGGCGATATGGGCGCCGCGATGAAAGATTACGTCGAGTGGATCAAGCGGATAAAGACCAATGTAATCCGCAATGACAATCTCGCTTGGGAGGGCAGCCTGGATGTGCCGATGTCTGAAGGCATCGTTTATGTCTTCCCCTTCACCGCCAGCGCCGATCAAGAAATCGTGATTAGCGCCATCAGCAGCCAGCGCGACCTGGATGCCGACCCCTTGGTCCTGATTCTGGATCCGGACGGGCTGCCATTGACCGCGAATGACGATACGGGCGAATGGTGGGACAGCTACGTGCAGTTCCGCGCGCCGGTGAGCGGCGAGTACGCCCTGGTCATGACCCATGCCGGCGGCAGCACCGAGGGCCGCGTCGAAGTGTCCTTCGATATTGCGGGCATGTTCACGCTGGGCAATGACGGCGCGCGCTTCAAAGCCGATGCTTATCGCGCCTTGATGTCTGGCGATTACACCGTCGCGCTTGAGAACTTCCGCCGCGCCTTGAATCTCAATCAGCATGACGCGGAGGCGATGAACTGGATGGGCGTCGCTTATCGTTATATGGGCGAGTATGATGCCTCAATCAGCCACATCAGCACGGCGATGCAGTTGGACGAGAGCTACTCGCTGCCATATCTATCGCGCGGCATCACTTACGAGCTGATGGGCGAGCGCGGAGCGAGCGCGGCCGACTATTATCGTTATGCGATGATGAATCGGAGTCGCAGCCTGTTCCACGCCGAGCTGGAAGGCGATAGCAGCTTTGAATTGCCGATGCGAGAAGGCTGGGTGTATAGCGTCCCCTTTGACGCCTTGCGCGGTCAGACGCTGGATATCGCGGTGGCAACAGTGGAGCCGGGCTTTGTAGATCCGCTGATCATTTTGATCGGACCGGAAGGCGAGGCGCTGATTGGCGATGATGATATATCGCTCAATGAATATGATTCGGTCATCAGCAACTTCAAAGTGTCGAAGAGCGGGCAGTACACGTTAGTCATCAGCCATGCTGAGGGCGGTTCCAATGGCACGCTCAACGTTGACATTGATGTGACCGAGCGGGCGCCGATGTCGATGGCCCGCATTGACGGTTACGGCTGCGGGCACTAAAACGTTCGCTGAAATCTCAAGTTCGAGAAGGGGCAAGTCAAGCGGCTTGCCTCTTTTTGTTTCCGAACTGCGTCATAGGTCGGCGGGCGAGCCGCCGATGCGCGTAGGTCGCGTAGACACTGACCGTCGACACTGCAGGTCGCTCGCCCCTACGAATTGATTGGAGCATAGGATTGCTAGCCGCCGGTGACGGAGCGCGCGTTGCGGAAGATTCGCTTGAGGCGGGCGCTGATCTCCGCTGGCAGGGGCGGGCGAGCGAAGGCATCCAGGTTGGCGTCGAGGTGCGCGGGATTGCCGGTGCCGGACAAGATGACCTGCGCGCCCGGTTCGTCGCGGCAGAATCGATAAGCGGCATCGGCGATGGTGGGCGCGGCGCCGCTATCGACCAGAAAGTTTAAGGGATTCGCGAGCTCTATATCCTTGGGGTCGACTTCGCCTAGGTCGATCAGCGTTTTTAAGGTCGCCTTTAGTTTCGCTGGCTGGCTGAGAGCGCGGCGGATGGCGAACATGATCAAGACGCCGATATCGTTCTTCATGGCGGGCTTCAAGACGGATTCACGCGCCGTCTGATTGAGCAGGTTGAAGCCAACCATGATGACATCCCATACATCGTCCCGTACCGCGCGCGCCAGCATCTTGTGTTCCAGGTCGCCGCTCCAGTTTTCGGTCACGCCGATGAAGCGAATCAAGCCTTCATCGCGCAAGTCTTGCATTGCCGGCACGATTTCGCCCAAGTAAAAGTCGTACTGCTCGGGCTTCAGCCCATGCAAATGGTAGACATCGATGTAGTCGGTTTGCAGGCGGCGCAGGCTGTCATGCAAGCCGGCGCGCAACTCCTTGCGCGTGATGTTCTCGCCGCGCAGGCGTTTCTTTGTCGAGATGATGACTTTGCCGCGATCGCGCTTGGCGACGGCGGCGCCAACGATATCTTCCGTGCGATAGGCTTCGGCCGTGTCGATGAAGTTGATGCCGGCATCCAATCCGCGCAAGACAAGATCGACCGATTCCGATTTTGTGCGGATGTTGTCGTGTTGGCCGAGGCGACTGGGTCCGCCGGCGCCCAAGCCCAGCACAGAGACATTCAAGCCCGTTCGTCCGAGCGTTCGGTATTGCATGCGGCCTCCAGTGCGAAATAGCCTTCACGAAACAGTGTAACGATAGTGGCACGGAGGACACAGAGCGAATATCAGGCGGGAGCTGATGAATTGCGCGGTTTGTCGAATTGACGAGCGCGCCGGTTGAGAACGAGAGCCGAGTAGCTTTCCGTTTTAGCTTGGCGGCTGTTATAATCGAGGCTCAATTGACGTAGGCTTAAGCATGATGCGCATTCAAACATTTTCCATCGTCGCCCATTGTCCGCAAGAGGAAGCCTGGGGCGTGGCGGTAGCCAGCAAGTTTCCGGCAGTTGGCGCGGTCGTGCCTTGGGCGCGGGCGGGTGTTGGCGCGGTGGCGACGCAGTCTTACGCCAAGATTGGCTATGCTCATGACGGCTTGGCGCTGATGAGCGACGGGCTCTCGGCGGCTGAAGCTTTGAGCCAATTGCTGGAAGCGGACGACGGTCGTGAGACGCGTCAGGTGGCGCTGGTCGATGCGCAGGGCGCCGCCGCCGCTTATACCGGGAGCGAATGCAATGACTGGGCTGGGCACCTTACGGGCGAAGGCTTTTCGGTGCAGGGCAATTTGCTGGCGGGCGAAGCTGTAATCGAGGCGATGGCGGCCGGCTACCTGCGGGCTGAAGGTGAATTGGCTGATCGATTGGTCGCGGCATTGCGCGCGGGCGAGAACGCCAGCGGCGACAAACGCGGCAAACAATCGGCGGCGGTGGTCGTGGTCCGCCCCAATGGCGGCTATGGCGGCGACAACGATCGTTATCTCGATTTGCGCGTAGATGACGCCGAGGCGCCGGTGGCCGACCTGATGGCGCTGGCGCGGCTGCATCATCTGTATTTTCAGCCGCCGCGAGCCGAAGACCAGATCAAGATTGATGAAGACATCGCGCGCGAATTGCAGGCGATCATGATCAAGCAGGGGTATATGACCGGCCAGGTCAACGGTGTTTGGGACGAAGTCTGCCTTCAGGTTTTCCGCATGTTGATTGGGAATGAGAACCTGGAAATGCGCTGGACGCCCGAGAAGAACCGTCAGTCGATTGACCGCGTTGCGCTGGAGTATCTTCGGCAGCGCTTTGGCTGAGAGATTGGGGCGCTGGGCGGCGCCGGTTCTGCTCCTTTTCTGCGCGAGTTTTGCGCAATTTCATCAACTTACCAGCGACTTGCGCTTCCTCCCCGATGAAGCCTTCTTCATGACCTTCGCGCGGGGCGCCGCTGTCAATGGCGATTGGCTGCTGCCGGGATCGCTGGACAAGCCGCCGCTCTCGATTTATATCAGCGCCTGGAGCATGGTCGCATTCGCGATCAGGGCGGACGCGGACGGTGTGCTGCAATTGGACGCGCATATCGGCGAGTTCGCGGGCCGCCTGCCGAATGTCTACCTGGCGATACTATTCACCGCGCTGATGATGCGGCTGGCGCGGCGCATGGTTTCCTGCCGCTGGGCGGCGCTGCTCGCCGGCTTGCTGGCGGCATTTTCTCCCTACCTGCTCGCTTATGGCGCGAGCGCCTTCACCGACATGAGCCTGCTGTTTTGGTCCGCGGCGGCGCTGTATTTGGCGCTGAAAGATCGCTGGGCGCTAGCGGGCGCGGCGCTGGGGCTGGCTTTCTGGAGCAAGCAGCAGGCGGCATTTGTTGTCCCTTTGATCGTCATGATCCTGGCGGCGCGCGGCGCATGGCGGCGAGACTGGCTGACGCTGGGGTTGACGCTCGCCGGCTTTGGCGCGGCGCTGCTGATCTGGGATAGCGCGCGGCCCGAAGCGAGCATCTTCCTGCAGGCGGCGGTCAACAATGCGCCAACATCGTGGTTAGTGAATCCATTCTCTTGGCTGGAGCGCATTGCCGATTGGCTCGGGATCGGGCAGTGGCTCTTGGGTCCGCCCTTGCTGACGGGTGTAATGCTCGTGGGCGCTGCATTGGGTTCGGTGATTGGCAAGGGAGCGCAGACGGGTCGCCGCCCGAGCCTTGAAATGGAGCGCGTCTTGCTGCTCTATATCATCGGCTTCCTCGGCGCGCATGTGGCGCTGCAGTTTAATCTGTACGACCGTTATCTTCTATTGATCTTGCCGCCGCTGATCATGCTCGCCGCCGGCACTGTGGCGCGCGCGTCGCCAAGCCGCGGTTTGCGTTTGGGGCTGGCGGCGCTGTTGATCGCCGGTGGATTGTGGAGCCTGAACGGGAACTCGATCATCGGCAGCAATTGGGGCGCGTCCGCTGGCATCGACAGGCTGGCGGATCACTTGAACGCGAAACCGGTCGCGGCGGTGATATACGATCCCTGGCTTGGATGGGAGTTGGGTTATTATTTGGGGCAATGGCATGACAAGCGGCGCGTGCATTTTCCGACGGCGGAGGCGCTGGCGGCTGGAGCGCTGGCGCTGGACGAGATTGGTGGGCGCTATTTCGTCGCGCCGGTAGATAAGCCGCATGATGCGTGGCTGGCGGCGCTGCGGGCGGCTGGTTTCGGCATCGCTGTTGATTATGAACGCGATCGCTTCATCGTCTATCGCTTGACCGTGCCTCGCGATTAGAACCCCAAGGATTGGGGGTGAGCATGACATACTCTGCGATATACTGAAAACGAAGGTAGTGTGCGGAGGGCGCAATGGGCTGCATAGTATTATTGATTCTGGCGTTCATTTTTCGCGGCGCCATATTGGGGTTGCTTACCGCGCTAATTGGCGCATTCTTCGCTGTGTTGTCATTTTTGCTCAGTTTGGGATTTTGGGGCATTATCGCTATCCTTGTATTGTGCGCGGTTGCGGTGTTTAGGTAGGGACGGAATCATGGAGATTCTCACAGATCCCAACGTGATTTATCTGCTGCTGATGGCGGGCTTGTGGGTCAGCGCCACCGGCACGTATATTCCCGGCACTGGATTGGCCGAGATCGGCGGCGCGGCGCTGATCATCGGCACGCTGTTCTTACTCAGCCAGGCGGCGGCCAATTGGATCGCGGTCATCGCCTTGGTGATTGGGGCGTCGCTCTTTTTTCTGTTGCCATTGTTGAAAGCCGAGTGGGAGCGCATCGCCATCGCCGGCTTGGCGATTCAGGCGGGGGCCAGCTTCTTTCTCTTCGCCGAGGCGAGCGTATCGCCGATTTGGATCGTGGTCGGCTTGATCGTGGCTTACGCTTATCATCGGACGATTCTGCGTTCGGTGCTGATGCAGCAGCGCACGCTCTCGTCGACGCAGAAGGACGCATTCCTCGTCGGGGAGCGCGGTCGGGTAGTGGCGGAGATCGAAGATCGGGGCACGGTGCAAGTGCATGGCGAGTTGTGGACGGCGCGCAGTCGCTCGCGGCTGGAGAGCGGCGCCGAGGTGGTGGTGACGCAGCAGGATGGCTTGGAATTGCATGTTGAGAAGGCGAAACGTCTCGAACAAAGCGATTCAAAAAATTAGAGGCATTGTAGGGGCGACCCTTGGGTCGCCCACCGAATCGCAAAATATGTAGGGGCGACTCTGTGAGTCGCCCGCCAAAGTATCGCTGGATTCGTAAGCGGAAAACAAAGAGGAGTGAAACATGAACGGAGACATTACGCAGATATTTGGCACGGGCTTGCAAGGCATTTTGCTCGTCATCGTCGTCTTGGCGATATTCATGCTGCTGCGGAGTTCAATCCGCGCGGTGAAGGAATATGACCGGCTGGTCATCTTCTTCATCGGGCGTTTCAAGACCGTGCGCGGACCGGGTTTGATCTATGTCATCCCATTTTTGGAGTCGGCGACCAAGGTAGATATGCGCGAGACGATCATAGACATTCCGTCGCAGACCGCTATTACCAAGGACAACGCCTCGATCGGCATTGATTTTCTGGTGTATTACCGCATTACCGACCCGGAATTGTCGGTGACCAAAGTCGAGGATGTTGTGGAAGCGACTGGCAAAATTGCGACTACGACCTTGCGCGCGGTGATCGGCGATATCGTACTTGATGATGTGCTTTCGCGCCGCGATCAGATCAACGATGTACTGCGCGTCAAGCTGGATGAGACGACCGAGCGCTGGGGCATGAAAATAACGACAGTCGAGATCCGCGAGATTGAGCCGCCGCGAGCGATTCAGGATGCGATGAATCGGCAGATGAGCGCCGAGCGCGACCGCCGCGCCGAAGTCACATTGGCGGAAGGCGAGCGAGAAGCCGCTATTGCGCGCGCTGAGGGCAGCAAGCAGTCGGCGATCCTGGAGGCGGAGGGGCAGAAGCAATCGCAAATCTTGAAAGCCGAGGGCGAACGCGAGGCGCAATTGCTGACGGCTGAAGGTTACGCAAAGGCGCTTACGGCGATCCATGAACATGCGCGCGATGTCGATGGCAAGACGATGGCGCTGCAATATATGGAGATGCTGGAAAAGGTGGGCAGCAGCCCGTCGACGAAGTTCGTGCTGCCGATGGAGCTGACGAGCATCGCCCAGAATTTCGTCAGCACGATGGGCGCGGGCGCGGGCGTGGCGCTGGCGAATGGCGGCGACGGCGTCGACGCGCGCGAGGCGGAGGCGCTGGCGGAGTAAATTCTGCATCAATTCATCACAAAGGTTGCGTAGATACAGACCGCCGGCACGCCGGGATGCATTGCTGCATCACCAACGAAGTTGTAGGGGCGTTTCGCCGAAACGCCCAAATATTGTGAGCGGTCGCACGGGCGCCTCAGCGAGACGCCCCTACAGTTTTTCCCTCTATTGAGGGGTTTAGTCCAGCGTGATTTCCCAAGCGGAGACGCCGATGATTAAACCGCCGTCCTTGACGAAGATGACCGGCTCAAGGGCGGCGCCTGGCGGGAGAAAGTCCAGCGGTTCGCCTATTAGCGAGTCGTTGAAGTAGGCAGTAACGGCGCCAGATAACGAGTCGCGATCCAGGCGCAGGCGCGCGATCAGATTGTTGACCGAGCGCTGGCTGATAATGCGGACTTCGCCATTTCGGTAAAGCGCCAGGCTGATGACATCGGGGCCAATCTGCTGGACTTGGATGCCGGCGTTTTCGTCGCCGTCCGCGCCCCGCAGCAAGATGCCAAAATAAACATCAGCGGACGCGAGCGCCGGGTCGGCGCTGTGCAAGGCGATTTCGGCTTGGGCGCCGCCGATGCGCGTCGCCGCGTCGTTGCCGTAGCTGCGCTCCAGCAGATCGGCCGGGGGCGCGTGGAAAACTGTGTCGCCGTCGCTGGCGCCGCCGCGTCCCAGACGCCAGGACCCGTTAGCGTCGCTGAATACATTCTCATCCCAGAAGGGCGCCGCGCGCTCGCCAACATAGAGTTCGAGCAAGTTCCGTGTTCCTCGTAACCCTTCCGGCGGCAGCAGCGCGGTAGGCACGGGCGATGGCGCTTCGGTGCTGGCCAGGGTTGGGATTTCGCTGGGGATAGCGGTCGGCGCGGGCATATCGGTTGGCGCCGGCTCGGGATCGCCAGCCTGCGCATCCGCATCTTCTGCCTGGTTGCCGAGGGCGGGCGCGCTTGTGCTCTCCGCAGCAGAGACGGTCGGTGTTGCCGCCGGAAAGATCGAAGCCAGCATGCCTTCGAGGCTGCCGCTGCCGGCCAGAGACAGGGTGCCGCCGATGACGAGCAGGATGCCGATTAAAAGGGCGCCATTGAACAGCCAGCGATTAACTCCGACCGGTTTCTCGTCCGCTTCGGGGACTGGCATTGGCTCGGGCGCTTGCGCCTGCTCTGTCGCCGCTGGCGCTTCGGGGGGGATTTCCGGCGCGGGGGCTTCCGCTTCGGGCGGCTCTTCCGGCAGGGATTCCACCGCCCGATACCAGTGGCGGAACAGCGGATATGCCGGATTCCGATCGATGAACATCGCTTTTAGGAGTTCGTCCATCGCCTCGAGTTTTTGATTTCGGCCTTTGTCCCCGGTATAGATCGAGATGAAGGCTTGATAAGTATCGCGCCAGCCCAGCATCATCTGCGCATGATTGTAGCCGAGCAGATCTTCGGTGACATCGGCTTGCAGGTGGATGGCTTCGCGAATGCTCGGCTGGGGTTCGTCGGGCTGGCGGTCGATGTCATTCAGCAGATTGCGCCGCTTGACGCTTAGCTCGGCCAGCGCCGCTTGCAGCTCGGTCATCCAGGCGCGGTAACCGCCCAAGTTAATGTTGGCGTTGGATTCAGCTTCGGTGATGCTGCGCAGCACTTGCTCGATTTTGTTGCCGGCGGCGCGAAACTCGGCGTCAGCCCAATCCTGAAGCGCCGATTCCAGCGCCTTCAGGCTCTGAATGCCGGGCGTCAATAGGCGCGATTGCGGGTTGCTTTCCAGCTGGCGAATGAGCTCGGCGAGGCTATCGGTGATATGCGGACCTGTGAGCTCGGCGAAGATGTTCTGGGCGGCGATCAGGCTGTCGCGCCGATCGATGAACTCATCCAGCTTGCGCAGGGCGACATGGCGCTCGGCTGAATCGGGCAAGGCGCGCAGGCAGGCGGCTTGCCAAAAACGGGCGTCGTCGATGGCGCCGTCGTGGGCATCGAGCACGCCGGAGAGGATGTAATGGGCGAAGAGAATGCGCAAGGCGGCTGTATTCGAGCTGGCGAAGCCTTGCACCAGACCTTGTCCCATTGCTTTGAGGTAGGTCTCGGTGCTGGGCATCTGCGTGGCGAAGCTGTTGATCACGCGGTTTTCGTGGTCGCTGAAGAGGTCTTCTATGTCAATCAGCGCCTGCTGCGAACGGCTTTCGCTTTCGACGCCGTTGCGCTCGACCCAATCGCGCAATATGCGCGAGACGCGCCAGAGCCGCTCGGCGATGAGTTGTTCGTTTTCGCTGCGGGCGATTTCCATCGCCTGCTGGCCCAGCCGTTGGGCATCAGCCAATTGGCTCTGATCGAAAGCAGCCCAGCCGTCGGCGAGCGTTCGCCCCAAGTGGCCCGGAACTGAGTGGCGTTCGACATAGTTGGCGTTTTCCACGACCTTCGCCAGTTGATTGAACCAACTGGCGAGCGTTGGACTGATGGTGCTGACGGTCTCGGCGGCGCGCGTCAACACACCGGTCGCTTCGGTCTTGTCGCCGGCGACGATCACTTCGCGATAACGCAGCCAGGCGACTTGCGCGGTTGACAAGCCCTTGAGCATATCCGCGAGCAGCTCGTCAAAGAGCTGTTCGGCAAATGGTTTGAGTTCGTCATGCGTCGCTGTCAGCCACTTTTCAAGATCGGAGCCATCGGCGGCCGGCACGAAGGTTTGGCAATTCTGCAAGATTTCATAGAGCAGGCTGAGGAAATCTTCAAGTTGGTCCCAGACCGGGTTTCCTGGATCAATCGCGCGGCTGGCGTCCAGGGCGGCGAGGGCGTCGCGCGGGTTGTTGGCGGCACTCTTGCCGACCACGTGCATATTGTCAGCCAGCGCCATAGCCGCGTTCAAGGCGCGCGTTAGGGCGTTTAGCGGCAAGCGCCGCTCGGAAAACTCATGCTGCAAGCTGAGCGTCTGCAAGTTGGCGTTTAAGGCGGAAAGGCTCTCCACCACCTCGCGGAAGGTATCGCGAAGCTGTCCGGCGCCGGGCGCCGTCACAAGCGTGTCGCCCGATAAGGCGGCATTGATGCGAACCAGATTCGCGCGCGGCTCGTCAATTGGGATGCCTTCGATTTCCAACTGCTGGATAGCGTTATCAAGCCGAAAGAGGTTGGGCCGCAGCAGCAGCACATCGGGAAAATGAGACGAAACGCGCTCGGCCAAGCGCCATTGCAGCAACTGGTCTTCTTCGTTTTGGGCGCGCGGCGCCAAAAGCGTGTTGGCAGCTTTATCGGCTTTGTATTCGAAGAGCAGGGTGGCTGCATTCTTGATCGAATCTGGCGTTTGGCGGGGTTGGCTGTCGGTCAGCATCAGGCACCAGTCGAGCAGAAGATGGACAAGGGCGCTGGTCTTGCTGCCGGCGCGTCCGCGAAGTTCTGAAAGTAGATCAGCGGCGCTCTCCCAGTTGTTGCTTCGCATGTAGATTCTGACGGCGTCGAGATCGGCCGAGACCTCGAGATCACGCATCCGGTCGATGATTTCCTGGTGAGCGTTGCGCGCGGCTGGGTAGGCTGGGTTCTGGCGCAGGGCAATTTGCAAGTTGATTTGCAGCGACTGCAAGTCGTTTCGGCTTAAATCAGGCTTTCGCAGCTTGTCAATAGCGCGCGAGACGATCGAGTTGCGGTCTTGCTCCATCGGCGTACGATAACGGAGCAGGTCGGCATTGAGTTCGCTAAGGGAGGCGTAGCGATAACGAAGATTGGGATGGACGGCGCGGGTGACGATCGCTTGCAGGCGCGGGTCGACGGCGTCGTTGTCCTGGTGGAAGTCAACGCGGAAATCGGCGTCGGCATCTCGCGGGACTTCGATGCGATAGCCGCCGGACAGGATGAAATATATCAGCTCGCCAATTTGGTAGATATCGGTCTGCCGGCTGATGCCAGCCAGGGTGACTTCGTCGCCTTCGAGGAAGACGGCGTTGCCCCAGTCAATCACCTTGAGTTCGTAGCGCTCGCGATTCCAAAACAAATGTTTGGCGTCGACATCGTTGTAGACAATGTCCAGGTCGTGCGCGGCGCGCAAGAGGTCAATCAGTCTGTCGAGGATTTCCAGCATTTCCAGCTCGGGCAGGCGTTGATGCCCGCCAGCCAGCCTGACAATTTCATCTTCGATGATCATGCCTTCCGCGCGTTCCATGACGATGTATTGCTGGGGGATGCCACCGACGAAGAATTGCCCGCTGCCCAAGAGTTCGGTCAAGACCGGATGCCCGGCCAAGCGCTTGAGCGCCTCTCGTTCGTTGATGATGCTGACTTCTTGCCCCGCGCGGATAGGCGGCGCGTCGTTGGGATTGGGGCGCTTGATGACGACGGGGCGCTCATCGGCGGCGGTATCGACCGCGCGCAAGGTTTCGCCGGAGCGGCCCCGCGGGTAAATGTAATCGTATCGGTATCGGTTGTCGAACAAGCTATTCGCCACGATCGTTTCTCTCAAGCGGTATTGCGTGGATACTACCGGTTGCGCTGTAATGAGTCTGCTCCTCAAGTGGCCACATGATTATTTCTAACTGGTTTTCGATACCGCCCGCTGGCGCTCTGTTAACATCGTCCACCGCCCCTTTCCCGACGCGTCAGGCCGCGTAGACAGCAACCGTCGGGAGGCGGAGAGCCGCCATGTCCGCATTTGTTCGCTTAGGGCGCGCTTCGCATGCATATTGAGTCGTTCTTCATGTTTTCACGCGAAGATTCGCCCATATCGATAAGGTGCGGACTAGACTTATAGCTAAGTGTAGACCGATACGATGGGGGCGCAAGGGATATATCGCAGAATTCTTGGGATAAAGGCGGAAAGACTTGGGATAAAGCGATGGCGTCCGCTCGACTAGGCAAAATAACGCCGTCTGTGTATAACAAAAGCATCTACAAGAGGAGCGCCGTCGCGCCGTTGCGAGAGTCGCTAAATTAAAATGCCGATACCGTTGCGCCGCGGGGCCGCGCCAGACCTTGCTTTGATATTGTTGCTGCTGATCGCGCCGCTGGTGATGTTTCATCAGCAGACTTTGGGCGGTCGGTCGCTGCTTCCTAGCGAGAACCTTTACCAGCATTTGCCATATTCAGCTTATCGCGATGTGGTGCGGGCGCCGGCGGTCCCGCATAACCATCTGCTTTCGGATATGGTTTTGCAGAATCTGCAATGGAAGAGCTTCATTCGGGCGCAGATCGCTCAGGGCGAGATCCCGCTGTGGAATCCGCATCTTTTCGCTGGCATCCCGTTTTTCGCCGCCGGGCAACATTCCGCGCTTTATCCGCTAAGCATCATCTACTACGTTTTGCCATTGCACACGGCTTATGGCTGGTTCATCGTGGCTAATCTGTGGCTGGCGGGCGCGTTCATGGCCGGCTTCCTGCGCGCCACCGGGGTCAATCGCTCGGGGGCGGGGCTGGCGGGCATCGTGTATCAGCTTTCGGGCTTTATGATCGCCAGCGCTGTATTCCCGATGATCGTGGCGGCGGCGGTTTGGCTGCCGCTGGTTCTATGGATGATTGAGAATCTTCTGCGTGGGCGCAGCTTGTGGATCTTCCGCGGCACGGCGCTGATCTGGGTCGTCATCGGCGCGATTGCAATTGGCTGCAATATCCTCGCCGGGCATATTGAAATGACGATCTATACGCTTTTGATTGCTGGCTATTACTCGGCAGGCCGGCTGATTTGGATCTTTGCGCGGCGTTGGCGCGCGGGTGAAGGACCGCCGCTGCGCTGGGCGCGGTCGTCATCGATTTGGCTGGCGGCGCTAATAGCGCTCGGCATCGGATTGGCGGGGTTGCAACTAATTCCGCTCTACGAATTCGCGCTTTCCAACTGGCGGGCGGAGCGATCGAGCCTGGAGACTGTGCTCGCCTACGCGCATCCTCCCCGCGATTTCCTGCAGTTTCTGCTGCCGAACTTTTATGGCAGTCCAGCGCATCACAGTTATGTGGACGCATTCAGTGGCGAGCTGATCACGGACTTGCGCGACGCGGCGGGCGCCTCGCGAGATTTCATCTATTGGGGCATCAAGAATTATGTGGAAGGCGCGCTTTACGCGGGCGTATTGCCGCTTTTGCTTGCGCTGTATGGGTTGGCGCGCGGGTTGTGGCGGCGGGAGCTGGCGCCACTTCTCATTTTGTTCGGCGGGCTCGCATTGCTGGCGCTGTCGTTCATGTTTGGCGCGCCGAGCTATGCGCTGTTTTATAGCTTGCCGGGGATGAATCAGCTGAATTCGCCTTTTCGTTGGGTCTTCGCCTTAACACTGGCGCTTGCGGCGCTGGCGGGCATCGGGCTGCATATCCTGTGCGATGGACGCCGACGCAGCCGATCGGCATTGCTCTTGGGACTGGTCGCGCTGATGGCGGGCTTGGCACTGCTTCTTGGAGTGGCGGCGATCCAGGCCGATTTCGCGCGCTTCGAGCCGATGCTCGATCGTCTAGTTTCGGAATTGGCCGGGGCGGAGGTCGCTTTCGCTGACGGGCGAATGTTCTTCAGTTATCAGAAGCCGCAGCTGCTGACGCTGGGCGCGCTGCTGGCTGTTAGCGGCTTAGTGTTTCTTTGGGCGGGCTGGCGCCGCTCAAAGCTTTCGGCGGCATTGGCGCTGCTGGCGGCTGCGATTGATTTGCTGGCCGCGTCTTATGGTTTCAATCCGGCGAGCGATCCGCTGTTGCTGGAATTCACGCCGCCCGCGATCGAGTATCTCCAAGGGCAGGCGGGGCGCTTCCGCGTTACCAGCCTGGAGCGGCCAGAAGACGGGCGGATACTGCATCCGAATACGGGCATGCGTTATGGCTTGGATGATATACGCGGATACGACAGCATCATTCCGGCCAGATATGTGGCGGCGATGCGAGCGCTGCAGCCGCAGCATCTTTTGGCGCATAATCAGATTGCGCCGCTGTATACCGATGAAGGGCGCAGCCCGGCCGGTTATCAACGCGTCTTGCAAACCGACTTGTTGAGCCTGCTCAATGTACGTTATGTGCTGACGGCGCCCGATTTTGAGATGTATCTGCCCGGCTGGGAGGATGTTTATCGGCAGGAAGTGGCGATTTGGGAGAACCAATCGGTGATGCCGCGCGCCTTCACCATCGACAAAGCCGATTGGGACGCGCGCTGGCTGGCGGAGGCGGGGGGCGGTTTCCGCTTCGCCGAGCTCGAAATATTGGGCGGCGGCTTAAATGTGCCGCGTTACGCGCCGGCGGCGATCAGCCGAGACAGCGGACGGGAGAAATTCATCGATGTCCGCGTTGCCAACGACAGTTGGCTGGTCGTCAGCGAGAGCTATATGCCAGGCTGGCGCGCATTCGCCCGTCCCTTCGGCGGCGGCGAAGATGCCGAATTCGGGCTGGCGGTGCGGCTGGTGCTGGCGAACTTGCAGGGGGTTGAATTGCCGGCCGGGGATTGGACCGTGCGGCTGGTTTACAGCCCGGCGAGCATGCAGCTGGGCATGTTCGTCTCGTCTATCAGCGTGGCGGTCATTCTGTTTTTGATTGGCGCCTGGTTCTGGCGCGCGACTATCGGCTTGAATACAGAGGCGTCTACCGGTGTCGCGAGGGTGGCGCGCAACAGCGCCGCGCCGATTATCCTCAACCTGTTCAACCGCGGCATCGACCTGGCTTTCGCGATTGTGATGTACCGGCTGCTGCTGCCGGTCGATGTGGGCATCTACAACTTCGCCATCGTGCTTTTCGTCGCCTTCGACATTTTCACGAATTTCGGGCTCGATCTCTTTCTCATCCGCGAAGCGTCGCAAAAGCGCGCGCGCGCGGGCCATTACTTGTACAACACATCGTTCTTTCGCTTGATGCTCTGCTTCGCGGGCGCGCCCTTGCTGGCCGGCGTCATGCTGCTGTGGCAAGGTTCGGGCGCGGAAGCAATCAGCGGCGATGGCTTGCTCGCGATTGGCTTGCTCTACATCGGCTTATTCCCGGCGAGCTTGTCGAAAGGCATGACCTCGCTGTTCTACGCCAACGAGCAGGCGGAGCGCCCGGCGGCGATTGCGACAATCACGACCATGAACAAGGCGGTCTTCGGCGTGATCGCCTTGCTGCTGGGTTATGGCATTGTCGGCTTGGCGGCGATCAGCATCTTCAACAACATGCTGACGCTGCTGGTATTGCTCTGGGCGGGGCGCAAGTTCATCGGGCGCGTGCGCCAGCGCCTTCCCGATATGCGGCTCATCCGCGAGATGGCGAGCGAAAGCCTGCCACTGATGCTTAATCACTTCTTGGCGACGGTGTTTTTTCAGGTCGATATATTGATCTTGCAGGCGCTGAAGGGCGCGGAGACGGTGGCGCAATACAGCACCGGTTACAAGTGGCTGCTGGCAATCAATATCGTGCCGTCTTTTTTTACGCAGGCGCTCTTCCCCGTGATGTCGCGGCAAGCGCAGGATGATGTTGCCGCGCTAAGCCGCAGTTATCGCTTCGGCATGAAATTGTTATTCGCGGCGACGCTGCCACTGGCGCTGGCCTTCACCGTGCTGGCGGAGCCGCTGACGCTGATTTTGGGCGGCGCGCGTTATATCCCCGACGGCGCGATCGCCCTGCGCCTGATGATATGGAGCATCCCGATCGGCTGGATGAACAGTCTGACGCAATACGCGCTGGTGGCGCTTGGTATGCAGCGGATGATTACGCGCGCCTTTGCTGCCGCCGTCATTTTTAACATCGTGGCTAATGCGATCTTCATTCCGAGATATGGCTTTCAAGCGGCGGCGCTCGCGACCATCGCGTCGGAGGTGGTGCTTTTCTTGCCCTTCATAGTCTTGATCGGCCGCAAGCTGGAAGGGATTCGCTTATTGCGTTTGCTTTGGCGGCCCCTAGTGGCGCTGGGTGGCATGCTCTTGGCGCTGTTCGCGCTGGGTCAGTCGCTGGTGGCGCTATTGTTCAGCGGCGCGGCTTATGTCGCATTGCTGCTGCTGCTTCGCCCGCTGGATGCGGCGGAAGGTAGGGCGCTGTTGGGATTGCTGCCTGCGGGGCTGCGGGAAAGGGCGGCTGTGCGGTGGATTGCGGGCGGCTAAGAGGCGGGCGACCCGATGGGTAGCCCCTACGGCTTTCGCGGTTATGCTGGAGACCCAATGGGTGGCCCCTGCATGTTGGCGATCCGACGGGCGACCCAATGGGTAGCCCCTACAGCCTTCCCAAAACGGGGAATCAATTGGATACGAATTACTCTGACGTCATCGGCATATCGGCATGAGCCATGCTGCCGGCCCGGGCGGGGCGCGCCCAGCGATTGCTGAAGACCAGGTCGCCGAATTCAACGGCGTCATTCAATTCGCTCATGAGCATGTCCGCGATGTGGATTCCCATTTCGTAGATCTCGCCCGTGCTGAATTTGAGTTGGAGCGAGAAGCTGTTTTCGCGCCGCAGGTCTTCTTGCAAGCCGGAGAGCATGATGTGGGCGCCGCCCGGGCGCAGCTCGAGCGTCCCGCCAGCGGGGATGATCAGGGAAGCGAGCTGTTCCATGCGGGCGATGTCGTCTTCGATGATCGTCCGATGAAAATCAATGCGCTCGGCGGCGGCGCTATGGGCGGAGATGATGATGTGGTCGGCCGCGCCGCGGTTGCTGATACGCATATAGACGGCGCTTGCTTCGCCGGGCTCGCCGTCCATATTTCCGTGCTTCATGTCCGGCATCGCGTCCTCGCCAGCCTCGTTAAGAATTTCGAAGCGGAAGGTCTCGATGGCGGAATCTCCATTGGGCAGGGTCAAGCTGGCTTCGATGATCCAACCGCCAGCCATCGTCCATTCGAAGGGCAGGCTGAAGACGCCCTTGGTCGATTCGTCCGCCTGGGCGAAGACGGGAACCATGCCGGCGTGGCTCATATCACCGCGGACTTTAAGCGCCCCGGGGTTCGCGACCGCTTTGCCATCCCCAGTTTTGACCGACACCAGCAATGTCGTCTCGCCGACCAGGGTGTCGCTCGCTTGCAGTTCAAGCTGGATGTCGGCCGCGCTAATCTGCTGCTGACGGCAGGCGGCGCTCGCCAGCAAAAGGGTGAGGACGAGAAGGGTCGGCAGCCCAAAACGGGCAGCAGTCATAGCCGTCACTTGAAAATGTTAAGTCGATTTTTCGGCAGGGATGGCGGGCTGGCGCATAATCATGCTCAAGCCATAACCGAAGGCGCCCGCCATAATCGGGACGCCGAGCCACATGTGAATCAGCCACCAGAGACCGCCACCCCCCCAAACTGAATTGCCCAGAATATGGATCACCAGCATCGCGCCAAGACTGAATGCAAAGGGCAAAAGAAAACCGGCGAGGCGCAGCCGCGTTGTTTCATGGGATGTTGAACCGCTGAGCAGGTAGTCGCCGAGCAAGCCGACAAGCGCGGCGCTGATGGCGAAAATGAATTCGCCCGCCTCGCCAACCCGATACCAGGTCATCAGCAGTGAGTTGACCAGGTACAACAGAGTGATTGCGCCGAAAGGCAACCGCCAGCGCCGGGACATGAACAAAGCGGCGCCGAGCAGGATATTGCTCTGGATGATGAAGGGGATGATCCCGGCAACATCGTGGAGCTGGTGGTCGGCTGGACGCGGTCCGGTGAGGATGATCATGTCGCCGCCGATTGGCGCGAAGGCATTAAAGAAGGTGATGACCGAGGTGATGCAGATGAAACAGAGTATGGCGGGCGCCAAGCTGCCCCAGCTGCCATCGCTATCCCGCCGCCAGAGCGCGCGTATGGGACCGGTCATGATGAGCAAGCCGGTCAAGGCGAGGAAGAGGTGAGACGGGCTGATCAGCGCTTCAATGCCTTCTTCAAAGCCGAATGCTTCATGCCAGAGCATGTCAACGGCGCCGCCAGCGCCAAAGGCAAAGAATCCGATGAGAGAGAGGGCGTAACCAGCGGGCAGCGCCCGGCTCCAGCGGAATCCTCGGCTGACGTTGCGGAAATGATTGAGGATCAGCACGAGACCGGAGAGACCGACGGCGCCGTAAAGCAGGGCGTGCCAGGGCGTGAAGAAGCTGTCATCCACTCGGCCATGGTTATGCGCCCAGCCGTCGATGTACAAGCCAAATACGATGGCGCAGGAGATGAGCGCCATCACCCAATCCAAACGAGTATTATCGGCGGGGATGCCGGCGATGGCGCGTCCGGCGGATGAGGCGGACATTACGCGCTCTGTGGATCTGGTGGTGGCCATGGGGCATTCTCTTTCCTTATATTATTTAACTTATTCTATGCGAAATTTGCAAAAGGACAAAATTCGAGCGGGGGACGGGCGCGCGTCGGCAGATGGCAGGTCTGCGCTCGCATCGCTAGCGCGCTTTACGCATTCTAGTACAATCGAATTATTGTCGATGGAAGGCATTGTGGTGGGGCATGGCATTTGAACTGGAGGCTCTGGTAGGGCATCTCTACATTGTCGGCGGGCGGGTCATCAACGTGAATCCGCCGGGCGCTTTGGTCGAGGTGGCGCCGCCGACGGCCGCCGAGGGGCGCGAAGGCGATACCTTCTTTCTGCTAATCGCGCCGTCTGGTTCGATCGCCCCGACCACGTTTTATCAGCAGTTGGCGCGCTTGGCGGCCGAGCGTTATTTCAGCATTGGCGGCAGCGTCACCATTGCCCTGCGCGCCATGTTCCAGTTGATCAACCGCAATCTCTACGAGCATAACCTGGAACACATGGATAGCGAGCAGCAGCAATTTGAGACGAGCATGATTGCGGCTGTCTTGCATGAAGACGATATGTATGTCGCGCGCGTGGGACCGGTTGTTTCGGTTTTGCAGACGGCTGGCCTGACCTTGACCTTCCCCGAAGATCTCAGTGATGATGAGCCGTTGTTCAGCGTGCCGCTGGGCTTGCTGCCGGAGCCGGAAATCTCGATGGTGCGCTACGGGGTTAACGCTGGCAGCCGCCTTTTGCTTTCGGACGGGAATCTGGCTGATATAACGACTGACCGATTGACGAGTGTGCTGCTGGAGAATGATATTGAAAAAGTGCTGCACAGCCTGCGGCGCACTATCAAGATACAGAGCCAATTGATGCTGGTTGAGCTGGTGCCGCCGGATTATGAGAGCGCGGTGCTGGCGGCGCCGGGTGAATCATCGCATGAAGTGAGCATGAAGCTGGGCGCGGCGCGGCAGCAATTGGAAATGGAGATGGACGGCGCGCGGCGGAAGCTGCCTGGGCGCGGCAATTTCGGAATGCTGCTAAGGTGGGGATTGGGGCAATTTGCCGGGCGCATAGCCGGCGTCCTGATATTCTTTGCCGACTTGTTCCAGCGCTTTTTTCCCTTGCCGGAGATTACGCCGACGCGGCGATTGTCTGCCGGCACCTTGATCCTGACGGTATTGCTGATTCCCTTGCTAATCGCGAGTATCGTGGTCTTGTCTTGGGTCTCCAATCTGGGCGAGACCGAATTTGAGCAATGCCTCGGCAAGCTGCAAGAGACGGCGAGCCTGGCGCGCTCATTGGATACGAGCAATCGGCGCAGCGTGACATCGGCTTGGCGCGCTGCGCTGCAAGTTGCCGAGGCTTGCGATGTCATGCGGAGCGACGATCCGGCGGTGGCGGCGATGCGGCACGAGGCGCAAACGCTGATTGACGCAATCAACAATGTTAAGCGGCGGGAAGTGATCCCGCTAACCAATTTCGAGGACGCCGTGATTTCGCGGCTGCGCTTGCAAGGCACGGATCTTTACGCCCTGGATGACAAAAACGACCTTGTGTACAGCATCAAGCTCTCGGATGACGGCAAGGCGCCGCTGCGCCAAGAGCCGATATCGCTGATGCGGATCGGCGCGACGCATGAGGGCGGCTACACCATCGGTCAGATTGTCGATATCGCCTTTGATGACCACTCGGGCGACTTGGCGATGCTGGACCGAAACGGCACCTTGGTGCGCTGCTCCACTCAATTCATCTTGAACTGCGATGCCCAGCGCGTCTTGAACGCCAACAATTGGGAGCGCCCGATCGCGCTGACAATTTGGGCGCGGAAGCTATATATATTAGACAGCGAGGCGGGGCAGATTTGGCGCTATGATCCCTCAGGGAGCAGTTACGTCAGCGCGCCGCGCGAGTACTTTGCCGGGTCCGCGCGCCCCAATCTGCGCAATGTGGTCGATTTCACCATCAGCCAGAAGGGCACCGTTTACGTGCTCTACGATGACGGCGTGATGAAGGCTTACATCGGCGGCAACGAGTCACCCTTTGTCTTCAGCGGATTCAACGAAGGCAGCGAGCCGCACGTGGTTCACACACAAGGCTTTTACCTCAACGACAGTCCATTCGCGCCGGGATTTTTTATCATCAGCCGGCGGACGCGAGCGATATACGAAACGACGGTGGCTGGCACCTTCATGGATAGTTACCAGGCATTTGATCAGGAAAAGCTGGAGCTGGTCTCGGCAGTGGTGGCATATCCGGAGCAGAACCTGGTTTATGTCGCGTCCGGCAATACAATTTTCGGCATCGATATGGAATTGGGATAGACATCCTGGTTTAGACGTATCTTGCGCGGACGTCTAAACCCTTCCACCTGCGCCCTGTATCCCCCCTCGCTCCCACGCTCAACGGGTGACGACAGGACAGGTTCGGTCTAAAGGTACATAATGGGCCCGCGTTAGACGCTGAAAGCATCTTTCCTGGCGAAAACTGTAGGGGCGACTGAACCGCAGTGTCAGCGGTCGGTGTCTACGCGACCTACGCGCGGCGCCGGGTCGCCCGAAAAAGCCCTAGAAAACTCGTAATTTTCGCCGAAATTCTGTCCGCTGAAAACTGTCTCGTCGACAGCGCTTAACGGGGAGCGGCCTTCCAGCGAGCTAGGTCGCGTGGGTCAGGTAGTCCTCGCCCCTACAAGGCTTGATTGGTATTAGCGAAAATCGCCTGATTTTCTGCCCCCATCCCCCAGCCCCTTACCCCAAAATGAGGGAAGGGGAGCTTAGCCCAGTGCGAAACAGTACACAGATTGCGATTTCGTCTCGTTATTAGGATCTGTCATGCAGTATTCTGCCCATTTTTCATGCCGGTCTTGTAATACCAATCAAGCCTTACAGACAAGATCTGCGGCGGATTGTTCGCTTAGAGGGCGCGCGACTGTTACGAATGTGGAATTATGGGTATAGTTGCGCTACTGGAAACGGATACTTCAAAAGGCAGGAAGCGCATGAGCAAGAAGGTATTGATGGTTTATGGCGGCTGGCCCGGGCATGACCCGAAAGAGACCACGCATCTGTTCGCGGGTTTGTTGGAAGAGGCGGGCATTGACGTCGCGTTGTCGGAGACGCTGGACAGTTTTCTCGATGAAGAATTGATGGCTTCAGTGGATATGGTGACGCCGATCAATACGATGAGCAGCATTACAAATGAGCAGGAATCGGGGCTGCTGAACGCGGTGCGCGAGCGCGGCGTCAATGTCGGTGGCTGGCACGGCGGCATGGGGGACGCTTTCCGCAACAATACTGAATATCAGTTCATGGTCGGCGGGCAGTGGGTGGCGCATCCGGGCAACATCATCGATTATCGCGTGAATGTCAATGACCAGGAGCATCCGATAACGGCGGGCATCTCCGATTTTGATATGCGCTCGGAGCAATATTACATGCATACCGACCCGTCAAATGAGGTGCTGGCGACGACGACATTCAGCGGCGACCACGCGCCCTGGATAGAAGGCTGCGTCATGCCGGTCGTCTGGACGCGGCATTACGGGGCGGGCAAAATATTCTACAGCTCGCTTGGCCATGTGGTCGGCGACTTTGATGTGCCGGAAGCGCGCGAAATCGTGCGGCGCGGACTGCTCTGGGCGGCGGATAGTCTGTGAGTACGTGACAATTTGTCACGCAGATGAAATCTGTAGAGGCCTTTGATCCGCTGTGTCGGCGGTCAGTGTCGAAGGGCGATGTCTACGCGACCTACGCGCGGCGTCGAATCGCCCACCGAAAATGTGACCGCAAGAGCGCGCTTGTGTTGCGTCACGCATACAATTATTCACCGTAGTCGGCTGTACGGCGGTCGCTGGGCTTGAGCGCGCGGTGACGCAAGCGTATCTGCCAGACGCGCATAGCCGCTTCAAAGGCGATCGCGCCGGACATTTTGGAAGCGCCATGCTGCCGATCGGGGAAGTGGATTGAAATCTCGCCGATTCGGTAGGCGAGGCGGTGGGCGACAAATGCCAACTCAACCATGAAGACGTAGCCATTCGCTTTGACATTGTCCAAGTTCATGCCGATCAGACAATCGCGCCTATAAACGCGAAAGCCTCCGGTGGCGTCGCGGATCGGGACGCGCAGGATAGACGGCGTATAGACGCGATTCGCCCACCAGCTGAGCAGCTTGCGCAGGGGACCCCAGCCCTCGTCGACGCTCCCGCCGGCAGCATAGCGCGAGCCGATGACGATGTCGAAGTTGCTCGCTTTTTCCAGAAGCTGCGGAATGTATTTGGGCTGGTGAGACAAGTCGGCATCCATCTGAATGATTAGATCCGCGCCTAGCGCCAGCGCCCGTTTGAAACCGGCGATGTAGGCTGGTCCCAGACCGCGCTTCTCGGCGCGATGCAGCAGATTCAGCTTACCCGCGTAAGCCGCTGAGCGGGCGAGTTCTTGGACGACTTGACCAGTGCCATCGGGCGAGTTGTCATCGACGACCAGCACATGCAGGTTGAGGATATTCAGGGCGAAGAGCGCCGGCACGATCCGCGAGATATTCTCGCGCTCGTTGTATGTCGGCAGGACGACAATCACCTTGGGCGATGCGGTGGACACGGCTGCCTCAATGCGCGTCAATCGGCGAGGAGCGCAGTAACAGCTTCGGCGACATGCCCTGGCGTGAGACCGTATTCCTCGTAGATGCGGGTGTAGGGGGCGCTCGCGCCGAAGCGATCGACGCCGATGGCGATGCCGCCGTCGCCGATGTAAGTCCTCCAGCCGAGAGTGGCGCCGGCTTCAATGCTGACGCGGCGCTTCGCCCCAGCAGGTAAGACGCTTTCTTTGTAGTCATCGCTTTGCGCTTCGAAGAGCTCCCAGCAGGGCATGGAGACGACGCGCGCGCGGATATCGGCTTCTTCCAGCAAGCCCGCGGCATCCAGCGCAATCGAGACTTCGCTGCCGGTCGCCAAGATGATGGCGTCGACAGCGCCGCTCTCGTGTTCGGAGAGGACGTATGCGCCACGGGCGACGCCTTCGTGGATGCCTTCATCGTTGCCGGCGAGCACGGGCAGGTTTTGACGGCTGAGCACGATGGCGGCCGGGTGATCAAGCTCGGCGATGGCAGCCCAGGCGCCGGCGGTCTCGGTGGCGTCGGCAGGCCGGAAGAGGTGGAGGTTGGGCATGGCGCGCAGGGACATCAGTTGTTCTATTGGCTGGTGCGTGGGTCCGTCTTCACCCAAGCCGATGCTGTCGTGCGTGAAGACATAAACCGTTGGGATATCCATAAGGGCGCCGAGGCGGATTGCCGGGCGCATATAATCGCTGAAGGTGAAAAAGGTGGCGCTGTAGGGTTTGACGATGCCCCCGTGCAGCGCCAGCCCGTTGACGATGGCGCCCATGCCGTGTTCGCGAACGCCGAAACGCAGGTTTCGCTCGGCCGCTTTATTCGGACCAGTGTTGTCGGCGTCCTTGATCAGCGTGCGGGTGCTGCCAGCCAGGTCAGCATCGCCGCCGATCATGGTCGGGGCGAACTGGGCAAGTACGTTGAGCGCGTCGCCGCCGGCGCTGCGGGTGGCGATTGATGCGCCCGCTTCGTAGCTCGGCATGACGTCGCGCCAGCCGGGCGCGAACTCCCGGGCCATCGCTCGGTCCCAGTCAACAGCAAGATCAGGATACTCGGCGCGCCAGGCGGCGAAACGGCTAGCCCATTCCGATTCAGCGGCCGCGCCCGCGTCGATGGCGCCCCGGAAATGCTCAAGGGCGGCGCCAGGAACGTGGAAGTGGTCAGTGGCGTTCCAGCCAAGTGATTGCTTGGCCAGCGCGACTTCTTCATCGCCGAGGGGGCTGCCGTGCGCGTCGCTTGTGCCTTGTTTATTGGGGCTGCCATAACCGATGATCGTGCGGAAGGCGATCAAGCTGGGCCGATCGGCGACTGATTTCGCGCTTGCGAGCGCCTCGTTGATTGCGGCGAGATTGTTGCCATCGGCGACGTGGCTGGTATGCCAGCCCATCGCGCGGAACCGTCCGGCGACATCTTCCGTGAAGGTCATATCGGCGGCGCCATCGAGCGTGATCTCGTTGTCGTCATAGAGGTAGATTAGTTTGCCCAAGCCCCAATGCCCGGCGAGGGCGGCTGCTTCGAGGCAGACACCTTCCATCAGATCGCCATCGCTGACGAGAACATAAGTAAAGTGATCGACGATTTCGCGCCCTGGCCGATTGAAGGTCTTCGCCAGAAAAGCCTCAGCCAGCGCCATGCCGACGGCGGTAGCGGCGCCTTGCCCCAGCGGACCGGTGGTCGTCTCGACGCCGGCCGTATCGCCATGTTCCGGATGCCCGGGCGTATTGCCGCCCCATTGGCGGAAGTTCTTGATGTCGTCCAACGAGACATCGTAGCCAGTCAAGTAAAGCAGCGCATACAAGAGCATGGAGCCGTGGCCGGCGCTGAGCACAAAGCGATCGCGGTTTTGCCAATTGGGATTGCGCGGATTGTAACGCATGTGATTCATCCAGAGGCTGTAGGCAAATGGCGCCGCGCCCATAGGCAAGCCGGGATGCCCGCTGTTGGCTTTCTGCACCGCATCCATCGAAAGCGTGCGGATGGTATTAATCGCGAGTTGGGTCAAGTCGGACACCATTTCACTCCAGAAGTCTCATTGATGGCTGGCGAACAGGCATTATATCAGGGGCTGCCCTAGAGCGGAAAGGTCGGACGGGCTCGCCGCGAGACAATGGCGGCGATCGCCCGAGCGGGCGCCGGACATGCGGGCGCAACTATGGTAGATTCGCGCGGGGTGTCGCTGATATGAAACATAATGGCATGTTATGGCGCATATCAGTGGCGCGGACAAAGTACAAAAAAGCGGATACGTCGTATCCACTCGCGGCCGGTTCACTTGCTCCTGATCTTGCCCGGGCGGGCGCCCCGTGGCTTATTCGGGCCGCGGCTCAACCCGAAATCTAACGGCAGTGCGTTCTTGCCCGTCGATATCCACCTCAGTGAAGTAGGGTGTGGTGACGATATCGATTTCATCGCGTTCGAGATACCCGCGCGCGATCGCCAAAGCTTTGACCGCCTGATTTACCGCGCCCGCGCCGATCGCCTGAACTTCGGCGATGTGATGTTGGCGCATGACACCGGCAATGGCGCCGGCGACCGCGGTGGAACGCGAACGCGCGGATACCTTGATTATATCCGGTCTGTCTTCCGCGAGATCATCGCTATCGTCCGCGTAGGAATCACTAAGGGACACATGGCTATCATATTCGGACATTAGTCCCCCTCATCATGTAAGCAATAGCTTAAACAAAAGCCTTCAGCCAAGTAACATGATTTTACATCTTTATTAGGCAAATGTCTACAGTTGAGCGGAAATCCCGCTAAATCTAGGCGTCGCGCGCAGTTTTACTATTAGGCAAAGACATACAACCCTCTTTGTGAGCAGTTTCGACTCGCGCGCGGCGAACTGTCCGGCATCCGAGCATAAGTTTTCTTGGCGCCGACCGCATAATTCGGGCGCCAGCGCCACTGTGCCCGCCGCCCTATAAAGTCCCCCGTAATATCGCTACAATTGATAATAGATTCGATAGGTCTCGGCGAAATTACGATACTGGACCAGCGATGCAGCTAACCGCCCCGCATGTCGCGCTTTTGTTATGCCTGCTCTTGCCGGTGGTCTGGCGGATTGGCTTCCCGCGCCACGCTTTCCGGCGCCGGCGCGACATCAGCAGTTTGTTTCTGCGCAGCGTGATCATCATCTTGCTCATTCTAGCGCTGGCGGGATTGCAGAATGTGCAGGCGGTCGATCGGCTGGCGGTAGTCTTCCTGGTCGATGCCTCGGATAGTATGGGCGGCGGAAGCGAAGACTTGCAGCTGGAATTCATCCGCGAGGCGATAAGCGCCAAACAGCCGGATGATGAATGGGCGGCGGTGCTCTTCGGCGACAACGCGGTGCCCGAAACTGACTTCAGCCAGGCGCGGGAGATCGAGGGATTCTCATCGATCCCGCTGACCACGGGTTCAGATATCGGCAATGCGATTCAGACGGGATTGTCGATGTTCCCGCCTGACGCCTCGCGGCGCATGGTCTTGCTGAGCGATGGACAGGAGACGCAGGGCGATGCCGTCTCGCGGGCGCAGCGAGCAGCCGTCGCCGGCGTTGAAATTAGCTACGTGCCTTTCGTTCGGCAGGCGGAGCCCGATGTGCGGATAACAGCGCTGGATGCGCCCGGGCGCGTTTCCGAGAATCAGAGCTTCGATATCTCTGTTGGGATTCATGCGGAGAAGGCGGGTCCCGTAGACCTGCTAATTTTCTCTGGCGGAAGCCTCATCCACGAGGAAACGCTCAATCTGCAAGCGGGCGATACGCGCTTCAGCTTGACGCAGACTAGCGAAAACAGCGGATTTCTGGACTTCTCTGCGCAAATCGTCGT
Organism: Chloroflexota bacterium; assembly: GCA_028875185.1. Classification (GTDB taxonomy): domain Bacteria; phylum Chloroflexota; class Anaerolineae; order Aggregatilineales; family Phototrophicaceae; genus UBA6055. Next base: position 35,293 of record JAPPFH010000102.1, on the reverse strand, counting down.
GCCCGACGAGAATGACAACTTCAGCCAGAACAATCAGCTGGGCGCTTTTAGTCAGGTGGTGGGTCCGGCGCGCGTACTCTTGATACGCGCCGATCAATCGGAGGTGGCGCATCTGCTGCCGGCGCTGGAGCAGGCGGGCATTATCGTTGATGCGGCGGCGCCCGGGGACTTGCCGGTGACGATGGCGAGCCTGGCGCGTTACAAGGGCGTTATCTTGGCCAATGTGCCAGCGACCGAGCTGAGCGGCGCCCAGATGAGCTTGCTGGGTCAATACGTCAGCGATATCGGCGGCGGCTTGGTCGTGATAGGCGGACCTGAGAGCTATGCGCCGGGCGGCTATTATCAGACGCCGCTTGAGCGCGCGCTGCCGGTGGAAATGCAGATCAAGGATCAGAAGCGGCTCCCCCAATTGACCATCGCTTACCTCATCGACCGCTCCGGCAGCATGGGGCAGATTGGTCGCAGCGGCGTGCCCAATCTGGAATTGGCGAAGCGCGCGATTGTGCTTTCGTTGGAATTGCTGCAACCGAGCGATCGCGTTGCCATCGGCACCTTCGACACTGGCGGCGCCTGGGTCGTGCCTTTCCAGCAAGTGAATGACGCGCAGGCGCTGATCGCGATGACCAATACGATCCGCTCCGGCGGCGGCACCGATATCTTGGCTGGCTTGAAGCTGGTGGAGCGCGACATCGGCGAGGAGCCATCGCAGATCAAGCATCTGATTTTACTGACCGACGGCGGGGCGAGCCCGACCGGTCTGGTTGAACTGACCGAGCGGCTCCGTGGAAGATTCAACGTCACGCTTTCGTCGATTGCGATTGGACGCAGCCCCGGCGCGATGCTGGAACCGATGGCGGAGGCGGGCGGCGGCAATTATTACGCGGTGGAGAATGTCGAACAGATACCCTTGATATTCGCGCAGGAGACGGTGCTCGCCTCGCGCTCGTACATTGTCGAGGAGAGCTTCAGACCGCGCGTGACCGGCAGCAGCGCAATTATTGACGGCATCGGAGAGACGCCGCCATTGCGTGGTTATGTGGCGACGACGCCAAAAGTCGCCGCCCAGCGCATCCTCAGCGGGCCCGAGCCGTATTCCGATCCAATCCTGGCGACCTGGCAATATGGCTTGGGACGCGTCGTCGCTTGGACATCGGACGCCAGCGCGCGCTGGGCAAATGAATGGGCGCCTTGGCAAGACTTCTCGCGCTTCTGGGGGCAGGTGGTCGCCTGGAGCATCAATACGGGGGCGAGCCAGAATCTTGAGACGCGCATCCAACTGGATAACGAGAAAGCGCGGATCATGGTCGACGCGCGCGCTGACGATGGTCAGTTTCTTGATGGCTTGCAGTTGAACGCGGCATTGCTGAATCCGGCGGGCGCCAGCATCCGCATACCGCTGCAGCAGACAGCGCCCGGGCGTTATGAAGCGACATTCGAGCCGCGGAACGAAGGCGCCTACTTCCTCACGGTAAGCGGAGAAACGCAGTTGGACGGAGATGCAACCAGCTTGACCGATCTCAACGGCTGGGTGATGTCGTATTCGCCGGAGTATGTGCCGCGCCCGCATGATGAGCGCGCGTTGGCGGAGATCGCCGAAATCACAGGCGGCAAGAACCTGGCGGAGCGACCGGCCGATGTGTTCGCGCATAACCTGGGCGAACGCCAGGCGGCGACGGATATATGGGAGCGCCTGGTGTTGTTGGCGCTGCTCCTGCTGCCCTTTGATATTGCCTTGCGCCGTCTGATCATCACGCGCGGCGACTTGCAGCGTTTGCGCGCTTTTCTGACAGGACGCGGTCTGGATCAATCGCGCACGGAGCAGATGCAGGCTTTGTTCAGCGCGCGCGGACGAGGGCGGGCGGCGACGCAATATGGCGATCGCCCCTACTTCCGTCCCCGTCAGCCGCGGCCTGGCCGCCCGACCCCGATTGAGTTGGCGCAGCGGGCGGTTCCGAAGTCGACGACTGGCCGCGACGCGCTGGAGCCGGAGTTCAAGTTGGAGGATACGGTGGTCGTGAATCTGGGCGATCAGCTATTGCGGCGGCGCAATCGGCGGGACGATGTGGAGGGGGAGTAGGTCCGCTTGATTCTAATGGCATCCATTTGAGCAAGTTCGCTGTATCGACTATAATGAATCATATGTTCGCATATAACGAAAGGATATTGAGCCATTAAGCAGTTAATGACTTTTGCTCCGATTGAAGGCGAACTTAGAAAAATCTACGAGACTGACCGAGCGACGTTCACAGACGCGCGAATCGAACTTGAGCTAAAGTACGGTTCAATATTGCAGCCAACACAGAGATTTAATCGACGTCTTGTTAGCTTCCAAGCAAACAAAAATGTGAAGATGCACCGGTGGTTCAAGTACAAAGAGGCCTTCTCCGCGCAACTGGTGCACAAGCTGATTGAGTCTTTTGGCTTGAAGCCGCCAAGCCATATTTTGGATCCTTTTGCTGGCGTATCGACAGCGCTGCTCGCTGCGCGTGAATGCGGCCTCGATGCCACGGGTATCGAAGTCTTGCCGATTTGCGACATCGTATGGCTAGCGAAGTCGCAAACTGGGTCACACGTTGTGTCGGAATTAAAATCAGTACGCCAATGGGTCGAGTCGACACCTACTGGACAGTCACAGCGACGATTCTCTCACATACCAATCACGCTGCATGCCTTTGATACGGACACTGAAGCGGAGTTGATGTGGTATGACGAGCAATTCGTCAACCTTGTAACGTGTAAAAGCCTTAAGTCTCTTCTAAAGTTCGTACTGCTTTCCATTCTGGAAGACATAAGTTATACGAGTAAAGACGGTCAGTTCTTGCGTTGGGACATTCGTTCGGACAAAGTTCGCAAGCGAAATCAAAAGCGCGTTGCGGCCGGGAAAAGGCCGTACAAGGAATTTCGCAAAGCATCAATACTGGATGTAAAGACCGCAATTCTCAAGGCGCTGGATTTGATAATCTCTGATGTCGCTTTGACAGACGTCGATTCTGTACATTCCGGCAAGCAACAGCTCATTCAAGGGACCGTGTTGGATGCATTGCCGCGGCAAGATACCGGACAGTTTGATGCGGTGATAACATCTCCGCCCTATTGCAACCGATACGATTACACTCGAACTTATGCACTCGAGTTGGCGTTTCTCGGATTGACCAATAAAGAGGTCATAGCGTTAAGGCAGGATATGATCAGCTGCACTGTAGAAAACCGTTCAAAGTTGAAGCGACTCCAAGCGCTGTATGAATCGCTAGGGCGATTAAGTGCATTTGACTATGTCTATGATGTGCTGGCGCAAAACCGAGCATTTCAAGAGATTCTTGACGCGTTGAGAATCCGAAGCCGACGGCGAGAAGTGAATAACACAGGCGTAATTTCAATGGTGGAGGGTTACTTTACCGAACTGGCATTCGTAACGTTGGAGCTGTTTCGCGTTTGTAAGCCCGGCGCGTACGTCGGGATTGTTAATGATAACGTACGTTACAGCGGTGAGGTCATCCCCGTGGACCTGCTGATGACCGATATTGCAGCAAGCCTCGGATTCGAGCCGGAATCCATACACGTTCTTCAACAGCGAAAGGGTAACAGCAGCCAGCAGATGGGAAAATACGGGCGCGAGGCGCTAAGAAAAAGCATTCTCATTTGGAAAAAGCCCGGAATTCGTGATGCAGACTGAAAAACAGCGAGCGTGGGCGCTTGACCAACTGCAGAAAAGCATTTTCTTTCATCAGCGCCTTCATGAATGGCAACTCTTGGAAGTAGCGGAACAGATTGAAAGTATTCCGGGCGAAACTCTCTTTTGGGATCTGCCGGATCTCAACATCTCCGATATGGCTTGGAATAGGATCATCCACAATGGAATAAAACCGATCATTGTCTTTGCCCATCCAACTGTTCTGACGAGTGTCAATCGCTCAGCAGGCTATTACAGAATGCTGTCGATGGTGTCGCAAAAGTCCATGAATCAGGTCGGACTTTCAACAATTCGTTACGAGCGGACAGAATGTTTTCCAAGCTCTGAGGTAGCTCTGCGTATTGCCCAACGGCTGAATACGTTGATTTGCGCATTGATTGAACAGGAGCAAGAAATAGAAACACGCGAGTTTGACTTGTGGCGCGGTATGGCTGCCGGATCTCAGGCGCAAGGATCTTGGCAGAATAGAAAGGGTGACCTTGTCGAAGAGATTATGAGGCGAGATTTGCTATCTCAGTTGCACCGTGTAGGCTTGATAGAACGTGATAGTTCGGTAGACATATCAAGTCGAGCAGTAGCATTGAATCTCGTCGATGGACGTACTGTTCGAATGGGATCTGAGCCGGATATCGAGGTCGTCACAAAGGGTAGGATCCAGGCCGCAGTGGAAGTAAAGGGTGGCATCGACCCGGCGGGTGTTCTCGAACGCGTCGGCGCGGCAATAAAGAGCTTGCGGCGCTCGAAAGAGGAGAGCCCGGGTGCAATCACGGTACTAGTTATGACGGCGGTTTCTTTATCTGCGCAAGCTAGGAGCGATATCGAATCTAGCCGACTTAGCGTGAACTACTTGTTTACGGTTGAGGATATCCTGCATGATGCCGAACGCAAAGCCGAATATTACAGCATTCTGGGGTTGAATTCTTTGGAATTCGAATAGGATGCAAATGCTCACTCGTCAGTCGCGCAGCCGCGCCCTTCAAGCGCCTCGCTTTCATCCATGAAGATCGGTCGTCCGCCGCTGTCCTCGATGGTGTTTTTGTGCAGGTAGACGGTAGAGCCAAAGAGGATGCTGATGCCGTGCTGGGCGCTGCCCTGGATCGAGTTGCCGGACAAAGTGGCTTCGGAGTGGTAGTCAACGATGATGCCATTGCCTTGGCGGATCTGCGGCGCCTCGCTTGACCCGCGCGTATCCGAGACGATGTTATCGCAGATATGCGCAATCGACATATCCAGCAGTTGAATCCCCGTTAGGGCGTTATCCACAACCATATTGCCGAAGACATCCGCATGTGACATCTCGGTGATGGCGATGCCGTGTTGGCCGTTGTCCGCCACGATATTGTCCATCACCTCAATCATGCCGGTCATATTGGTGTAGATGCCGCTGCGCGTATTCCCGAAGACGAGATTCCCGATAACCCGCGATGGCGGCCATTGCGTCGTATTGGTGACGTGGATGCCCATGCCGTAGGGCGGTTGGGCGTGGAAGACGGTGTTGTCCAAGATGTCGGCCGCTCCTAGACGCACCTTGATGCCGACCAGGCGACTGCCCGAGACGATGTTATCGCGGATGGTGACGTCTTGGCTGCGGCTGACGAAGATGCCGTATTCGCCGCCGATGATGGACAGCCCCTCGATGGTGACAGCCTCCGTGTCGATGACGGTGATGACTGGCTCGTCAATCTCTGGGGCGAGCAGCGCCTCGCCGCTGCCAGCCGGGCGCAGGCTGACGGGCGCGTTGATGACCAGCGACTCGGCGTAGGTTCCAGCGCCAATCTCGATGATGGCGCCAGCGGGGGCGGCGGCAATGGCTTCGCCAATGGTCTCATAGTCTTCGGGTACGCTGATGACCACCGTCAGCGCGGAAGCCGGCGGCGAAAGCGCCAATGCGAGGAAAATGGCGAGTGGTCGAGCAAGGAGCATCGTAAAGCCTGTCGCGAGTGAGGCTGGCATCGGTCAATTATCCCTTTACTGCGCCGGCGGTCACGCCGCGGACGAAGTAACGCTGCAGGCTGAAGAAGACGATGAGGGGCACGACCATGGTGATGAATGCGCTGGATGCGAGAATATCCCATTCGTTGGCATATTTGCCGACGAGCTGGCGAATACCGACGGTGAGCGGGAACTTCTGCTGGTCGACCAGGAAAATCAGCGCATTCATCAGGTCGTTCCAAATCCAGACGAATTGAAAGATGCCCAGCGAGGCGATGGCGGGCATAGACAGCGGGATGACAATGCGGAAGAACATGCCGAATTCGGAGGCGCCATCGACTCGCGCCGCTTCAAAGAGTTCGGCGGGCAGGTCGCGGAAGAAACTGTAAAGCAAGAAGATGGCGAAGGGCGTGCCATAGGAGGCGTGCGCGATCCAGATGCCGGGGAAAGTACCGATCAAGCCGGCGGCGTTCAACATACGCAGCACCGGGATCCAGGTGGTTTGCATGGGGACGATGAGCATGGCGATGCACAAGAGGTAGAAGACATTGCGGAAGGGCAGGTTCAGCCAGCAGAAGGCGTAGGCGGCCGTCGCTGCGAAGACGATAGTCAAGAGTGTGCTGGGAATGGTGATGATGAAACTGTTCTTGAAGAAGTTGACAAAACCGGGTTCGGCCAGCTGCTCGCGCGTGAATACTTCGACATAGTTTTCCAGCGTCAGCAGCGGATTCTGAATGCCCAGTTCCATCTCGATGGTTCCAGCGAAGTCAGGCGCGGCTTTGAACTCGAACTGACCATCGGCGCTGACATGAAGCGTACCGGCAAGCGGCAGGCGCAAATCGGTGTCAACATCCGCTGTCAATAGCGGGCCACCGGCGCGCTCCATAGCGTATTGAATCGTGAATGGCGGGTTAGTGACAGCGGCCGGGTCGATCGTCGCTTCGAATGTTCCAACGAAGCTTGCGCGCGGCTCGAAGTCGTAACTGCCGTTATCGTATACGATAATCTTGCCGGCGCGGGGCACGCGTTCCGATTCGCCGATTGCCTCGATTTCCAGCTCGCCTTGAATCGATTCAAAGCCTTGCAGCTGGAATTCGGCGGTGAAGGGTGTATCCGTGCTTTCAATTTCGGCCACAAGCGCTCCGGAATAACCGCCTGCTGGCGCGAAATCGTAGGCGCCGTCCGCGTGTATGGTGACCGTGCCGACGCCAGCGAGTTCAATGGGCTGGCCAAACGATTCGACAGTGATGTTGCCGATGATCTGCTGAATGCGGACCCGGCCGACAGTGGCGACCGGTAACCCTTCAATGGCGTCGGTCAGCAATTCGCCGCTTATGGTATCGCCGCCGACGACCGTGTTTTCACCGCTCCCGCCAGATTCGATAACTTCAAGTTCCCATATCTGGTCGGTGACGGTGCGATGCCCGCCCGCGACGGTCCACCAGCCGGAAGCCGAGATATCGCCGCGCGTACGGAAGGAGGTGACGGCCAAGCCAACCGATGGCGCCAGCCAGATGACCCCGATAATCAGCAGAATCGCGTGAATCGGTCCGCGCCTTGTGAGCGTGATAAGAGATTCCGTCAGGCTTGGGCGTCTGCTGACGTTTAGGCTTTGCGCGTCCAAGGCGTCCTCATAGTTCGCGGCGGACGCGCCGCACTTGATAGATGATGAATGGCATGACCAGTATCAAGAGAATGACGGCGACGGCGCTGCCATAGCCCGTGCGGTTGTTGTTGAAAGTTTCCCAGAATACGGTGTAGCCGATGATGCGGGTGGCGCCGCGGGGAGCGCCCTTGGTCATCACCAGCACCAAATCGATCATCTTCAGCGCGTTGATGATCATGGTGATGGCGATGAAGGTGACCGGTCCGCTGAGCATGGGCAGGGACACGCGCCAGAAGAGCTGCCAGGCATTGGCCCCGTCGATGCGGCCCGCTTCGTGGATTTCAGCGGGAACGGCTTTGTAGGCGGCGGATAGCACAACGACGGAGAGGCCGGTCGAAATCCAGACGCCGGCGAAGATCACCGCGAGATTGGCGAATTCAACACTGCCCAGGAAGGCGATCGGCGCGAAATCGGGGAAGAGCGCCGCCAGGAAGGCATTGAGCGAGCCGAGGTTGGGATCCTGATTGTAAAGCAGGCGAAAGATTACCGCTGCTGCGGTGGCCGAGATCGCCATCGGCATGAACATGATGGATTTGATGATGGCTTCGTATTTGACTTTGTCGGCCAAGACTGCGACCAGCAGACCGATGAGCACGATAGCTGTCGGAAATATGATGAGCCAGGCGAAGCTGTTGACCAGCGCGCCGCTAATTGCGCCATCTTCGAAGCTGAGGAAGAAGCGGTCTTCGGTCAGGAGAATGCGATAGTTGTCGAGGCCGACGAATTCTTTGGCTGGCGTGGTGATCGTGCCGCGGGTGAAGCTCAAGAAAATTGTGACGATGCTGGGATAGACGAAGAAGAGCGTCAGCGATATGAGCGCCGGCGCGGCGAAGAGCCAGGGAATCAGTTTGCTGAATCGGCGAGACTGCATTTTATGTACGTCAGTACAGTTTCTTCTCGATTGGAAGCGAAAGGGCAAAAGAGGGCAGCCCGCTTGGACTGCCCTCAAAACCAACTGTTTACTTGGCTTACATGTCGTAGGCGGTATCGGCGACATCCTCGATGAACTGGGCGACCTCCATCACGGCGTCGGGATTGGCGACCAGGTCTTGCAGGCCGGTGAACATGGCATCGCCGCCGATGGCGCCCGGCGCCAGGTCGGAGCCGTCAAAGGCGACATGGTTGGCGTTGGCGACCATAGCCGCGGCGGTGCCGTCACAGGGCTCGGCGTAGACATCGGCGGAGACGTTGTAATTGGCTGAGAGCTGTGGTCCCGTTTCCTGGGTCGCGATCAATTCCTGCGCTTCGGCGCCGGCTATCCAATTCATCCATTCGCGCACTTCGGGCCGGTCGTTGAACATGATGAAGAAATTGCCGCCGAGAACGACCGAGTTGGCGTACATTTCGTTGATGGTCGGGAATTGGAAGAAGCCGAAATCATCGGGGCAGGTCTGGCCCGGGAAGTTGGCTTCGGCGAAGCTGCGCACGAAACTGGCCAAGGGGTAGATCCCGGCTTCGCCCGCCATGAACTTGTCTATGGCATCGATGAAACCGGTGGCCAGGGCGCCGTCCGAGCCGCCCGCCAGGCGCGAGACGGTCGGTGATACCGCTTCGGCGGAGTGTTCGAGCGCGCTGACGACGGTGGGATCGGTCCATTCGACTTCGTGCGTCACGAAGAGTTTGTGATACATCTCCGGACCGGCGATGTTGAGATAGAGGTTCTCGAAGAAGTCGGTCAGCGTCCAGCCATCCAGGGCGCCCAGCGAGAGGGAGGGTATACCCTCTTCCGCCAGGATATCGAGATACTATACAACTAGATCGGGCGGAGACAACGTAGCAGCCTCCAAGTGAGGAACAGCGATGGGAGATTCCATCTCTTTTATACAAGTTTAGCGAATCGTGCCTATTACTGCTATTCAGCCGAAATAAGGGAGTGGCAAAAATCGCGGTTACACACTGATAAGACGGTGTAGGGGCGACCTAGCAGATCGCCCGAATTTCTTTGTGTAACGCGGGCGGCATGATATGCCGCCCCTACATTGTTGTCAAACTGGGTAGCTCATATCCGCAATATTCACCACTTCCGAAATAACGTGCCTGATTAAGCTGTATCAGTCTTCCAGCAAGAACTCGGTGAAATCGACATTGCCCGGCGAGCAGCCGAACCCGGTCAAGAGGGCGGCGCACTCGGCGCGGTGCTGCGTGCCGTGATTAACGACGTGGGCGAGGCAATGCCAGAGGACGCGGTGGCGGATTTCATCGCCCTCATAGCTGATTACGCTGCTCAAGTCTTCATCGCTCAGACCGTCAATATAGCGCCAGAATGCCGCTCGTTCGATGATCCAGCGCGCGCGAATGGCGGCGACATCGGGGAAATTGTCCGGCTGCAGCCATTCAATGTGATCGCCATCTTTCAGCAGGACGCGCCAGGCGTATTCGGCTTCCATCAGATGGACGAGCGCGCCACGCAGACTGCCCCAGCCAAAGTCATTCGCCGCGCTCAGTTGCTGGCTCGTGACTTGCTCTGCGCAGTTGAGAATTCTGTCGTTCGCCCAGTCGTTGTAGCGAAGCAGCAATTGGATATCTTCGCGCTTGATTTTGTCGCTCTCGCTTGAGTTGATATCGCGCATGTTGTAGAACAGCGACATGTCCATATCACCGGGCGAGTGCCCGAAGCCAGTCAGCAGGGCGGCGGATTCAGCGCGATGCTGCGTGCCGTGATTGACCACGTGGACCAGCACTTGCCAGAGCGTCCAGTTATAGGTTCTTCCGCCGCGCTCTCTGGTATGGAGTCGATAGAGGTCTTCATCTTGCAACGTGGCGAGGCACTGGCGCGTGATATCGCTTTGCTGAGCCCAGCGCGCGCGTAGGGCGGCGACATCGGCGAATGCCTCTGGATTAAGGATGCCTTCGTCTTCGCGGCCGAAGAGAAAACTAAACCAGCCGTATTCGGCGTCCAGGATATGGACGAGGGCGCCTCGCAGATCGCCCCAGCCAAATTCGTTTGGCGCAATCAGCTGCGATTCGGTGAGCTTGTCCGCCGCGTCGAGGATGCGCGTGTTCGCCCAATCGTTGTATTCGTAATACAGCTTGATGTCTTCGACTTTCATTTTGCCTCCAGCGCCGCCGCCCAGCGTTTGCGCAACCGCCTTTTGACATACGCGTTATACTGGCAGGAGATGCAGTCTTTGCCTATGGTCTATGCCGATCAATTACGATAGGGCAGTTGGATTTTATGATGCGACGCGCGGCTACCGTGAAGGAGTGGTCGAGCGCTATCGCGATGCGCTTTTCGATTATACGGGCGCGGACGTTTCGGCGCGCATCCTCGAATTGGGCATCGGAAGCGGTCTAATCGCGGGGGCTTTCTACCCGCTTGCGCCGCAATATGTCGGCATCGATTATTCGCTGGGCATGATGCGGCTGATTTCAAACAAGCTGGACAGCGGCTTGCCTCCGCTGCTGGCGCAGGCGGATGCGCGTCATTTGCCATTCCGCGCCGGCTGCTTTGATATCGTACAGGCTGTGCGCGTCTTCCACCATTTGCCCGATTGGCGCGCGTGCATAGACGAAGCGCGCCGGTTGCTGCGGCTTCGCGGCGCCTTGGTCATCGTGGAGAACATCCCGCCGGACGGCGCGGGTCAGCCGCCTTGGGCGATCGTACAAGACAAGTGGGACGAAATCTTGCGTGGCTTGGGCTTTGAAGATGAAGGCATCCGACATGGCATCTGGCTCACGGATGACGCGATGCGCCACTATATCGAGTCCACCGGCGGGCGCGCGGAACCAGCCGATCTCTTGCGCTACCGGGAGAAGCCGGTATCGCCACGGGTCATGGTGGAGCGGCGGGCGGCGGGCATGTTCAGCAGTGATTGGCGCTTGCCAGAGGCGATCCATCAGCAGGCGTCTCTGGCGCTGCGTGATTGGTTGGAGCGCGACTGCGAGGCGCGCGATACGCTGGTCGAGCGCGAGATGCTTTTCCGCGCCCTCATCGCGCGCTGGTAGACCATCGGGTTCGGCTGCGGGGCAGCGCATGGACTTCTGTGTCGCAGTAAGCATTGTATTGAAACGGCGGGAGACTGTGAGATGGGCGAAGCCATACTGAGTTTGGCGGCGATTCTCTTATCGGTGCTCGCGCTGGCGATCGTCACCGACAAGTTCTTCATCCCCAGCTTGGATGAGATATCGACGCGCTTGAAGCTCTCGGATGAAGTGGCGGGCGCTTCCTTGATGGCGATTGGCTCGTCAGCGCCGGAGCTGGCGATTGCGCTGATGGCGCTGTTCACCGCTGGCGGCGCCCACAGCGATGTCGGCATTGGCACCATCGTCGGCTCGGCGGTCTTCAACATTTTGGTGATCACGGGCCTGTCCGCGGTGGTTGCTGGCGGCTTGCATATTCATATCTTCGCTGTCGGGCGCGATATCGTCTATTACCTGATATCAATTCTGTATCTGGGGCTGGTCTTCGTCGATGGGCATGTCTCGCTGATTGAGGCGATCCTCGGTTTGGTCGGCTACGTTGGCTACATGGGTGCGCTCATCGTCCTCAAGAATCCGGATCCCTATGCGGAGGATGCGCCCGCGGGCAGACGTGACAGCGAGCGGCAAGGCGCCAAAGTCGCGGGCTGGCATCGCTTGGAATCGCTGGTCGAGGCGGTGCTGCGGCGGGTCACGGGCGCGCCGGAGAGAAACTTCGTTTGGGCTTTTATCGTCTCAATCGCGCTGATCGTCGCGCTGAGTTATGCGCTGGTTGAATCGACGATCGTATTTTCGGCTGGCATCGGCATTCCGCCGGTGATTGTGGCGCTGACCTTGCTGGCGGCTGGCACATCGGCGCCGGACTTGATGGCGTCGGTGGAGGTGGCGCGCGAGGGCCGGGGCGGCATGGCGGTCGCCAATGCGGTCGGCTCAAACACATTTGATCTGCTGGTGGGTCTTGCGCTGCCGTGGACGATCGCGCTGTCGCTGCTGGGATTGAGCGAGATCAGTGTCGGGACGGGCGATCTTTGGACATCAATCGGCATACTCGTGGCGACAACGCTGATTCTCGCCGTATTTCTGATCAGCAAGCGCGAGCTGAGCAGGCGAGAGGGCTGGGTTTTGCTGCTGATTTACGCGCTGTTTGTTGTTTATACGCTGACTAGCGGGACCGCGGCATAGGCGGGCGGCGTGAGCGAGACCGCGTTGATCGAGCAACAGCAGTCCGCCATTGGCATGGATGCGCTGCGGCTGCCGCTGATGGGGCGGCTGCTGCGCGGCCGATACGGGCGGCTGCTCCTGCAAGCGCCTTTTACTTTGCTGGCGCTGGCGCTGGTGATAGATGGCTTCACGGGCCCGCAAGCGGCGGCGCGCAATCTGGCGACGGTGGCGCCTTGGGTGCATCTGCGCGGGCTGGTGGTGCTGGCGCTGCTGCTGGCTGGCAATCTGGTCTGCATGGGCTGCCCATTTACGCTGCCGCGCACGCTGGCGAAACGGCTGTCGCTGCGGGGGCGGCGCTTTCCGCAGCGCCTGCGCAATAAGTGGCTGGCGATCTTCAGCTTGTTCGCGCTCTTTTTCGCTTACGAGTATTTGGATCTGTGGGCGAGCCCCTGGCTGACCGCCTGGCTGATCGTGGCTTACTTCGCCGCTTCGTTTCTGCTGGAAGCGGTCTTCAGCGAGTCAGCCTTTTGCAAATATGTTTGCCCGCTGGGTTCCTTCAATATGGTGTATTCGACGCTGTCCCCGACGGGCATCGCGGTCAAATCGCCGGATGTCTGCGCCCGCTGCGTCGGACACGAATGCGTGAACGGCAGTTACGCGCCGCAGCCGCAGATCCGCGTCGATGAGATTCCCGGGGGCGCCGGCGGTGAAAGGCTGCAGCTTCAGGTGGCGCATGGTCCGCGCGGGACGCTGGGCTGCGGCACAGAACTCTTCGCGCCGCGGATGCGCGGCAATATGGATTGCACGCTATGCCTGGATTGCGTCCGCGCCTGCCCGCATGAAAACGTCAGCTTGTTCACACGCGCGTCCGGCGCCGAATTGAGCCGCGCGGATAGTTGGCCCCGGCGCTGGGATATGTCGATATTGGTCATCGCCCTGGCCTTCATGGGGCTCTCAAACGCCTTTGGCATGGCGCCGCCTTATTATGCGCTGCAAGAATGGCTGGCGCTCGAACTAGGCATCACGAGCGAGCTGCTGGCGCTGCTGCTGGTTTTCGGCTTCGGCAATCTGCTTTTGCCCTTAGCCGCCGCGGTCGCCGCTGCCTGGTTGAGCCGGCGCTTGACGCGCTTCCGCCAGCGCGATTCAATGCGCGACACGGTCGCCGCATTCGCGCCCGCCTTTGTGCCGGTCGGCTTTGGCATCTGGTTCGCCCATTACAGCTTTCATCTGCTGATTGGTCCTGGCTTGATCGTGCCGGTGATACAAGAGTTCTTGGGCGGCGTCGGCGATTGGGCGCGCTGGAGCTTCAGCCTGGATGCGAACCTGATTGGCTCGATTCAATTGCTGGTTTTGCTCGGCGGATTCCTCTGGAGTTTGCGGCTGGCGCAGAAGTCGGCGCTGCGGCTGTATCGGCGAAAGGCGCTCTTGGGCATGCTCCCTTGGGCGCTGCTATTCACCCTGATGATGCTGGCGGCTTGGCAGATCTTCACGCTGCCGATGGAGATGCGCGGTACGCTGGAGCTCTTCGGCTAAACCGGCGGACCAACCCGTTCGCCATGTTGCAGCACGGGCTCGGCCCGCCCCCATAAGGCGCTGCCATCGCGATTCATGATTGGCTCGGCTGAGTATTGCGCCAGGTAGCAGCGGCGATACTTGTCGGTCATGTTGGGTCCGCTGCGGTGGAAGGTGCGGCTGCTGAAGACGACGATGCTGCCGGCCGGCACGATGGCGGGAATGCCCGGCTCATCGCCCTTGTAGCCGACTTTATCGTTGCTTCGTTCTTCGACCGTGTGGTCGATGATGTCGTCTGCCGAGCTCCGCCCGTCGCGCGAGTAGGGCAATATATACACGGTGCCGTTCTCGATGGTCATATCGTCCAGCGCGCACCAGCAGGAGAGATAGGCGCGGTGATAATGCCCGACGTAGCCTGAATCTTGGTGCCAGGCGAATTTGGAATCGGTATCAGCCGCCTTGACCACATATTGTTCGTGAAACAGGTAGGCGGTGTCGCCCAGGGTAGCGCGGCAGATCTCCGCCATTAGATCGCTGAAGAGAAACTTGGTCATGATAGGGCTGTCGGCATCGCGGCCATGTATGAAATAGCGTTTCTTGTAGTGGGTGATGCCATCGCTGGCGATGCCCTTGGCTTCCAGCTCGCGGTCGTGCGCTTCGACAAAGCGCATGCACTCGGAACGCAACGAGTCGACAATGTCTTCGGGGATTGCGGATTCGATGATGAAATAGCCTTCGCGGTGGAATTGTTCCACCTGCGCCTGTGAGACCAGCGGCATGAGCTTCGCTCCTGGTTAGGGTTTCGCGACTATATTGTACTTAGGGGCTTCGACGATTGCCAATGGGGGGAGTGGTGAATTTCATTGATAGCGAGACAAACCCCCATCCCCCGGCCCCTTGCCCCCACAAGGAGGGAAGGGGAGTTTTTCAAGGAATTACGGGCTTTTGAAGTCCCTCCCTCATTTTGGGGGAGGGATTTAGGGTGGGGGAAATGAGGGATATATCACCACATTCACTACACCCCAATGGGCTGGGGCAGGTTTTTTCAGCGCGTATCGAATACACTTTGTGGCGCCAGGTTACCATTCGCGTCGGAGATGTTAAATGAGCGACAGACCGAATATCGTGCTCTTCCTGACTGACGATCACGGTGCCTGGGCGACTGGCTGCTACGGCAATCGCGATTTGCAGACGCCGACGCTGGATGCGCTGGCGACGCTGGGGACGCGCTTCGCCAATGCATTTACGCCAACGCCCGTTTGTTCGCCGGGGCGCGCCTGCCTTCTCTCCGGCAAGACTGCGTCGCAGGTGGGGATTCATGATTGGCTGCAAGAATGGCTCCCGGAAGTCGGCGAGCGCGATTGGCTGGGCGAGACACGCACGCTATTCGATTACTTGTCGGCGGCTGGTTATCACTGCGGTTTGAGCGGCAAGTGGCATCTCGGTCAATCGCATTTGCCGCCGCGCGGCGCTGATTATCACTTCGGGTTGCCCGGCTGGCAGGGCAGCCATAACGGTCCCTATCCCTACGTTCGCGAGGGCGAGATGGTCGAGCGGGACGGCAACAAGTCCGGGTTCATCACTGATCACGCGGTTGAGTTTTTGGAAACGGCGCCGGCGAACAAACCCTTCTTCCTCAATATCGGTTATATCGCCACCCATTCGCCTTATCGACAGCAGGAGCACGATCCGCGCCAGACGGCAAAATACGCGGATTGCGCCTTCGCCGATATTCCGCCTT
Source organism: Chloroflexota bacterium (assembly GCA_028875185.1). GTDB lineage: Bacteria > Chloroflexota > Anaerolineae > Aggregatilineales > Phototrophicaceae > UBA6055. The sequence goes on along the minus strand of JAPPFH010000102.1, from coordinate 19,672 downwards.
GGGAAGCGCATCCCTGGGTCTACAACGAAGGAGGCGGAAACGAGCTCAGCGACGAGGAATTGCAGGATCGCTATATCGGATATTATGCGTCGGCGACCGAAATAGACGACAATGTCGCGCGCGTTATTGGCGCGCTGAGCGCCCGCGGCCAATGGGAAAACACAATCATCATCTATACATCGGATCATGGCTGCGCCATCGGCCATCACGGGTTCTTCGGCAAAGGCAACAGCACCCGCCCGCTGAATATGTACGAAGTTTCATTGCGCGTGCCGCTGATCATCGCCGGACCGGGGGTGGAGGCGCAAGTGCTTGACCAATATGTCGATCATTGCGATACCTTCCATACGATCTGCGCGCTGGCTGGGGTCGGCTTGCCCGCGCATGAGATTTACGCCGGCGGGTCCTTCGCGCCGCTTCTGCGCGGCGAGCGAACGCCTTGGGACAATACGCGTTACGGCGAATACGGCGACTTAAGAATGATCCGCGATGAGCGCTGGAAGCTGGTCTGGCGCTATCCGGCGGGACCGCACGATCTCTTCGATTTGACGGCGGATCCGGCAGAGCTGGTCAATGTTTACGCGGCGAATCCCGATGTCGCGGCGCAATACAAAGCGCGGCTGGACGCCTTTTATGTCGATCATGAAGTGGCGGCGCTGTCGGGCTTGCGCGTCAAGGAGCTGCCAGCGCACAATTTCAAAGAAGCCTGGCGCGATGGCGCGCGCGAGGCCCGTGGCTTGCAGGCGTATTGAGTTGCGAAGTCCCTTCAATTTGCGGGCTAAATGGGGAAATCGTGTAAGGCTTGTCCGGTACTGGGCTATGCTATCTCTCCGATTACACCCCAGCCCCCTTCCCGTAGACACTGCGCTACGGGAAGGGCCGGGGATGGGGTAAAACGTACGGAAAACAGGCTTTCTGCAGTAGCGGACAAGCCTTGTAGGGGCGAGTCGCCGGCTCGCCCGCAAGAATATTGCATCTTGGCGGGCGACCTGATAAGTCGCCCTTTCACTTTCGCGCTCAAGATTGGCAAGGGTTGAACCTAAGGGCGTTCAAGCGAAACGTCAAGCGCGATGCCGTCATCGTAGCCGAACTTCTCCAGCGTGACCACGACGCGACCGCTCATCGGCGTTACAAAGGCGAGCGGCAGTTCGTCCGGAACGCCCATCGTGCTGTAAGACATGACTTCCATGCCCTCGATTGTCGCGGTCACGTAAAGATCTTCCACATGGCCGGAGATCACTTCCAGATTGAGGACGAGCAGCTCGTCTTCGGCGGCGTCGAAGACGACCAGGTCGCGAATGGCTTTGTCGCTGAGCGCGATGGTGACAGCGCCGGCATCCAGCGAATGGACTGGATTTCGCGAGACCGTGAAAGTACCCGCGCCCTTCACGCCGCCATCGAAGGTCGAGACGACCAAGACATAAGCCGCTGCGCGGTCAAATATCAAGTTGCTTAATTCGGCGTCGAAGCCCGCCCCGCTGTCATCGTCAAAGGCGTATTCCTCGCCAGCCGGTGATACGACCTGCAGCAAGGTATCGAGCGCGCCGCCGCTATCGAGGGATACGCTGAGGCTATCGCCGGTTTGGACGGGCAAACTGAAATACAAAGCCGGCGTATCGGCGCTGAGCGCGAATTGGATATCGGTGTCAAAGCTGATGGGCATCAAGGAAATGGACGTGATAGTGACCTGGAAGTCGCCGGATTGCGCCCCTTGCGGCATCATCAGCGGCGCCGCGCTGATCGAGAGCGCGTATTGACCGCTGTAAGGCAGCGTCATGGGACCGATGAGGGCGTCTTTTTGCCCGCGGCTGTCGTCATTGAAAGCCAACTCGGCATCATCGCCATCTAGTAGCGCTGCCGCCGGGTCGAAGTCGTCTGAAGCCACGCTGATGAGCAGGACTTGCCCAGCCTTTCCATCGAATACGATTTCCGCCCGCCCGTCGATGAGGCTGCCGGCAATCGCTTCGGCGCCGCCAACAGTGGTGGATGCCTGGACGGGCGCCGCCATGGCGGTCGCGGTCAAGATGACGGCGGGTTGGTTGCCGCTGGCGCGCCGGATGTTGACCGTATAATCGCCGGGCGCGTCGCTGTCGCTGGTGACCAATTCCAGCCGTACAAAGCCGCCGTCATCGGCAGTCTTCTCGGTTGAATAGACCGATGCGCCGGCGAAGACGACATCAATGCCGATGATCTCGCTGGCGGAAAGGTTGCGAACGGTGACGAGATGGCTCGATCCAATCGGCGCCGACTGCGGCTCGATTGAGACGGTGGCGTCGGAGACGGGCGCGTCTTCGTCTGATGGAGCGGCGGGTAGGGATTCCATTTCGTCTTCGGCGGACCGTACTTCAAAACTGGCTGCAGCCAAGAGCGCAGCTCCGTCTTCGGCGCGGATTTCTACGGTGTAGACGCCAGTGTCATCTTCCGCGGTGCTGGAAATTGTCAAGCTGAATTCGCCAGCGGCATCGGTCTGACTAGAAGCGCGGTACTCCTCGGCGCCGGCTGGATCAAGGATGATCAAGGAGAAGGCTTGATCGGCGGCCAAGCCAGCGACATCAATCGTGTGCCGCGTACCGATCGGACCTTGAAGCGGATTTATCGACAGGGTCACGTCGCCTTCGCTACGCGCGGCATCGCCGATGATTAGCGTGGCGCTTGCGAGCCGGGCGCCTTCGATGAAGAAGACAAGCTGGTATGCGCCAGCAGCCAGTTCTGCGGGCGTGGCATAGGTTAGCAGCGCTTCGCCGTTGCTGGACGCGCGCGCCAGAATGGTATCGATCAGCACACCGTCGGCAGTGGTGACTTGGGCGGTTACGCTGTCGAAGGCGGCCAAGCCTCCCAGCGAGATCTCGACCGAGCCGCCGACTGCGACCGTTGCTGGCGAGAGCGCCACCCAGACCTGGCGCTGGGGCCGCCGCTGAATTGTGAATTCGCCTTCGGCGGCCAATTCGCCATCCGCGTCGTAAACGGCGATGGATTGAAGACCGGCGGCATCGCCTTCTTCGGCGAATATTTCGAGCGTGATGACGCCCTCATCGTCGCTGGTAAACGGGCGGCGGTAAGCCTCCTGCCCAGTCTCGCGGGCGGTGATCTCGACCGTGTATTGCGCCCGCGGTTCGAGCGCGGCGATGCGCGCTTGGTGTACTTTGCCAAAGGGCGCCACCGAAGGCGATACCGTCACTTCGCCCAGGAACTCGCCTGCTGCGGTAGGGGGCGCAGCCGCTGTCAGCGTGAATACGCCGCTGGCCACTACCTCGCCGTCAAGTAGCGCGCGCAGCGTATATTCGCCCGGCAAATCACCCGCGGTGCTGCTGATTGGATAATAGATATGGCCCGCCTGGTCGCTATCTTCTTCGCTGCCGAAAACCACCTCGCTCTGGAAAACGATCTCAACGTTGTAGCGCGTGTCGGGCAGCAAGCCGTCGATTTCGATGGCGAAGACGGCTCTTTCCGCTTCGCCCAATTCCGGCGTAATGGTCACAGTCGGCGTCGATTGCGCCCTTGCGCTCATCACGAGCAGCGCGAGCAGGAGGGACAGACGAAAAAGGCGCGCCATCCGCGATCGCATGGAGTTGTCCTTTGCTGGGCAAGGTCATTTCACTATCTATACTACCGTCATTCTAGCCAGTCGGTGGCAAGATTTATAGGGCAATCGGTATGCGCGAGGCTGATATATTATGGAGGTTTTACCCTTAGGGCCTGCTGTGGCGCGCGCTTTCATTTGCCGTGCTTGGCGCAGTATAATACGCGTATGAATGGCGAGAATGAGGCGGCGCCCTGGGGTGTCATCGGACATGAATGGGCGGTAGGACTGCTGCGGCGCAGCCTGCTAAATGGACGGCAGCGCCATGCCTATCTGTTTACGGGGGCGCCGTCGCTGGGCAAGCGCGCTTTGGCGCTGGCATTCGCCCGGGCGCTGAATTGCGAAGCTGACCAAGTCTGCGGGCGGCCCTGTGGCAAGTGTCGCGCCTGCCGCGACATCGGCCACAGTGGCGATCCTGATCTCATCGTGGCGACGGGCGACGATGGCGCGCCGCTGAAAATCGACGCGATCCGCGATGTTACGCGCTTGCTGGCTTTGAAGCCGTACTCGGCGCGTTACCGGATCGCCATATTAGAGGACTTTGATCTGGTCGCGCCATTGGCGCAGGACGCGCTGTTGAAAACGCTGGAGGAACCGGCGGCGCGCGCTATCCTGATCGTCTTGGCGAATTCGGCCGAGCGCGTTTTGCCGACGATTCGCAGTCGCGCGCAGGCGATCCCACTGCGTCCGGCGCCGATGGAGCTGGTCAAGAACGCGCTGGTCGAGCGGGGCTGCGAGGCAGAACGCGCCGAGCTGATCGCCCAGCTGAGCGGCGGACGAATCGGCTGGGCGTTTAATGCGATCCAGGATGACGAGCCCATGGCATTCCGGCGCGAGATGCTCGATACCTTGCGCGGAATTGTGGACGGCGGTCGCCTTTGGCGGATCAAAGCGGCCGAGCAATTGAGCCAGCGTGTGGGAAACGACAAAGCCGCGGCGCGCGCGATCCTCGAGATCTGGCTAACCTATTGGCGCGATGTGCTGCTGCGAAGCCACGGTTGCCCGGTCAAACCCTGCAATAGCGACCGCGCCGACGAGATTCAGGCTTTGGCAATGGGCATAGCGCCTGCGCGCGCGTACGATGCGCTGGCGGCGACCCGGCGGATGATTGAGGCGCTTTCGACGAATGCCAATATCAGACTGGCGCTGGACGCGCTGCTGCTTGATTATCCGGGGCTTGAGTAAGGCGCAAGTCGTTTCAACTCTTTTCACCACAGAGGAAGGGAGGCAACACAGAGATCACAGAGGAAAAATCATTTAGCGGAAGTTGGCGGCCGATCAAAAGCGCCAATACGAGATTCCGCCGAGGGTTACAGACCAATAGCCAAACGCTTGAGGACGCATTTCGCGGTATTGATCTTATTTTCAGCGCCCTCAGTAGAAGCAAGTTAGTCATGCGAAAATAATTGGAAATCTATCGCACGGGTGGGCGAGCCGCCGGGTAGCGTAGACACTAACCTGCGCGCGCCCTTACAACCGTTCGCTTGTTTTGCGAATAACTTCCAGACAGAAATCAAGCTCATCGCTGCCGTGAAACAGGTTCTGTGCTTTCTGCGGAGAAGAAAACTGAAGCGTTAGCTTCGGAAATGTACCTATTCAATCGGGATCCAGTTGTCCGGTTTTTCCGCCGCCTCGAGGATCGAATCCGGCACGAGAACTATCTTGCCGAAGCCGGGCTCTTTTTCCATTTTGCTGTGCGCTTTGCGCGCCTGGCTCAAAGGCAGGACCTGGTCGATGAGCGGCTTGTACATCCCTTTTGCCAGATTCGCGAGCAGGGTCTGGCAGTCTTTGGGTCTGATTGAGCCGGTAGAGCCGAGGATGGTGAGGTTCTTCAGGTAGAGTTCCATTGCCTCAAGGCGGGTTTTCGATTTGCGCAAGACGCTGGCAATGACAAGCCGGCCGCCATGAGCGAGCATAGCCATTGATTCCGCCAAGTTAAGTTCGTCGCTGCAATGGACGATGAGGCTGGCGCCGCGTTCATCGGTCGCCACCTTGACCTGACGCGCGAGATCGTCGCCGGCGTCTTCAAGCACGATATCCGCGCCGGTTTCATGCAGACTGCCGGCGAAATTGCCTTTGCTGATGGCGATGACCTTGGCGCCGCGCGCGCTGGCGATCTGTACGGCGGACGAACCGACTGCGCTGGCTGCCCCGCGGACAACCACCATGTCCGCCTTCTTGATTTTGCCATTGGTCACCAGCGCGAGGTAGGCATCGGCGAAGCTGGCGCCGGCCGCCACTGCCGATTGGTAATCGAGCGCGTCCGGCAGCGGGATCAAGTGTTCGGCTGGCAGCGCGCAATACTCAGCGTAGCCTCCGTTGATTTCGCGCCCTAAAGCCTCGGCGCAGGCGAGGACGCGCTCGCCGACCCGCCAGCCTTGGACATCGTCCGCGACCGCCTCGATTTCACCCGCCAGGTCGGCGCCGAGGATATGCGGCATTGGCTTGCGGATGATCAGGCGGCCGCTGCGCAGATATAAGTCGCTGGGGTTGACGGATGTCGCGTGGACTTTGACCAGGACTTGGCCTAGTCCGGCTTTTGGGGTGCGGATCCTCGACACTTTGAGTACGCGCGGCTTGCCGATATTCTCCATGATGATAGCGCGCATGGACACGCCGCTGAGTGCCATAAGTGTTTTCCGCCAAGCCTTGCCGCTACGCTGCGTAGTCTAGCGCAAGGGCGGGGACCTGTAAACGGCTTATGCCGCCCCGAAGCGCTTGGCGTTGCGGGCGCGCGCCTTGGCAATTTCAGCCCCCCGATCGCGTGGCGGGGCGCTGGTTTCCAACGAAGCGAGCAGGCTCGCGGTCGCGTTGGCGATATCGGCGACGGCTTGCTGGAAAGCGCCTTCGTTGGCGGCTGAAGGGAATCGGTAACCGCTGACCTTGCGCACATATTGCAGCGCTGCCGCTTCGATGTCGGCGCTTGTACTGGGCGGGTCGTAATTGAATAGTGTGCGGATATTGCGGCACATGGGTTATTCCTCGCGGCGGAACCTATAGTTTAAATCCAAGTTAGGCGCGGAACGATAAGCTGAATGAAAATGGTACGAGTGGGCAAGCCACCAACTCGCCCCTACGACAATTCAATTATGTTGAAGAGTTCTTTCCGACCACAGTCATTTGCATTTAATGCTTGGAATGTCTCCCTATGAGATATTTTATCACGTGATGACGATCGAGTCGCGAAAGAGATCCGGCGTCAAATCACGGTATTCAGCTGGCCGGTAGGAGCTTATGTCGTCCAAGCGCATGAATTGATCGAATAATTCGACGGACTCCGCTTGACCAGGGTGATGGCGCTGCTTCCATTGCAAGAAGGGCCAGAGCCACAAGCGGGCGGTCTGAAACTCTTGCGCCAGCAGCATCGCGGCGACGCCGCAGCGCTGGACAAAGCGCTGTTTGTCAAAGGCGTCGTAAATGGGCTTGTGTTCAAATGAGACGCGGCGATGGGCGGCGAGGGTCCAGCCAGTATGGTCGCCGTCAATTATCATGTAACTGGCGCGCGGCAAGCCATCGAGCGGGATGCCGACCGAGCCCGGATTGAAGACATGCCAGCGCTCGATTTGCCGCTCTAATGGGATATGACTGTGGGCGCAGATGACGGTTTCTTCGGAAGTATCCTGGAGCCAAGCCTTGATGTCGCTCGAAGATGAAAGCGGCGTTATGGCGACCCAGGGGTTATTGGGCAGACCGTGGAAAACGCGCAGGGGCGCAGCGTCCGGGAAGCGCAGCGAGAGCGTGTCTGGCTGGCAGGCGATGACGTTGATCCACTCGGCGCCCAGCTGTTCCTTGAGCCAGGGGGGCAAAGTAAAAGCGGACCAATGCGCCGGCATGCGCGGTGTCTGGTACTCGGTGACGTAATATCCGTTGTTGCCGCGGATGACCGCCCAGTTGCGCGCGCTGATGACTTCAAGCACCTCTCGCGAAAAGGGGCCGACATTGATGCTGTCGCCGGCGACGACAACGTGATCAACCGCGAATTGCGCCATGTCTTCAATAACGGCTTCCAGCGCCGGCAGGTTACCGTGAATATCAGCCAAGACTGCCAAGCGGGTCATATCAGCACCTCCCTGAACAGAAGCTGATACAGCGCCAGTCCGCTATTTCACCACTTCAGGATTCGAATCCTCTTGGATGACGCCGGTGCCAATTCCAGGCGGTGTCGATGATGGTCTCGAGGTTGTTAAAATCGGTCTCCCAGCCCAGCTCGCGCCCGATCTTCTCGCTATCGGCGACCAGGATGGGCAGGTCGCCCGGGCGGCGGGGCGCTACGATGGCGGAGATGGGGCGCCCGGTGACTTTGCGCGCGGCTTCTATCACCTCGCGGACGGAGTAGCCGCTGCCGCTGCCGAGGTTGTAGACGCGGCTTTCGCCATCCGCCAGCGCTTCCAGCGCCAGTATGTGGGCGCGCGCCAAATCGAGCACGTGCACATAATCGCGGATGCAGGTGCCATCGGGCGTATCGTAATCGGCGCCGTAAATCTCGATCGCCTCGCGCTGCCCCAATGCAACCTGCAGAACGAGCGGGATGAGGTGGGACTCTGGATCATGCGCTTCGCCGATATGGCCATCCGGATGGGCGCCGCAGGCATTGAAATAGCGCAGGCAGCAATACTTGATGCCGTATAGCCGGTCCATCCAGGCGAGCAGCCGCTCGGCCACATACTTGGTTTCGCCGTAAATGCTGCCCGGGGTAAGCGCCTCGCCTTCGTCGATGGGGACGCGCTCGGGCTGGTCGTAAAGATTGGCGGTGGAGGACAAGATGAAGCGCTTGATACTGTGCTGGCTGGCGCATTCGAGGAGATTGATAAATGTATACAAATTATCGCGCAAGTAGTCAAAGGGTTGCCGCATGCTCTCGGCGACCAGGATCTGCGAGGCGAAGTGCATGATGCCGTCGAACTGATGGGCTTTGAAAAGCCGCGCCAGCGCCGCGCGGTCATGCAAATCGCCGACGATCAAGCTCGCGTCGGGATGCACGGCGGCGCGATTGCCCTTGATCAGATTGTCGAAAACCACCACTTGATAATCGCGCTCGGTCAGCATTTGCACAACGTGACTGCCGATATAACCGGCGCCGCCGGTCACCAAGACTTTCATCTGTATTCTCCCTGCCCAATTGCACAGTATAACTTAAATTGTCGGCGGTCGAAAAAGCGTTGCCCGCTGGCGCGTCTAAGCTGGCAATCAAGCGTATATAATGATGCCAGGCGGGCCTGCTGTTGCTGGCGCGGTCAATCAATGTTGACAAATGGGCGATGAAATGACGGACGAGCGCAAACGCGAGACGGATTGGACGCCGGCGGAGCGGCAGGCACTGCGCCAGCTGATCCGCATGGGGCTGATCTTGCTGCTGGCGATTGTGGTCGCTGGGGCTGTCGCCGCGCTTTTGAGTTCGGCGCTGGGGACGGTGTAGTTGTCCCTGGATGAATCGCGCTGGGATACGCGGTATAATTGGGCAGTGGTGAAGGAGCAAGCCTAATGATAGAGACGCCTGCACTGAACGTACTTGATGTTGTTGCCGAGTTTTTGGCTTCTGACCCGTCCGACGAGGAATTGCTCGCATATCGGTTTTCCGATGATTTGCAAGACAGAGTGCACGATTTGCTGGATAGAAACGGCGAAGGCGAACTGACGTTTTATGAAGAGCGTGAATTGGAGGACTTTATCCGAGCCAACAGGATGTTGGCGTTACTGAAAGTAAAGACTCGTCTTCGATTGAAGGGCATCGACGATTGACAATTTCAGCGCGGCAACGTCGCGCAATTCGTTCGCAAGCGTTGGGGTGCTGTGAATATTGTCCGGAGTAGGCGAACAGTCCGCCGACTTTCATATTGACCATATCATCGCCATTAGCCATGGCGGTGAAGATACAGACGACAATCTTTGCCTGGCTTGCCTGGAGTGCAACAGCTATAAAGGAGCGAATGTTGCTGGATATGACCCGCAAACCGACGAACTGACTAGGCTGTATCATCCGCGATTGGATAGCTGGGATGAGCATTTTCGCGTCAACCCGGATGCGTCCATTACTGGTCTCACTCCCGAAGGGCGGACAACAGTATTCGTTCTGCGAATGAATGCCGCTTCTCGCATTCGGCAACGTATTCGGGAATACCTGCTCGGCAACTATCCATGCCAGAAAATCGACTAACCTTCGTCGCCGACGCGCCAAACGAGCGCCTCGACAAATTCCTGCTGGCGCACCTGCCAGGCTTCTCGCGCGCGCAAGTGCAGGGGCTGATCCGCGCCGGCTGTGTACTGGTCGATGGCGCGGCGCGGAAGACCGGCTACAAACTCAAAGGCGGCGAGCAAATTGTGGTTCGCGTCCCGCCGCGTGAAGAGGCATCGGTCGAGCCGGAAGACATTCCGCTGGAAATTATCTACGAAGACGAGCACGTGGCGGTCATCGACAAGCCGGCTGGCATGATCGCGCATCCGGGCGCGGGCAACGAGAGTGGCACGTTGGTCAATGCCCTGCTGGCGCGCTACCCGGAGCTGGCGGATATGATGGACGACCCGGAGGCGGGCGAACGGCTGGGCATCGTCCACCGGCTGGATCGCGGCACGAGCGGGCTAATCGTAGCGGCGCGCGACAAGGCGACGCTGCTAGCGCTGATGGCGCAGTTTCAGGCGCGGTCGGTGGACAAGGTTTACTTGGCGCTGCTGGAGAAGCGACCGGCGTCAAATCGCGGCATCGTTGACGCGCCCATCGCCCGCGATCCGCGGCAGCGCAAACGCATGGCGGTGCGGCGCGATGGAAGGTCGGCGCAGACCGAATTCGAGCTGCTGGATGACGACTTCCAGGGCGACCGCGCGCTGGTGCGGCTGCGCCTGCTGACCGGGCGAACGCATCAGATTCGCGTGCACATGGCTTTCATCGGCTGCCCAGTGGTGGGCGATGCCGTCTATGGGTACAGGAAGCAGCGGGTGAGAATGAAGCGGCAGTTCCTGCATGCGTATGAGTTGGCGTTTGAACATCCGGTGAGCGGGGAGCGGCTGCGTTTCGTGAGCGAGCTGCCGGTGGGCTTGGCGGATGTGATGGGGAAGCTGCGGTAGGGTGTGCGCCACAGTGGCGCGGAGGGCGCGGAGACTACATTTTGGAGTTGCTGAGTACTCGGCGCAAAAGCTCTTCGTCATATCGCAAATCATTGATGGGGCGCGATTCTCCTGATGAAGGATCACGCAATTGCCAGTACGTCATGCCGTTGACGTAATAGGTAGCGTTTGGATCAATTGTCATTCGTGTCCTCTTGCCCGCTTCGAGCGGGGTCAACCATTCTTCGTCGTATCGGATTATGGCTCCCGCGCTATGGAGTTTGCCAGATAGAGACAATTTTGCTTCGAATCTATGTCCCTTGAAATCTGCAAATACCGGTACCTTTACGCTTCCGTCAAGCGGGTAATTCTCAAGAAATTTCGTTTTCTCAAGAAAAGGCTTGAAATCAGGTTGCGTCGGAATCGGGGACTCTGCTGGCTCAATCTGGTCGACTGGAGGCGGGACTACCGGTTCACGGGGCGATCCCAACATAGATTGCCACTCTTGTCTGATCAGTTGAGTCAAAGCTGAACGTCGAGATTCGTTCGTATCAGCCGGCAGAAAGACGTTAAGAATGTACTCGACAGCTTTCGGGGACAGAGGATCAAACTCCGACTTCAATACCCGGCGTATGATTTGACGGTCTTTGGCAACCTGCGCCGACTGAACCGCTCTGTCTCGGTCAAAGCCGGACTTCGTGAACTGCTTTAGTTCAGCAATCAGGCTTTCGTCTAGGTTATGCATGTCTAGGGTCAGAAACGGCTCGTCATCCATAACATTTGGCCGATCCAGATCTGAGTAAAATCGATACTCCAATCCATTGGTAACGATGCCGAACCTAGCGTCGAGTTTTGAACTGAAGTAATAGTGCAGCTGTTTTGTGTGGCGCCGCTCGAGATTGACGCTGGCGCGTTTCACTTCGATCAACACTATCGGCTGGCCAGCTTTCTTAAGCGCGTAATCGACTCTTGTGCTGCTGGCAAAGAGATCCGCGGTGAACTCAGGCTCGACATCGTTTGGGTTGTGGACGCTGTAGCCGAGCGCTTCAATGAAAGGTAGTATCAGAAATTGACTGGTATTCGCTTCGCTCCGTTTGGCGGCGGGAAGTCTCTGCTCGACTTGGGCCGCAAGATCACGCAGATTCTCCAGCAATTCCATCATTGTACCTTTCGTCGACGATCCAACTATATTTGCGAAAGTATATCACGGCGACGCCAATATTGCCGATTCACGCGCAAAGAGCGGCTGCGTTTCGTGAGCGAGCTGCCGGTGGGCTTGGTGGATGTGCTGGGGAAGTTGCGGTAGGGAATTGAATTTGCCACAGTGGCAGAGAGGGCGCGGAGAATTGCATGGACTACCAAGACATTAAGACACTATAGTCACGCAGGGTTAGTTTGCGGTACTGCTAGCTACGAGGGCGGCGTTTTGCCGTGCGCCTCAAGTAGTCTTGCCGCCAACCCTTGGTTTTCCCAGATCTTGTAAATTCCATGATCCTTGCCATCAAGCGGATCAACCACTCTCCAATAGCCGTATCCGTTCATGCTGGGCCTCGCGGGAGCAATTGTGGGGTAGATTATTGCTCTTGCTCCGCCGCCGATAGTCCAGTCCTTGCCTTGAAATCGAATGCATTCCTTACGGCGCAGGTCCACTTCTGGCGTGAGCGTGAGCGTCGCGTCTTCCAACAGGATTTCGCCCTTATACCTTAAAAACAGAGGGACGAGCGCAGTTACGTCGGGCAAAGTCTCAGTCTCGTCTGTCGTGTCTTCGCTGTCCTGGTCAGCGTGTTCCACAGCTTTTGCAACATCCCCGTCCGCGGGCCTGCGCAAGCGCCGCGCGATTTCCTGGTCAACCAAGTCATCCCAGGCGCGCTTAACCAGCGGCCTGAATTCTTCTATTACAGTTTGGAAAATGGGTCCCGAATGAACTTGTCTGGCGAAATGCTTGACGAATTCGTTTGACGGTTTGCTGAGCTCCTTATCCAGCAAGCTACTGATTTTTATCTTGCGCAAAGTCTGTTCTGGGGCGAAGCGCGACTTGCTAAAGCCCTCGAGGGTATTGACCTGCGCCGCGTCCAGCTTAAGCATGTTAATAGTCAAAAAGGGCGCTTCATCCATTACATTGCTTTTCTTGGTATCGGTATAGAAGCGGTATTCCAAGCCATTCGTCAGCACACCGAATTCCACATCAAGCGCAACAAAATAACTGTGCAATTGCTTCCAATGATTTGGGTTGAGAGTCGTATTGGCGGATTTGATTTCGACCAACATGATAGGATCGCCTTCGCGCTTAATCACATAATCCACGCGATCGGTCCCACTCGAATTTGGGTCGGCGGTATATTGCGGCTCAACCTCGGCGAGATTGAAAATATCGTAGTCTAACGCGCGAATGAACGGTCTCACAGAAACCATTTCTGTCGCCGCTTCGTTGTTTATCAGATGCCGCTGATTCTTTATCTGTTCCGAAATCGCGCTTAATGAATCGAACAGGCTCATCTTATGATTCCTTGATTTGCTTTTAGCCGATCCTTCACTTTACCACATCCACCTCTTGGCCGCATTTCTACGCCCCTCTGTGCCACCGCGCCAAATTAAGCTATACTCCCCACCATGCAAACCACCACGCAGCAACCCACCGCATTCCACCTGATGACCAAGCCGCGGGGCGCGATCTGCAACCTCGACTGCAAGTACTGCTATTTCCTCTCCAAAGAAGCGCTCTACCCGGGCAGCAAATTCCGTATGTCGGACAACCTGCTCGAAGAATACATCCGCCAATACATCGAAGCGCAGCAGGTCAACGACATCAACTTCGCTTGGCAAGGCGGCGAGCCCACGCTGATGGGCCTGGGCTTCTTCAAGCAGGCGGTCCGTTATCAGCAGAAACACAAGCGCCCGCATATGCGCATCACGAATGCGCTGCAGACCAATGCGGTCACGCTGGATGACGAATGGTGCGATTTCTTCGCGAACAACGGCTTTCTGCTGGGCGTCAGCCTCGATGGTCCGAGGGATATGCACGACTGCTACCGCGTGGACAAGGGCGGCAATCCTACCTTCGACAAGGTAATGGCGGGGATTCGGCTGCTGCAGAAGCACGGCGCAGAATATAACATCTTGACCACCGTGCACGCCGCCAACGAGGGGCAGGGCGCGCGCGTTTATGAGTTCTTGCGCGATGAGGTGGGCGCCAAGTTCATGCAGTTTATCCCCATCGTCGAGCGCGACAACGACACCGGTTATCAAGAGGGCGATCAGGTTACCGAGCGCTCGATCACGGCTGCTGGCTACGGGCAGTTCCTCATCGACATGTACGAGCAATGGGTGCGGCGCGATGTCGGGCAAGTCTTTGTACAGATCTTCGATATCGCGCTGGCCGCCTGGACGGGCGCGCCGCCCGGGCTATGCATCTTTGACGAGACCTGCGGCTTGGCGCTGGCGATGGAGCACAATGGCGATGTCTTCTCCTGCGATCATTATGTCGAGCCCGATTACAAGCTGGGCAATATCATGGATGTGCCGCTGAGCGAGATCGTGGTGATGGACGAGCAGATCAAGTTCGGCCAAGACAAGCGCGATACGCTGCCGCAGTATTGCCTGGATTGCGAAGTGAAGTTCGTCTGCAATGGCGGCTGCCCCAAGAATCGCTTCATATCGACCCCCGCTGGCGAGCCCGGCTTGAATTACCTCTGCGCCGGTTATCGCGCCTTTTTCAATCATGTGCGGCCGACGATGAATTTCATGGCGCGCGAATTGGCGGCGCGGCGACCGCCGGCGAATGTGATCCTGGAGTTGGCGCGCTACGATGCCGAGTTGGAGCGGGCTTTCGCGGCGGCCGGGCGCAACGATCCCTGCCCCTGCGGCAGCGGGAAGAAGTTCAAGCGCTGTCATGGGCGGCTGGGGCGGTAGCGGTCGGCCACGGAAGCAGTCGGTTACCATGGAGCTAGGCGACGTGAAGGTGGAATACGCATGGAAGAGCCAACAAAGGAACTGAAGGTGCCTGCCGCAATTTATGAGCGCGCTGAAGCTATCGCTGGTGAAAGCGGTCGATCGGCAGAGTCGGTAATCTTGGATGGACTTTCCCTGCTGTTTGGAGAGTTGACTGAAAAGGAGCTAGAGCCAGAGGAGCTGAAAGATTTTACGGACGAGAAACTGGTAGCTGTCGTGCATCAGCGCTTGGCTTCGCCGCTCGATACGCGCCTACGGGAACTAATGCAGCTCGGTCAATTTGGGGAGGTCACTGAGGAAGAGATCGTCGAAATGGAAGACTTGGTCGCAAAGTATGATCATCAGGTTCTGCTGCGCTCAGAGGCCTTACTGCTACTGAAAAGGCGTGGTCACGATATCGACAAACTGCTCAAACTTGGGGCATAACGCGTGGTATGGATCCCTGAAAGACTGCGGCAACAGGTAAATGAACGGGCGCGAGGACAATGCGAGTATTGCCAGACTCAAGAATCTATCGTAATAGTGATGGAAATCGACCATATTATCCCATTGATACGTAAGGGCGAGACTACGCTTAGCAATTTGAGCTTTTCCTGCGTGGGTTGCAATATGTTCAAGCGAGATTTTGTGTCTGCCATTGATCCTGAAACCGGCGTCGAAACTGGCCTGTTTAATCCTAGAATCCAAAACTGGATTGAGCATTTTCGCTGGGACGAGGCGAGGACACGACTGGTAGGGCTGACTGCGGTCGGCAGAGCAACCGTGTTGCGCTTGCGGATCAACCGCCGCGGGGCAGTCCGCGCGAGACAGCGTTGGGTTGACGCGGGATTGCATCCGCCTTCAGACTAAAAATGCAGGCTTAGCCACCGCCAGCAACAAGCTATAAAGGATACGATATGCCAAAGCAAGTCATCTCCACCAGCGGCGCGGCGACCGCCGGCGAATGTGATCCTGGAGTTGGCGCGCTACGATGCCGAGTTGGAAAGGGCTTTCGCGGCGGCCGGGCGCAACGATCCCTGCCCCTGCGGCAGCGGACTGAAGTTCAAGCGCTGTCATGGGCGGCGGGGGGGGGGCTAGCGGATGGCGCGGCCTATAGCTAGTAGATGTCCGCGATCATTCGGCGCAATTCAGATTCGACGATGCCTTCTTGCTCCGTCTTGGAACAGATGGCAACTAGAATCAGGCAATCTTGCCCGCGTACCCAATAATAGATGCGGAACCCGCCGCTTTTCCCCCGACGCGCCGATCGATTCGGCAGTCTTTCTTTATACACGGAATAGCCAACGCGGCGAAGTCTGCGACCAGGAAGCTGTGAAAGCTCATCGCTTTTCAGTCGTGAAATGAATTCGCCAACTTCGTCAAGCGCTGATGGAAATCTGCGAGCGATTCTTGCGAGTTGTTTATCAAAGTCTTCAGTGGTCCTGACGCGCGTCGGCATAACTCGCTAGCTCTCGCCGAATCTCTTCCAACGCGTCGTCTGCTGAACGCGTTTCACCAGCTAGCGCCTGTTGCATGCTGCGCCGTACGCTTGCCCGGAGTTCTTCTTCCGTCGGCTCGTCATCGTCTATCGCCGAGGTGAACACGCTATCCTCATCAATCAACTCCGCCGCTTTTTTGCGTTCAATGGGACCCATCGGAGTTCCTCTCACTTGACAGCCACACTAAAGATACCACAATCCTGGCAGGCATTCCTACAGCCTAGAGGAATCAACTCATGCCAAAACAAGTCACATCCACCAGCAACGCGCCGGCCGCCGTCGGCGCCTATTCGCAAGGCGTCATTGCTGGCGGCTTCGTCTTCACCGCCGAGTATATCCCGCTCATCCCTGCGGCGCTGTCATGGGCGGCGGGAGGGCTAGAGTTTATTTGTGCTGGGCAGGGAAGACGCGGTTTCAGATTTCAGCCATCATAATCTGCAATGACGCGTTGAATTAGCGCGTCGGGCATGTCTGCGCGCTCAGTCTTGGAATAGATCAGCAACAATAGCACCAGTTCGCCATCGCGGTCTTGGTAGATGACGCGGAATCCGCCGCTCTTTCCTCGCCCGGCGGAACGATTTGGCAGACGAACCTTATAAACAGTCCTGTCCAACCTTGCCAATTTTGCGCCAGGCCTACCGCCTTATTCTAGCGACTCAATTATGTTATCAACCTCGTCAGCCACGGAAGGATATTTGCGTGAGAGGCGCCGTAGTTGTCGTTTGAATATGTTCGCTAAGTCAACCTGAGTCGTCATCAGCAGCCATTATATGGCGAAGCTCGCGCATAACAGCCCGCGCGGGAGCCGTTTGTCCCGTATCGGCTTCGCGGAGCGCTTGCCGCAGCATTTCCACAAGCTCGTCCGTCGTCGGCTCGTCATCGTCAGGCGGCGCGTCAGCTAACAGCTTTTCTTCCGATTGCCCGGCTGCTGACTTGCGATTCTTCGGTTGCATCGACTGGTCCTCTCCCATGACAGCCACTCTAACGATACCACAATCCTGGTAGGCGTTCCAACAGCCCGGAGGAATCAACTCACGCCAAAGCAAGTCATCTCCACCAGCGACGCGCCGGCCGCCGTCGGCGCCTATTCGCAAGGCGTCATTGCTGGCGGCTTCGTCTTCACCGCCGAGTATATCCCGCTCATCCCTGCGGCGCTGCCATGGCCCGGCGGGGGATGAATTAAGCGCATTTGCCCTCTTCATCGACATAATCGGCGCTGACCCAGCCCCGCTGGCAGCGAGTGGAGCAGAACCACCGAACCTTCGCCGTGAATCGTCGTGCAAGTCAAGCCGTTGAATCGCTGAACCGGCAGTACGCTGACTCTGCGCGGCGCATAAGCCGCATCCAGGAAGACCAATGCGGCGCCGCTGGCTTGGAAGCATACCGATGTGTCCTGCGCTACCCAGCTCCAGACATCGACTGCATCGATCAAGCCGGCCTCCAGCACATGGGTTATGCCGACCCCTCTAGCGCCGATCCGCTGGCACTGGGTGCTTCCAGTCATATCGGTGACGAGGATCTCCGGCGCCAGCTCGGGGCAGGTGCGCACTTTCTTTTGCGTGTATTCGGGGCGGCGGACGCGCTTTGACTTGTCCGCGATTCTGGGCGCGGACGGGGCGGAACTAGCGGGGTCGGGAGATCCGATTTGATCCGGATTTTCACATGGACCTGTGCTTTTATCGGTCAGGTAGCTGCCGCCGTCGATGATATCGGCGGGGCTGTTGTTCTCCAGCGTCAGGCAGCCTTCGAGGTTGAGGCTGGGCGAGTCTCCGAAAGCATTGGCGACGCCGACATAGATGGCGCTCTGGCCGCCGCTGTTGTCACTAACAACCGCGTTGCGGATTGTCACCGCGCTGCCATGAAGGATGCGCAGGACGGAAGCCCGGCTTGCTGTCGCGGCGCCTGCATAAACGTTGCTTTCAAACCGCGCATTTTCAAGTGTGGCGCTTTGGTCCGCTAGGACAATGGGCGATCCGTTTTCGCGGAATGTGACGCGCTCTGCCCGCAGTTGATTGCGATGCAGACCAAAAATAGGTCGGCCGCCAACATTGCTCAACACCATATTGCGAATGGTCAGATCTGCGGCTGTGGCCAACATTGTGCCGCTGTCGCGGGAGATGGCATGCCCATTGCCATCGATTGTGACAGTCGCTCCATTCACCAAAAAAAGCGTGCCGCTCATCTCACAGTCGGCGCTGAGCGTATAGCTGACGTCCGATTCAACAAACCCGCTCAAGGGCATTCCGCAGGCTGAGGCTGGGGCTGGCGGATATTGGCGCTCGGCTGTCCCGCCGTTGCCGATGCTGCCGCTGCATTCTCCCGTGATTCCAGAAGTATCGACGCCGCCAAAAAAACTTGAGGCCAGACGCCATCGGCGGTGAAACAGCCGGTCATGGTGACGGTCGCTCCGCCGTTGCGAATGATTCCAATTGCGGCATTGCCTTGCAACGCGTTGCGAACCACCATGTTGTTGATGGTGAAAACTGCGTTGTTGTTTGCGGAAACCGCCATAGCCGCGTCGGCATAGTTAAAAAAACGGCCCTGGACATCCTCTACCAAGATATTTGTCAGGGTGTAAGTGCCACCGACGCCCACGCTGGCAGCAATTGCGCTTCTGTAGACATTGCGAAAGGTCGTATTGCTAATGGTCGCGCCGTCCCCCAAGTGCAGCGCTGCCGCGTGGTTTCGTCCACCGCCGATGAAAGTAATGTTGTCTACAATTAAGTTGGTATTCGGCCAAGATGCAATGATGGATTTGCTTGCTCTTAAAGCGCTGGCGTCCACCGAGTAGCCGCCGCCATTGATCGTGACCACCGTGCCGCTTCCAAAGATCCGCATCCTGTCCGTGACTTTGCAGTCCTCGGTCAGGGTATATGTCACGGAAGCGGTAATCCTCGTATCGCCTACGGGCCAAGGACAATCGGGCACAGTCTGCGCTTCGCTGCGCGTAGAGACGAGCGAAACCGACAGCATGAGAAAAACGCCGCCCATTAGCGACAGCATCGCCAGAGCGCTCGGGGGAGGGGGCATTGTGCGGTAAAACCAGCGCAGCCAATTTCTCTTGGCGGATGACGCGAAATCCGCCGCTTTGCGGTCATTCGGAGTCAACGACAGGTCCTTTCCCTTGACAGCCCGAGAAAAGATACCACAATCCTGGTACGCTTTTCTAGAGCCTAGAGGAGGCTGCTCATGCCAAAGCAAGTCATCTCCACCGACAAGGCGCCGGCCGCCGTCGGCGCTTATTCGCAGGGCATCATCGCAAACGGCTTCGTCTTCACCGCCGGGCAGATTCCGCTGATGCCAGGAACCAGCGATCTGCGCGCGGGCGGCATCGAAGCGCAGACGCGCCAAGTCATGAACAATATCAAGGGCCTGCTGGAAGGCGCTGGCAGCAGCCTTGAAAGCGTTGTCAAGACCACCGTCTTCCTCGCCGATATCAACGATTTCGCCGCATTTAATGCTGTTTACGCCGAGTTCTTCCCGAAGGATCCGCCGGCGCGCACGACGGTGCAGGCGGGCGGCTTGCCGATTGGCGCGCTGATTGAGGTCGAGGCGGTGGCGCTGCTGCAATCATAGGTGTTTAGTATCAGAGTGAAGTGGTGAGGGTCTCGGTGGAATATGTCCGGGT
>JAPPFH010000106.1 GCA_028875185.1 Chloroflexota bacterium | reverse complement strand
TCCTTGTGGGGCGCGCGTAGACACTGCACTACGGCAAGGGGCCGGGGGATGGGGGATTTGTCGCGCTATCAATGAAATTCACCACACCCGCCGGAGCGCAAACTGGCTAAGCCAATACCGCAATGCTAGAATTACCGTGTGAAATCAGCGGAGTAGTTCCATGAGCGTCGCGCCGCAACAGATTGAAGCGCCCGAATTGCCGCTGTCCGTCGTCATTCCCATATTCAATGAAGAAGGTAATATCGAGAGCTTGCACAAGGAGCTGACCGCGGCGCTGACCGCGATCGGACGCGATTATGAAGTCATCGCCATCAACGACGGCAGCCAGGATCGCAGCCACGAGATGCTGAACGCTGTACAAGCGCGCGACGAACGTTGGCATATCATTCACTTCCGGCGCAACTTCGGGCAGACGGCGGCGCTGGCGGCCGGCTTCGATGCCGCGCGTGGCGAAGTCGTCGTCACCATTGACGCCGACTTGCAGAATGACCCGCGCGATATTGAAATGATTCTCGACAAATTCGCCGAGGGCTATGATATTGTCAGCGGCTGGCGGCAAAACCGAAAGGAATCGCTTTTTCTGCGCCGCATCCCCTCAATGCTGGCAAACCGCCTCATCTCGCGCAGCACCGGCATCAAGCTGCATGACTACGGCTGCACGCTGAAAGCCTACGATTTCGATGTGGTCAAGGGCGTCCAGCTCTATGGCGAGCTGCACCGCTTTATTCCGGCGCTGGCCAGCCAGATGGGCGTGCGCGTCGCCGAGGTGCCGGTGAAAGATCGGTCGCGGCATTGGGGCAGCAGCAAATACGGCTTCGGCCGCACCTTCAAGGTCATCCTTGATTTGATTGTGGTCGTCTTCGTTCTCAGCTATTTCAACCGGCCGCTTTACGTCTTCGGCGCGGCCGGCTTTCTTGTCGGCGGCATCGGGGCGCTGCTCGGCGCTTACCTGACCGTATTCAAGCTGCTGACCGAGAACAAAATCGGCGATCGGCCGCTGCTGCAATTGGCCGCCCTTCTGATGGTGCTCGGTGTGCAGTTGATCAGCACCGGCATCGTCGCCGATATGCTTATGCGCACCTATCACGAATCACAGCACAAACCGATTTACTTCATCCGCGAGCGCAAGCGTACGGAAAAGGCCGGCGAAGACAGCTTGTTTCCAGGCAATTAATGACGGCGAATGTCCTAAGAAGTGAACCGCCAGAATACATGATATCGCTGTAGGGACCCGCCGGCGGCTCGCCCACGAGCGCGCGCGACTGCAACGAAGGGTAATCTTACGCTGCATTTCGGATATTCTTCTGACCCGATTCGAGTTCAGCCGGCCGGCGCTTCAAAGCCGCGCGGGGCGTCGTAGTCGTAGAACCTGACATGCCACACCGTTGGCGCCGTATCAGGGTCGTCAGCCGTTTCCAGCATCAAAATCTCAAGCAGCGCCAGACGCCCATCGGCGGCGGTGATATACGCGTCAATCACCACATCGTCTTTCGGATCAATTAAGCCGAAGAGCAAAACCTCGACCGCATCGCCGGCCGCGCCCGCCTCAATTCGCCAAGCCTTTTGCTCATCGATCAGCGCCTCGGCATCGGCTATCCGCGGTTCTCGCAATTCGGTCATCATCCTCTCAATGCCATCGCCCGCCGCCAGCAACCGCCTGACATCAAAGTCGTCAAAGGCGGGCAATTGGATCCAGGGCGCGCCGCCGGGGAAGCTGAGCCATTGTCGATCATCGCGCGAATAAATGTCCATCGCCAAGGGAATGATAAGGCGGACGCGCGCGCTGATATACAGCTCGTTGGGGCTGACGACTTGCGCTTCGGCGCCGTCGAGCGTCGCCGGCAGGGTGTTGACGCCATCGAATGTCAGCGCGAGCTGATAAGCCTGCCCGCTCTGTTCGATCGCCATTCGGAAGCTATCCGCGCTTTGCAGCTTGTCGACGGCCGCATCCAGCAAAGCCCTAGGCTCGGGTTCAGACGCTTCCTGCGCCTGCGCCAATCCTGCGAAGATGACAATCGTGGCAAATATGATGATCGCCAGGTGCTTGATCAATGCGCATCTCTTTCATCTCTTGCGACTATGCTACTACCTCTCTTTACGCTGGCATCGCCCAGGCGTTGCCCGGCGGCATTTAGAGCCGACCAGCAGACGAGCGGCGGGCGCGCCCTGCGCCTTTGGTCAAAACTCGCGCTCAATCAGATACGTCGCCCACAGCGCGAGCAGCCGGCGGTACGCATTGTCCGGCAGCATCGCCAACTGCCCCAGCGCCTTTTTCACATACTGACGCGACCGCTCTCGCGCATAATCAATGACGCCCAGGTCGCGCATCAGCGTGGATACGGCGGCAATGTCTTCCGCGCTCGTCGCCCCGTCGCCCAAACTGCGCATGATGAGGCGCCGCTGGCGCTCATCAGCCCGTTCCAGCGCCTTGAGCGTCAGCAAGGTGGATTTACCCTCGCGAATATCGGAGCCGACCGGCTTGCCCAGCTGGCTCGCGTCGCCGACGATGCCGAGGATGTCGTCTTGAATCTGAAATGCAGCGCCGCAGAGGCTGCCGAAACGAGCGAGCGCCTGAACTTCCGGCGCGTCTGGCGCAGCCTCATCAAGCGCGACGTACGCGCCTGCCCGCCCGGCAAATTCATAGAGGGCGCCGGTTTTCTTCCAGAGCATATCCAGCACTGCGCCTTCGCTGAGTTGGCGCGCGCGCCCCGAATACTGCACATCGAGCGCTTCACCCTCCACCAGCAGCGGTGTCACCTGGCTCGCCAGTTCTTGCGCCAAGCGCAGCACAACATCCGCCGCCACCCCACGCTCGCGCGCCTCAAACAGCAGCGACCAAGACCAGGCTTGCTGCACATCGCCGGTGAGCAAAGCCACAGCGCGGCCGTAATGCTCGGCATCGGCTGCTTCCCAGCCAAACTCCTCTGCCGCCCGCCGCGCGAATTCGTGGTGCACCGTCGGCTGCCCGCGGCGCGTGCTGTCTCGGTCGATCACATCATCGTGCACCAGGGTCCAGGTGTGGTAGACCTCGATAGCGGCGGCAACGGGCAGAGCGCGCGCTTCATCGCCGCCGAGCGCGCCACAAGCGAGCATCGCCATCGCCGGGCGCAGCGACTTGCCGCCCCGCGTTACATAGCTGTAAACCGCATCGCGAATATGCGGCGGGCGAAATCGCTCGACGAAGCGTTCCTGCATCAGATAATCCAGCAGCATCCGCTTGCGGTTTTCCACCGCATCCAGCAGCGCGGCGATAGGAAGCGCGCCGGTCGATTCAGCCATTCAGCGACTCAATCCAATCAGACAGTCTTATCACCATTTTATCATCTCACTTTGCCGAGCCCAATGAACGAAGGCGCGGTCCGTTCACAGTGGCGTGATGGAGATATCTTGGAGGCGCAGCGTACCCTCATGCGCAACATCAAGGACGCCATGAGCGAAATTGCCCTGCGGCCTAACGATCGCATACTGATTGTCGATCCAGGCGATGAAGCCCAGGCGGCTGCGCGCAACCGTCGGCGCCCGCAGGACAATATCGCCGCCTACCCTGAAGATTGCGCCATCTTTACGCCACTCAACGCTGTAAGTATGAAACGCTTCGAGCAAAGTCATATCCAGCGCCGCCTCATTGACGCCGATGGCCGCCTGCCCCAGCGGCCAAAGCGCATCGTAAAGCGAAGGGCTGCGCATGAGCGGAAAGCCAATCGGCGCCAGCGGCAGCAAAGCCAAGAAGCGCCAATTCCTGGCATTGAAAGTCGCCGCTTTCCAGCCTCTGCCAGCCACTCCCTGCGCCAGGGCGATGTCATTCGCCGCGCCACCGAAGAAAAACCAAAGCGCCTGCGGGCGGCGGAAGCCGCGCTCGCCGGGCGCAAAGGCGTGATTCCAAAAGCCAAAGCCAGCCGTGCCGCGGATCTCTCCACAAGCGCGCGCCCGCAATTCCAGGCGCAGCGGCGGCGCATTGCCGAAGTCGCGGGCGGACGCGCTGTAATCGCTGATCTGCGCATTGTGATAGCGGGAGGCGGGAGCCGGTGGCAGCGTCAGGCGGATTTCAGCGCCGGACTGCTGGACGCGACCGCCGCCGCGCTCGCCCACAACCCATGGATTAAGCGGAGGCGTCACGGCTCACCTGACGACGAAGTTGCAGCTTTCTTCTTCAAATTCGGCGCCTGTCCCCGGCCCATACGTGGCGTAGCCATCGCTAATGGGATTGCGCCAGGTGACGCGGTAGGTGATAATGTGCGGTCCGGCTTCCAAGGGACCGAATGGCACATACCAGTAAACGACATACTGGTCGCCACTGCGGGAAGGATTCAGACGATACACATCGACGTTCTCGATGAGCGCGCCATTGACGCGCAGCTCGTGCGTCGCATTCGTGATATGCTGGCGCAGATAGCGCTCGGTGCTGGCGAACCAAGCCCAAAAGATCTTGATCGTCGAGCCCGCGCTCAAGTCCCCTGGCGCGTTAATGCCAAAGGCCGGATCATTGCAAAAGGCGAAAACGTTGACATTTTGGCGCGGCGTCGTGGGCGGGCCCGCGGCGTCAAGCTGCTCGGTTGTTGGCGCGCTCGTCGATGCCGCCCGCTGCGTCGGCGCGCCGGTGGCGGTAGCGGTCAGGTCCGCGCCGACCAGTTCAGTCGCGGTCAGGCGCATGGCATCGACATCGGCGATCGGCACATTGATGACCAAGACGCCATCGCCCTCGACTTCCGCGCCGGCGCTATCGCCCAATTCGACCACGATGCGCGTTTCTTGGCTGAGCCGCTGCGCCTCGGCCGCGGGCGGCGCGGGCGGTTCCTCAATGCGCAGCAGAGCGCCGCTCACCCAACCTGCATCGCCATCTTCCCGCCTGATTTGATACCAATCGCCTTCGTCGTTCGCGCCAATCACCTGCACGCCGCTTTCGGGCGCCAGCGACCCCACGACTGCAAATTGTGTGCCCGGTCCCGCGCGCACATTGATGCGCCCTTGCGCGCTGACTACGCCAAAAACGGTTGATGTCGCCATTGGGGTGGCGGTGGCGCTGGCAGTCGCAGTCGCCGTCGGCGTATTTGTCGCGGTAGACGTGGCCGTTTCCGTTGGCGCAAGCGTCGCCGCGGCGGTGGCGGTGGCTGTCAAGGTTGGCGTGATCGTCGGCGTTGAAGTCGCCGTGGCTGGCAGCAGCGCTTCGAGGCTGCAGCCCGCAAGCGCAACTGCAACTGCAATAGGGGCGATCAGTTTTCGCAGTCTTACAGCGATTTTTTCTTCACCGAAATTCGATCCTGCGGCGGGCAAGAGTGGGGCTCTCCTCCGGAACAAAAGCCTGGCTCGCTCATAACTGACAGCCAGCTAGCGGCGCCTCTCTAATCAACTATTATAGGGGAGGTCATGCAAAACGCGCAAAGCCCCTGGGCGAAGGGGCGTGGTGAAAGTGTTGATATATCCCTCGTTACCCCCACCCTAAATCCCTCCCCCAAAATGAGGGAGGGACTTCAAAAGCCCGTAATTCCTTGAAAAACTCCCCTTCCCTCCTTGTGGGGCGCGCGTAGACACTGCACTACGGCAAGGGGCCGGGTCACGTAGACATAGACCTTCGGGGATGGGGGTTTGCCGCGCTATCAATGAAATGCACCACTCCCCGCGCATATCCCACTTGACTTTTCGCCGCTCAACAGCTAATCTCTTTGCTGCTATTGTGCCTGTAGCTCAGTGGATAGAGCACTGGTCTACGGAACCAGGTGTCGGGAGTTCGAATCTCTCCAGGCACGATCGTGAAGCCAGCCTGCGGGCTGGTTTCTTATATTCCGGCGCGCGCAGAAAAGCGACACGCATCAGAAGAGCAAACGGGCAATCATAGGTTACACTCGCAGATGATCCGCATTTGAAATAGATTTTAGGTCACTGTCGGCGATCAGTGTCTTCGCGACCAGTCTAGCCCGGTGAGTCGCCAGAAGCCACATTTTGTCAATGCGGGCGACCCAAGGATCGCCCCGACAAGTCTTGCCCGATACTGAAAGAAGCAAGCTAGAATAACCGCTTCTGGACAAGCCAAACAAGTACCATTGCAAGCGATGTCATCATTTGCGCGCTTCAAGGAAGCGACTGAACTTGGGCGTCTCGCCCGGGGCCGGTGAGTTGGTGAAAACGCCGCGCGCAATCACGGCTTCGGCGCCGCCAAGCGATTTGATGCGCGCTGCTTGATCGGCTTTGGCGCGCTGGTCGGTCGCTTCCGGATCGACAATCCCCCGCAATTGCGCTTCATAATCTGCCAGCAATCTCCGCATCCCATCATCTGGCGCCCGCGCCAGATCGTTCAATTCATCCGGGTCCGCGTTCAAATCAAAAAGCTGCGCCGGCGCGCCAACGTGATAAATGTATTTGTAGCGCCGGTCGCGCAGCATGTAGTAAGCATTGCGCGAACCAATTGCGTGGTATTCGGCGAAGACCGTTCGCTCCTGGTCATCGGCAGCCGCGATATCCCAGAGTGAGCAGCCTGGTCTGGCGATGCCATCGTCGGGCGGGGCGCAGCCGACGGCGTCCAGAATCGTCGGGTAGCAGTCGATCAGCGAGATTGGCGTTTCGACGACTGCCCCCGCCGGCACATCGGGACCGGACATGATAAAGGGGATGCAAGCGGCTTCTTCGTACATCGTGAATTTGCCGTAGATGCCGCGCGCGCCAATATGTTCACCGTGATCGGAGCTATAGATAATTCGGGTCGAATCGCGCAGATTCAAAGCGTCCAGCGCCGCCAGCACCTGCCCAATCTGCTGATCGAGGAAGGTGCAGATGCCGTAGTAAACGGCGTTCAGGCGGCGGATGATCGATTCGGGAAACGGCTGCTCGCTGCTGAAGAAGCGGCGCATATAGTTGTAAGCCGGGTGGCGGGGCCAATCGTCCGCCTTCCACTGCGGCGGCATTGGCAGCTGATCATGCGGGTAAAGATCGTAGGTCTCCGGCGGCGAAAACCAAGGTGGATGAGGCGTCACAAATGATAGGAAGAGCGCCCAGGGCTGCTCATCGTCCGCGTGCTCGCGCAGCCAGGCTATGGCGTTGTCGCGGTTGCGGATATCATATTGCTGATAAGTCGAATCAGCCGGTCCCGCTTCATCAATGCCCGGGCGCCAATCGCGCCGAATCGACCCATCGCGGATGCCGCTGGCCGGGTCGCCGATGCCATCCACCACATGCAGCGGCTCGATTTCATTCGTGAAGCCGTTGTCATCATCGGCGCTGCGAAAATGCAGCTTGCCAATAGAATCGACTACGAAACCCTCTTCCTTCAGCCGATGCCCCCAGCTGGGCACGGACCCGTCGTAGGGAAAGCCGTTGTCCCAATTGCCAATTTGGTGGACGTATTGACCAGTTGCCAAAGCGGCGCGAACCGGCACGCAGATGGCGCAATTGGTATAGGCATTGCTGAAGCGCGCGCCGCCGGCCGCCAGTTGATCCAGATTGGGCGTCTGTACGAGCGGGCGCCCGGCGCAGCCCATCGCCGCGCCCTGGTGCTGGTCGGAGATAATGAAGAGCAAGTTTGCCGGTTTCATTGGTCGCCTTTCAAGCGCGGAAGCGTCACGGTGGAAATGATAGCGCGTACCCAGCGAATCGCATACGCGCAATAGAGCGAAATCTGTTGGTGCGTTTGATCCGCTGTGTCGGCGGTCGGTGTTGGCGGTCGGTGTCTATGTGCCCTGCGCGACCGACGACCGGCGCTGTAATGCCCGTATGGGCAGCGCATTGATTGCGGGCGTCTCGGCGAGACGCCCCTACAAGTCGAAGTGGTGGGCGCTCGCGAGCGCGCGCGGCTTATCGCTTCGCCCCCAAGCCCTGTAGGCGGGTGGTCGCCTCCACGAAACGCCCCTACACGTTCGAAAGCGCCGCCGCTACACTCGTTCTGACTATTCGCCGACAGACCAGGAAGCGACTGTGACATTCACGATAAAGGCGCAGCCACTGCAAAGCTTCGCGCGCGAAATCTTTGCCGCCGCCGCCACGCCGGACGATATCGCGGCATGCGTCGCCGAGTCGCTGGTGACCACCAACCTGATGGGGC
The DNA here is from genome assembly GCA_028875185.1 of Chloroflexota bacterium. Lineage (GTDB taxonomy): Bacteria > Chloroflexota > Anaerolineae > Aggregatilineales > Phototrophicaceae > UBA6055. Next base: position 2,376 of record JAPPFH010000106.1, on the reverse strand, counting down.
ACGACTCCCATGGCGTCCTGCGCGTGAAGCAATACGTCAGCATGATTCGCCGGGGAATGATTAAGCCGAGCGAGCGCCCACGCGTTCGCAAGCGCGTCGGCGCGGTGGCGATGGTGACGCTCGCTTACGGCTTCGGGCAGATAGGGGCGCGCTTTGCCGCCGAGATGGCAATTGAGATGGCGCGCGAACATGGCATCGCCGCGGTATCGCTGGGGCAGACCACGCATGTCGGGCGGCTCGGCGAGTGGACGGGGATGATCGCGGCGGGCGGCATGATTGGCATCGGCTTCGCTGGCGGCGGATTTTCCCACGGCTTCGTTGCGCCTTATGGCGGGCGCGAGCGCCTTTTTAGCACCAATCCGATGTCATTCGCCGTACCCTGTGGCGATGAAGAGACGCTGCTGCTGGACTTCGCGACCTCGGGCGTGGCGCATGGCAAAGTGATGCTGGCGCAATCAAAAGGCGAGCCCTTGCCGCAAGGCATGATGCTGGATAAAGCCGGGCGTCCGACAACCGAAGCCGCCGACTTGGACGCCGGCGGCGTACTGTTGCCGATGGGGCTGCACAAGGGCTCGGGTTTGTCGCTGATGATGGAGATCATCCCAAACCTGCTGGCCGGCGACCGGCCAATGAGCTCGCCCGAATTTCATTATGGCAATCCGATGCTGCTGCTGGCGCTTCTGCCGGAAGCCTTCGATGAAGCCACCGATTTCGCCGCCCATGTCGAAGCGCTGAAGACGCGCGTCAAGGCGGTTAAACCGGCGGCGGGTTTTGAGGAGGCGCTGCTGCCCGGCGAGCCCGAGGCGCGCTCCTACGCCGAACGCGTCAAATATGGGATACCATTGCCTGATCAGGTCTGGGCCGATCTCTGCGGGCTTGCGGATGAGCTGGGGGTTAAATTGCCTGCCCCTCCCCCGGCACCTCCCCAAAGCATAGCAGAGGGCTGACTCCGTTCCGCCGCGCGCAGCTTGCGCGGCCGCAGCGGGCGACCCAATGGGCAGCCCCTACAAGCGATCATAAGGCATTCAGATCGGGACAACCGAACAAGGAGCAAAACAAGATGTATCAACCAAAACCAACCAAAGGCAATACCGACTGGTTCACGCATGACCGCTTCGGCATGTTCATTCACTGGGGGCTCTACGCGCTGCCGGCGCGGCACGAGTGGGTGAAGAACCGCGAAGAACTGACCGACGAGCAGTACGCGCCCTACTTCAAATATTTCAATCCGAAGCGCTTCAATCCCGACCACTGGGCTGATCTGGCGCAGGCGGCCGGCATGAAGTATATGATCATCACCGCAAAGCACCACGAAGGTTTCTGCCTCTGGGATTCTCAGGCAACCGATTATAAGGCGACTAATACACCTTGGGGCAAAGACCTGCTGGGGGAAGTCGTGCGCGCCTTTCGCAGCCGGGGCCTCAAAGTCGGTTTCTACTATTCGCTGATAGACTGGCATCATCCCGATTTCACCGTGGATATGCGCCATTCGCAGCGCAACCACCCCGAGCGCGCCGCGCTGAACCAGGGGCGCGACATGAGCCGCTACCGCGAGTATATGAAGAATCAGGTGCGCGAACTGCTTACCAACTTCGGCAAGATCGATGTCATCTGGTATGACTTTTCTTATCCCGGTCCCGATGGCAAGGGGCGCGACGATTGGGACAGCGCGGGCTTGGAATCGCTAAGCCGCAGCCTGCAACCGCAGATCATCATCAACAACCGCCTCGATTTGCCGTCGTCCGCCGATATCTATACGCCGGAGCAGTTTCAGCCGCGCGAGTGGGTTCATGTCGATGGCGAGCCGGTCGTCTGGGAAACTTGCCAGACTCTCAGCGGCTCTTGGGGTTACCATCGCGATGAAGCCACCTGGAAGAGCGCGGGCCAACTGATTCGCATGCTAGTGAATACTGTGGCCACCGGCGGCAACCTGCTGATGAACGTCGGTCCGACAGCGCTGGGCGAGCTCGATTCACGGGCGGTGGATGCGCTTGGCGTCTATCGAGACTGGATGGCGCAGCACAGTGAGTCGATCTATGGCTGCACCGCCAGCGCCTTCAAAGCGCCGCAAGATTGCCGCCTGACCCAAAATGGCGACCTGCTCTATGTTCATATCTTCGCCTATCCCTTCCGGCACTTGCATATCGACGACATCGGCGCTCGCATCGAATACGCCGAATTCCTGCACGATGGCAGCGAGGTACAGTTCTCGGTGGATGAAGCGGGGACGGCGAGCTTGCAGCTGCCGGTGATTCAACCGCGGACCAAGGCGCCGGTGATCAAGCTGTATTTGAAAGACTAATCTGGCTCAGGGTACCAACTGTAAGGCTTGATTGGTATTGGTCGTAGGCATTTCAACGTGAATTGAAAGAAGGT
>JAPPFH010000120.1 GCA_028875185.1 Chloroflexota bacterium | reverse complement strand
TGAGCTACCCAGTTTGACAACAATGTAGGGGCGGCATATAATGCCGCCCGCGTTAAACAAAGAAATTAGGGCGACCTAGTAGGTCGCCCCTACACCGTCTTATCAGTGTGTAACCGCGATTTTTACCACTCCCGGGACAGCTGTTGAATTGGAGGGGCTGCAAGGGAGCGCTAGCCGGCGAGGCGCGCGCTTAAGCTACCGGCATCAGCGGGCCAGCGGGCAGGAGCCGGCTGGTCAATTCCGCGGGACATAGTCGAGCCAGGCGTCGAGAATCTCAAATTGCTCGCTATTATCCTCGCGCAGCGATGCCTTCAGGTGCTCAAGCTCTTGCCGTTTGGCGCGCTGGAGCTGCGCTTCGATTTCGCTGCCGCTGCGCTCTTCTATGCTGCGCACCTGCACAATATGAAAGCCGAACTCGCTTTCGATTGGACCGACTAGCGCGCCAATATCGGCGGTTTCGATCGCGGCTCGAAATTCACGCACATAGTTGCCGACATAAGCATCGCCCAGCTCTCCGCCGCGCGAGCCGCTGCCCGGATCCTTGGAGATGGCACGCGCCAGCGCCGCGAAGGATTCGCCTTGATGCAAGGCTTGCAGCACACCAATGGCAGTCTGCTCATCGTCAACCAGGATGTGGCGGACGTCCGCGTAAAGCAGCGCCCCATCATCGGGAACGAGGGCGTCGGCGAGCACGGCTTCCAGCGCGTTGCGTTCGAAGAAGAGATCGACAGTCTCGGCGGCGACGCCGACTCGGTCGAAGTAATCGCGGTAGTCTTGTTCGTTTTGCTCGAAGGCTTCGCGCGCTTCAGCGGCGCTTTGCGTCGGCTCGACAACGGTCGGCTGTGGCGTGACTTCTGGTTCAACTGTCGCTTCTATAGCGGTCGCCTCCGGGTCGGGCGTTGCCGTTGGCGCGGGCCTGTTCGTCGGCGTAGGAGAAACGAAGGGCGTCGGCGTGATTGTCGGCTCCGGCGTTGGGGTAGCTTCGACGCCAATAAGCGCGACCTGGGTGGGATCATAACCGAAGAATTCTTCGACAGCCTGCCGCAGGGCGGCCTCGTCAACGCGGATTTCGCGCGAGGCGGCTTCCGCGGCGATCAATCGGTCGTCAACCATATCGTTGACGACGCGCAGACCGAGTTGATCTGGCACATTAACTTCGTTGAGCCAGGTCTTATAGGGCTCTTGCTGGGCGAGCTGCTGCATATCGAAGCCGGAAGACTGTATCTGGTTCAGCTGCAATAGGAGGCGATTTCGTTCCAACTGGTACTCCTGGCGGAATTCGCGCACGGTGATGTCGATGCCATTGACCACGGCGACCGCCTGATTGGGTACGAAAAGCTGTTCGAAGGCGAAAGTGATTGCGACGAGCAAAGCGAGAATGGCGACGAGGGCGATGGCGCCTCGGATCACCCATTTCTGCAATTGCTCTTCTCTTTCTGTGCGGCTGATATAAGACGAATCGGCTGTGCCTGGCGCGATGGTCTGTCCGCTATCCGCGGCGCTCGCCGTTTGTGCGCGGCGTCGCCTGCGTTTGGGCGCGCCGGTCGTTTGAGCCTTCTTCGACATTGATCGCTGAGCTCCTGAGATTTTATCCGTTTGAGGCTAAGCGCTGTGCCCTAGCATCTGCGCGCCGGGTAATGATCGCGGCGGGCGCGAGACGCGTCTAATCGGCGACCACGTATGGCAGCAGAGCCAGATGGCGGGCGCGCTTGATTTCACGCGCCAGTTCTCGTTGGCAGCGCGAACAGTTGCCAGTTTGGCGCCGCGGTTTGATCTTGCCGCTTTCGTTGATGTAGCGGGAGAGCATATCAAGGTCTTTGTAATCGAAGCATCTTCCCTTGGGACAATACGTGGACCGGCCGCGGCGACGGCGCCCACGCCGTCTGCCCTGGGGACCGCCGCGCCGGCCGGCGCCACGCGACTGCTGGGGCCTGGATTGACGCTGCGCTGGTCTGTTTTCTCTGTTTTCACTCACAATCCTGCTTCTCCAATTCTTGCGTATGTTGACGAGGAATCTTGTGTCGAGCCTGTTGCGCGTCTTGGTTTAAATCGTAGACCGGGCTTAAGCCGGCTGCTTGACTTCGCCTTCTTCGCGCACCAGCAGGTAGCGCAGCACCGAATCGGAGAGCTTCAATTCCGTCTCCAATTCATCGATGTGCTCTGGTTGGATGGCGGCGCGAATCAGTACGTAATGACCCTCGCGCTGGCCGTTGACTTGGTACGCCAGGCGCCGTCGACCGAAAAGTTTGCGGTCGACGCTTTTGACCACGCCATTATCACCCAGCTCTATGTAGCTGATAACTTGATCGATGGCTTGGTTGACTTCTTCGTCCGAGGGCAATATGCGGATGATAAATGTGAGCTCGTAGTCTCTCATGGTGTTCCTTTCCTTGGGTAGCAGCCTCGCGTTGTAAAGCGATCGCGAAGCGGAAAGCCGTCATTCAGTTGTGACGCGCAATGGTAATGCAGGCGCTCGCGTTATGCAATGGCGCCTTTGGCAATGCGCTGGCTCGCCGTATCCAATATCAGCTTGGAGCTGACGACGCAGAGCGCGACAATCAGCCAGAACCAAGTGATTGATGATTGAAAGTCGAGACGAAAGAAATAGAGATCGGCAATTCCGTTGACCAGGCCCGTGAAGAGCGCCGCGTGACTGCCTAAGTGAATCGCAGCGGAATCCGGATCTTCGCGGGCGAAGCGCCAGGCGCGGCGGCCGTAAATGAATACGCCGGTCATCGTCAGCAGGAATATGAAAAGGCCGGTCAGCCCGATCTGATTCGCCATCATCAGATACATATTGGCGACGTTGGCGTAAATATCGATCTCTGGCGTGCCGGTGAAACCTAAGCCCATAAAGGGATAACGGGCTATCACCTCGATTGAATCGGTCCATTCGCCGATGCGCATCCGCGTCGCCAGGTCGGCGCCTTGAAACGCTTGCGCGAGTCGGTTGATGTAGCTTTGCGTCTGCGGCAAAAACAGGAAAGCCATGCCGGCGATCAGGAGGATGGGGAGCAGGCGGCGGTAGCGAAAAAGCGCGATGATAAGCAGCCCGGCGCCAAAGGCGAGAAAGGAAGCGCGCGATGACGTCAGCAAAAGCGCCAGGGCGACGGTCGCGAAGATGCCAAGCGTCAGCCAACGCCAGCGCAGGACGGGCTTTCTGGCGACCACTTGGGGCGCGATCAAAATGGCTGCGGTCGCCAAAGTGCCGCCGAGGGCGTTGGGGTCGACCCAGGTGCCGATTGCGCGTTCAGCCAGCGCCGGATTGTCTTCGATATAGCGGATGACGCCGCCGGGGGGATAGCCGATCCGCGACAAGCGGACCAGCAGCGCCTCAGCCAGAGCGTCGGGCGCGATGTAGAGGCTGGTCGCCAGCAGAGCTTGCGCGCCGATGGCTAAAACGATGACCAGCACGAGGCGCCGCAGCATGGCTGGATGGCGCATTAGATCTACGAGAATGAAGACCATGCTGATGCTCAGCAAGGTTTCGGCGAACTGGCGAATAATGGCGGATGTCGGGCTGGCATGGCGCATGCCGAGGGCAAAAGCGAGCACCAGCCACATCACGTAGACCGTGACGAGCGCGTGAACCGGCGCAAGCTCAAGGCGGCCGCGGCGTCCGGTCATCCATTGAAAGAGGTAAACCAAGAGGAAGGCGCCAAGAGCCAAATCGAGCAGGGTGGGGGTGATGGCGATCTTGACTGGGAAGACGCCGAAAGGAAGCAGCAGCACAACGCCGATAATGGCATAAAGCGCGGCGCTGACATCGGTGATGATATACAAGCCCGCGAGCAAGCCAAGCAAAGCCGCAATCGCCAGCAAAGGTCCAATGAGGGCAATCAGCAAGCCGATGCCGGCGCCGATTGCGCCCACGCCGAAACCGACGACAAGCGCATATTGGCGGCGATCCAGCTGGCTGATTCTGACTTGCAATCCGTAGGCTGCGCTCATGAATTAATTCCGTATAAGGGTTCTTAGCAAGAGCAGCGCCAATCCAAGCCAGGCAGCCAGGCTGGCCAGGGCGCCAATGGCGTAGCTGCGCGGCGCGAAGGTCAAGCTGAGCGAATGCTGCCCGGCGGGAATCTCGAGCGCGATCAAGCCGGCATAGGCGCGAATAATCGGAATCGTACTGCCGTTCAAGCGCGCTTCCCAGCCAGGGTAATCGGGCATTGAAAGCGATAGAATCGCGTTGCTCGCTGTGTCGATGTCCAAAGTGATTGCTTCCGGCGCGAAGGCTTTTACCGCTACATGCCCCTCGATTGCCGCATCGGGGAGCTCAAGTGTCGGCTTGCGATGCAAAATTATCTTGTCGCGCTCCTTGAAGCGCGCGTCTTCCATCAATTCAAGCGCCCATTCGTCGCTGTCGAGGACTTCAGCCTCATAATACAGGAGAGCAAAGGGACGCGGATCTTCGAGTCGATGCAGGTAGACATCGCCATCTTGATCGACCCCGCGCGCGCTGACGACCGAGGGTATCGTTAGCGTTGGCGACTCGCTGAAGATGTATTTCACGGCGAATAATTCCCAAGCTAGCGGGTTGTGCACATAATTGCGGTAGATTATCGCATGAGGACCCTTGAGAAATAGCGGACTGATGCCGCGTATATCCATCAGGCGATATAGGCTGCCGTAATTGTCGCGCAGACCGCGAAAACCGTCGACGCGAAAAGGCGCCGGATCTGTATCGTCCAGCACGGCTTGAATTATGGGCGGCGGCGTCATACTAAGCTGTTGGCTGTGGGGAACAGGATCGTAGTTCGCGGGATGATCAATGTTGACGGAGATCAGCTCGAAGGCGATGAGCGCGATCAAGGCGAGTTGCATCGCCGGTCCTTGAGGCTTGCGCAGGAAAAGACGGAGCGCGACATAAGCGGCCGCGGCGACCAAGGCGCTGCGCGAGGCAATTTCAAAAAGCTTGCCCCAACGAGCCGCGTCATCAGTGAAGCCGACGAAGATTCCGAAAGCGGCGAGGATTAAGAGCGCGGCGAAACGTAACCAGTACTGCAGCGCGCGTTTACGCTGAGCCTGATGTTGCCAGTCGGCGATGGAGGCGATGCCCAAGCCGGCAAGGATCGCCAGGCTGTTGGCGACCAGCAGGGCGGCGCGTTCCTGCCCGCGAAAGAAGCGCAATCCGGGGACCAGATTGTAACTGGCGTGATAAAAGGCGCTGTTTTCGCCCAGGCTGTGCAACAAGCCGATTAGGGCGACTAGCAGCCAGAAGCGGCTTTCTCGCGCGCGGCATAAGATGGCGACCGCCACGAGGAATAACGCAGGAATGCCGACGTAAAGCGGCGACCATTGACTGACTGAGCCGGGAAAGACGAACTGGGCGACATCGCGGATGGGGAATCCGTTGGCTTTGGCGGCGAAACCCAGACCCTCGCGCGTGGTGTGCAAAAGATACTCAATGCCGGGCAGAAGTGTTACCGCTGTTGCGCCAAGCGCGACCAGCCCCAAGAGGACCAGCGCGCCAAAGAATAGTCGCCAGCTCGCGCTACTGATGTGGCAGCGGTAGGCTAGATAGGCGACCGTCAGGTATGTCGTGAACCAACTGGTCTGTGGATGACCAGCCAGCCAGGACAAGCCCAAAGCGCAGCCGGCCAGCGCAATCCAGCGGGGCGCGAGCCTTCGCCGACGGGTCGCTTCAAGGATGCCCAGCAGGGTCAATGGCAGCCAGGACGCCGCCTCCAGCACCGCCAGCTGAAGCGGCGGGTAACCGCTGGCGTAACCGCCGTAACCGATTATCACCGAAGCGGCCAGCGCTGCCGTGTGACTCAATGCGCTGCCCGCCGTGAGCCGCCGCACAAAGGCATACATCAGCAGTGTGTATAGCAGGACGTGGGCGGTCATTTCCAATTGCAGCGAATTGTAGGTCCAGCCGCCGGCCAGGTGGCTGAGCGCGATGGTGAGCCAGCGCGGTGGATAGAAGACGGCCGCTTGCGTATCTGCAATGAAGGGCAGCCCGCCATTGTTGTAGGGGTTCCAAAGCGGGATTTCGCCGCGCGTCAATCGCTCGTATTGATAAGCGCCAAAGGCGACGAATTGACCCGAAAAGTCGCCTTGTTTCAGCGATGCCTGGTCGGCTGCGATGGGCGTGAAGAGCCGCCAGAAGAATAGCAGCCAAAGCAGGAGCAGGGCGGCGAGGGCGCGGACGTCGGTGTTGCGGGTCAGTTTATTGATCGATGTCATCGGGCGCTGCCGTCAAATGATCGTCCGAAAGAAGGCGATGGTCTCGCGTGCGATTGCATCCCAGTCGAAGCGCTGGCTCATTTGTCGCGCGCCCCGTCTCAAGCGCTGCAGCAGATCGCGATCGCTCATCAGGCGCAGGATGCCGCGTTCTATTGCCTCGCTTGATAGCGGCGGGACCAGCCAAAGATTGTCGCCGTGTTCAAACGCTTCCACTTGAACCGTCGGTTGGGTTGTCAGGATGGCGCAGCCGCAGTGAATCGCCGCTATCAGGCTGCTGCGTCGATACGACGCGCCATCGGTAAAGGGCAGCGCCATCAAGTCGACGGCATGGAAACAGGACGCTACCTCGGGGTCGGACAGGTAGCCTGTCCAGCTGATCGAGTCCGCGAGTCCAAGCCGGTTTATACGATTTTCCAACGCTGCGAGATAGGCGGCGTCATCGTCGGTATCGACGGTGTTGCGCTGTTCCCCGATGAATAGAAGCCGCAAATTGTGCCCGGCGGCGCGCAGGTTCGCCAGCGCCTCGATCAAATTGTTGATGCCTTTGCCCGCATTGACGAATCCAAAATGACCGATGACGACGGCATTGTCGTCGGTCGATGCCCGCCAGCGCTTTCTTTGCGCGTCGCCGTCGTTGCAATTGCGGCGGCGGATGCTGCTTCCAATCGGAATAAGACGGCGGTTAGGCAGGCGCGCCAAACGAAGATCATCCTCTTGATTAGTCGTGATGACGCCGTCTGATGCGCGCGCCAGGCGCATCACGATCCAGTCCCGCAGGGGACCGGCTTTGGGAAAGAGATAGGGAAAGCGCAGATCATGAAATGTAGTGACGAAGGGCGGGTCGATCGCTGATGGGGTGAAATGAATAAAGGGCGACATATCGTATGCGGCCGTCTGGTATTGCAGATTGACGATGTCAAGACCGCGCTGGCGCGCCCAGGCGCGTATCGCAAGCAAGCTCGAGGGTCCCCAACCGCGTATTGAACTGATGTTTAAGGTTTCGCTGGTAGACCCTTGGCGGCTTAAGATATGGATTTCGTGCCCCTGCTTGCGGAGTGCTTCAGCCAGGCTTCTTGTAAAATCGCCAACGCCGCCGGGCATTGGCGGAAACTCGCCCGAAATCAAGCCGATCTTCATAGCTGCGCTTTCAAGCCCGTGCGCAGCACTTGCCAGTAGGCGCGTACCCGCTGCGTTCGGAGATCACGCTTGTGGCCCAGCGCGCCCTTGAGGCTTTCCAGGCACAGTTGCCAGCTGAACTGCAGCAGCAGGGTGGCGCGGAGGAGCAGGTACGGGGCGACGCCGTGGTGCTTGCGGAAATAGCGGAGCTTGCTGGTCTGGAAATGGATTTGCTTGGAAGCGCCCACCTGCTCGCTGCTCTTGCCGCCATGATGCGTAATGATTGCGCCGCCGTGATAATAGACCCGCCAGCCGGCTGTCTTCGCGCGCCGGCAGTAATCCAGCTCTTCCGAATACATGATGTAGCCTTCGTCAAGCCCGCCTATACCAGCATAAACCGCGCGCCGAAGCATGAGCGCGGACCCTTGCACCCAGTCGGCTTCGCTGATGTCCGCGTCAAGCGTGTCGAGCATCCGATACTTGCGCTCGACAAATTGAGGCGCCAAAGTGGCGAGCCAGGTGCTTTCGACGAGACCGGTGAGCAGCGTGGGGAAGCGGCGGCGCGTGGATTGATGGCTGCCGTCGCTGTTGAGCGTATGCGGACCCAGGATGCCGACTTGTGGATGCCGTTTCATATAGTCGATCATTAACCCGAGCGCGCCGCAACTGACTTCCGTATCCGGATTGAGCAGGAGCAGATAATCGCCACGCGCCTGTTTCAACCCGATATTGTTGCCGCGTGTGAAGCCGATGTTCTCACTTTGAGGCAGCAGCAGCACGTCCCGATGTTTCGCCCGAATCATCTCGGCGCTGGCATCGCCGCTGGCGGAATCCACGACGATAATCTCCATGCTGAATTCACGATGGTCGCCGGGCTGAGTTGAGCGCCGCGCCCGCCGCAGACTCAGGAGACATTTGTCGAGCAGGTCGCGCACATTCCAGCTGACGATGATGACGGAAAGGTCGACCAAATTGCTATCCCTTGGCGCATTTATTGTCCCGCAGTTTAACAGTCTTTGGCCGATTTCGAGAGCGCTTGTTGCTGGAATCGCCTAGGACGACGCCAGGCGGAAGAGCGCCTCGGCGTTGCCTGTGGTTTGCCGCGCCATTTCTTCAGGCGCCACGCCGTGTAAATCAGCCAGCTTGTCATTGATGTAGCGGACGAAGGCCGGTTCATTTCGCCTGCCACGCCGCTGTTGTGGCGCCAGAAAGGGTCCATCGGTCTCGATTACGATGCGGTTGTTGGGGATGCGCCCTGCGATATCTCTGAGGTCTTCAGCCTTGTTGAAGGTGAGCGGACCAGTGAAGCCGAGGTAGAAGCCAAGCGCGAGCGCGTGCTGGGCGGTCTCGAACGAAGCGGAGAAGGAATGCAAGACTCCCAGTCTCCCGCGCATACTGGCTGGAGCGGACGGCGCCCAGTTTTCCAGAATCGCCAGCAGGTTGGCGGCTGAGGATGGGGCAGTGTCTACGCGCCCCGGCGGGACAGTGTCTACGCGTCCCTCGCGATTATGGATGATCACGGGCAATTCCAGCTCACTAGCGAGCGCGAGCTGCGCTTCGAAGGCGCGCCATTGCGCCGGCTTTGGGCTCTTGTCCCAATGGTAGTCGAGGCCGATTTCACCGATTGCGACAACTTGTGGCGAGCGCGCCAAATTGCGCAATTCGTCGCGCATGTTTTCAGTGAAATCGGCGCTGCTGTTGGGATGGATGCCGACCGCAGCGTAGATGCTTTGTTCGCGCTCGGCCAGCGCGATCGCCTCGCGGCAGCTTGGCAGATCAATCGCCGGGACGATTATTCGCCGGACGCAGGCGTCGGCGGCGCGTCGCAGCACATCGGCGCGATCGTGATCATATCGCTGAAAATTGAGATGACAGTGGGTATCGACCAGCTGCATCAGATCACGAGGTTCGGATTATCGCTAAGCTTCTTGAGATCAGCCTCAACCATCATGCCAATCAGTTCTTCAAAGCTGACTTCGGGCGCCCAGCCGAGCGCCTGCTTGGCTTTGCTTGGATCGCCGACCAGCAGATCCACCTCGGCCGGGCGCATGAAACGCTGGTCTTGTACGGCGTAATCGCGCCAATTCAAGCCGACATGGGCAAAGGCGACCTCAAGCAGGCGCTCGACGGAATGGGTGTGGCCCGTGGCGATGACGTAATCATCGGGTTTATCCTGCTGCAGCATCAGCCACATCGCGCGCGCGTAATCGCCGGCGAAGCCCCAATCGCGCTTGGAATCGAGATTGCCGATGCGGATTTCGTTCGCCAATTCGAGTTTGATTTTCGCGGCGTGATAAGTCACTTTACGGGTGACGAATTCCATACCTCGGCGAGGCGACTCATGATTGAAGAGTATGCCGCTGCAGGTGAAGAGATCGTAGCTTTCGCGATAGTTGACCGTGATCCAGTGGCCGTAGACTTTCGCCACGCCATAGGGGCTGCGCGGGTAGAAGGGCGTTGTTTCTTTCTGCGGCACTTCACGCACCTTGCCGAACATTTCGCTGCTGGATGCCTGGTAGAATCGAATCGCCGGATTTACCGCCCGGACGGCTTCCAGCATTCGGGTGACGCCCAAGCCGGTGATGTCGCCGGTGAAGACCGGCTGATTCCAGGATGTGGGCACGAAACTTTGAGCCGCCAAGTTGTAAACCTCGTCGGGCTCGACAGTGCCGATGGCGGTGATCAGGCTGCTTAGGTCGCCCATATCGCCTTGGACCAGGTGAAGCCGGTTTTGAATATGCTGGATGCGTTCGTAACGCACTGTGCTCGTCCGCCGCACCATGCCGTAGACATCGTAGCCTTTGGCGAGCAGGAATTCGGCGAGATAAGAGCCGTCTTGGCCCGTGACACCGGTGATAAGGGCTTTTTTGCTCATTTGTCGTCTTCCTCAAACTTCGTGCGCGCGCGAGCGCGAGTCATCCAGGACATCGCGAAGCGTCGCTTCAAAGGCATAGGCGGGCTTCCAGCCGGTGTCGCGCCGGAGTTTGCTCGAATCGCCGCGGATTTCGGGCACGTCAACCGGGCGCAGGCGGGCAGGGTCGACGCGAACTTCGATCTCGATATTGGATAGGTGAAGCAGCGTATCGAGGAGATGCCGAATGCTATGAGCGGCGCCCGATGCGATATTGTAGGCTTCGCCGGGCGCCCCCTTTTGTACAATCATGTGATAGGCGCGGACGATATCGCGGACATCGGTAAAGTCTCGTTTCGCATTCAGGTTGCCGACGTATATAACCGCGTCGCTCCGGCCTTCCTCAATTGCCGCAATCTGCTTGGCGAATGCCGGCGCGACGAAGCGATCATTCTGGCCGGGTCCGATGTGGTTAAAGGGCCGGGCGCGCATGATCGGCAAGCTGTGGCTCAGGAAATACTGCAAGCCCAACATGTCTTGCGCGACCTTGCTAACGCTGTAGGGATTTGTCGGGCGGATTGCCGTCTCTTCGCTCATTGGCTGCCGGCCAGGCGCAACCGCGCCATAGATTTCGGCGGAGCTGACGATCAAGATCCGCGGCTGAATATGGAGGTCCAGGCATGCTCTAATAATATTAAGCTGGGCGCGAATGTTGTTCTCGAGGGTCTCCCAGGGGTCTTCAAATGAACGTGGCACAAAAGCCTGGGCAGCGAGATGGTAGATCGCATCGGGCTGGCAATCCGCCAGCAGGCGGCGAACGGAATTATATTCTTTCAGGTCGATACGGTGTTGATCATGTACTGCTCGGTGGACGGTCTCGCTGGGGAAAAACGTCGTCCCAGTCATACGCGCGTCCGGTTGGCTGCCGCCTATTTGCGCCGAAAGGTGGTGGCCAACGAAGCCGCCCGCGCCGGTTATCAGTACGCGCAAGATAAGCCACTTTCGGCTGCGAAGCTCGCCGGAATTGCTTCAGCGAGTTCGACGGCGGGACGGGAGATCATATCAGCTTTCAGTAAAATCTGGTTAGTCATCCGAAATCAATTGGAAGTTTCTGGCACGGTTGAGCGAGCCATCGCGTCGCGCAGACACTGACCGTCGCTCGCCCGTACACATAGCATTATATTCAGAATTGTATTTGAAGGGCGGTCATTCACACAAATTGCTTTGAACACCTTCCGCCAGTCTATTATGCGGCCTGATGACAGGACAGGTTTGGTCTAAAGGTACATAATGGGTCCGCGTTAGACGCTGAAAGCATCTTTCCTGGCGAAAACTGTAGGGGCGACTCGGTGAGTCGCCCGAAAAAGCCCTAGAAATTGTAGAATTCGGGACGATATTTTGCTCGTTGAAAAACTGTCCTGTCCTCAGATTATGCGGCAGTATGGCAGGATGCGGAATTTTGTAAGGTAGTACCCCGTCCGCCAGAGCGAAACCGGTTTGTTACGGACGTCCGCAAATGCTAGCTGCTGGGGTTGCCCGCATTGTCGTGCGGCGCCAGCAGGCTCTCGACATAGTCCCGATGATACTGGCGCCCACGCAGCAGCAGCGCCACGTAGCGCGCCGAGATCCAGCCGTCTCGCTCGGCGTAGCTGGTCTTTAGCCACTCCGTATTTTCGGTAATGCCACCGATAGCGACCGTGGCGCCGGCGGGAATCAGGGCGAGCGACTCGGCAATCGTGTTTGGGCGCCGCCGCAGATGGAGCATAGCGCCGGGATCGAGGACAATTTCACCGATGATGCCCGTCATCTTGTCCTCAGATAGTGGAATTGGCGTTGGACCAGAGTGGTCGGCGCTGCGTACGCTGCCCCGCAGTTGCGAGCTGATTTGCGGGGCGATAGTTTCATCAAGGGCGCGCAGCGCGCTGACGAGCACGGGTTCACCATTCAGCAGCAATTGGAGATAGGCTGCGCTAACCCAACCTCTCATGATCTCGCCGGTATCGGGGTCATAATCAACAAATGCCCATTCGGCCGCTTCGTCGAATCCGACCAAGGACAGTGCCGTATTCGGCGCCAGTTGCGTCATAACTTCGCTGTCGGGGCTGTTGGACATGCGCATGTTGAGCATCGCGTCCGGATTCAATCCGAAGACGTGAGCCGACACATGATCAGCGAGATTGGGCGGTCTTATTTCGGTGTTGAAGGTGTTGCCGGCTCGATTCTGTCGAACCGTTGGCAGGCTTGCCAAACGCTGTGTTCCGCCGGTCTCGTTGAATACATCTAGGTAGAAGGCATTGACCCAGCCGACGAGAGTGCCGCTGTCCTCCGTTTGATACATAACAAAGAGCCAAGTGTCGTCGGGGCGCAGGTCTTCCGCGGGATAGAGCGCCGCCGCCGGATCGGCTGTATAGCCGCTAAGGTCGACTGGCAGCTCGGCGGATTCTTCGGCGAAGTACTGGCTGAGGCCGCGGCGGCCGAGTACGGTCAGATCGCTTTTGCCGGGCAGAAGACCAAGCGACAGGGCGCTGCTGGTGGGATACTGGCGCAGTTGCAAGCGCCCGCTGGGTTCCAGATCAACGATGGCGTAAGGACCAACGACCAGCGACGGACCGGTCTCGGGCTCAGCGTCGGGCTCGCTGATAGTCTCGGACTCCGAGACCTCTTCCATTTTGACAGTCGATTCCCGCTCAGCCGTGGAGTCCATTTCAGTAGCGGATTCTTCAGAATCGGCCTCGGGCTCCGTGGCGCGCGGATCTGTCTCGTCTTGGGCGTCGGCGTCGTCCATTGGCGCGGGGCCGGATATGCGGCGCATCAGGCTGGTCTCGGCGACTAGCAAGCGGGGCGCGGTGAAGGCGCTGCCGGGCAAGGCGATAAGGTTGTAATAGGAACCGGCGTAAAAGCTGCTTGGCGGCACTTCGACAGTGCCGCTGGCGTCATCGATTTCAAGAGTCATCGCCATTGATTGCAATCCCGGTACGATCCGCGCGGCGCCGCTTTCCGCGCCATAGTCGACATCGGCCGCCACGATGGCGCCGCTTTCCAGCCGCAACCGCTTGACCGAGCTGTTGGGCACGGCATTCACCAGGTTGACGAGGGCTGAAGATTCATTTAAGTCTTGTAGCGAGTCGTCATACGAATATGGCTTTAGCGAGGCTGGGGAGCCCATTACAACCACCGTGCGCATTTGCCCGGCGCCGATATCCAGGCTAGTCGATGCGATTAACGTGCCGCCGATGCTCAACGTAAGCTGGCGAGAACCGCTGGGGATGGCAATATGCTGAGTGGGATTGGCAAAAGCCAGCGCTGGGATAACCATCAGATCATCGATTTTGAGATCAATCGGGGCGGCGCCTTGCACAGCGTGGACGAAACGGACGCGCCCGCTAGCGCTATCGGCATCGAAAGCCGCCGCCGAATGCAGTAGCTGCGGATCGTTAGAATCGCCGTGGATCAGCAGGATGTTGCTGGCGGCGGCCGGCAGCGCAGCGCTGAAATTGCTGCGGGCGGCGTCGGCGGCGTTTAAGGGCAGCGCGCTGAATTCGACTTGGCCCGCGGGCAATTCCAATGCGCCGAGGGACGCGCCCTGTCCAAGGCTTTCGCTGGTCAGCTGATCATGCTCGGACGTCATGATATCGATAGCGGAACCGTCATTGAGCGCGTTTACGATGGTCAGACGCGTCATGCCGAAATCCAGCGGACTTAGGTCTTCGTTGACGATATATGCCGGTTCACCCGCGTTGGAGGTGAGCACGATGGCGGAAGCATCAGTGTCTAGGCTGACCGGCTGAAGAAATAGTCGCGATGTGGTTCCAGCAATGTATGCCGCTACTTCGGCTTCGCCAGCGGGCAGATCGAAGATTGCGGAGTCTTCCGTGTATGTTAGATTTGTTTCCGCCAGTTCGCCATTGATGTAGACATCGAGCGCCGGGAAACCGGCGGCGACATTGATAATGCGGGCGCGCGCGGGCGCTTGGGCAACAAAGAGGCCTGTCCAAAGCGCGGCGCTAAAGAGCGTTACAAGCAGCGCCGCCAAGTTTTTTCTGTTAATCATGGGAACTAACCCCGTTCCTATAGAGTCGGCTAATCATCAATCCGTATCAGCGCAAAAGGAGCGGAGTTGTAATCGTAGTGCGCCTGGCTTCGGCGTATGAATCAGGTGCCTTCCTGCCATTGATTGAGGTAGGCTTCCTGCTGCTCTGTCAATTCATCAATAGCAACGCCCATCGCCAGCAACTTTAGGCGCGCGATCTCTTGATCGACATCTGTCGGTATAGTATAGACCTGCGCCGCGAGATTTTCCACATTTCGCATCAAATACTCGGCGCCCAGCGCTTGATTGGCAAAGCTCATGTCCATGACCGAGGCCGGATGCCCTTCGGCTGCCGCCAGATTAATCAAACGGCCTTCGCCCAAAACATAGATGGAGCGCTCGCCAAGCTTGTACGCTTCAACGAATGGGCGGACCAGGTTCGCGTCGCCGTCAGCCATTTCCGCCAAGCCCTTGAGATTGATCTCAACGTTGAAATGGCCGCTGTTGCAAAGAATCGCGCCGTCTTTCATCAGGGCAAAGTGCTGGCAATCGAGAACTCCAATATCGCCGGTAGCGGTTACAAATATATCGCCGACTTTCGCCGCTTCAAGCATAGGCATGACGCGGTAACCGTCCATGACTGCTTCCAGCGCGCGCAGGGGGTTAACCTCGGTGACGATGACATTGGCGCCCAAGCCGGCCGCGCGCATGGCGATGCCGCGGCTGCACCAGCCGTATCCGGCCACGACGACCACGCGCCCGGCGAGCAGAATGTTGGTCGAGCGGATGATGCCGTCCATGGTGCTCTGGCCAGTGCCGTAGCGATTATCAAAGAGGTGTTTGGTGGCGCTGTCGTTCACGGCGATCACCGGGAAATGCAGGGCGCCGTCATTCGCCATCGCGCGCAGGCGTATAACGCCGGTGGTCGTCTCTTCGGTGCCGCCGACGATTTCGTCGAGGACATCCTGCCGATCTTTGTGAATCGTGCCGACGAGGTCGGCGCCGTCATCCATGGTGATATGCGGCTTGTGGTCCAGCGCCGCGTGGATGTGTTGATAATAGGTCTCGTTGTCCTCGCCTTTGATGGCGTAGACCGGTATCTCGTCGTTCGCCACCAGCGAAGCGGCCACATCGTCCTGCGTCGACAGCGGATTGGAGGCGGTCAGCACGACATCGGCGCCGCCGGCTTGCAGCGTCTGCATGAGATTCGCCGTTTCAGTGGTGACGTGCAAGCAGGCGGAAACGCGTATGCCTTCGAGTGGTTTTTCTTGGGCGAAGCGCTCGCGAATTCGCTTGAGCACCGGCATCTCTTGCCCAGCCCACTCGATGCGGTAGCGGCCGCCGGTTGCCAACTCTACATCTTTGATGTCGTTTGCGATCGTCATGTTTTCTCCTGTATGTCGCCCGCTGGGGGCTTACGCGTCAAAACTCCCGCATTCTATCACATGGTGGAAGAGCGGTCGCCGGCGCCGGTATGCTTCGCTAGCGGCAAAGCCATCCCTCGGTTCCGCTGTCTCGATCTCTATAGCAGGCATCCCGCGCGCTCGGGGAAAGGCGCTAGACATAGCGAGCAAATGCTCCAGCAGGTTTCTCGCCCGCGCGCAGGCGCAGAGCCGCTTGCGCGCGCCTTGGTTGCCGCGCGCCTGTCTACCTGTCATGCTAATTTGAGGAGGTAATCCAGTTGGCCGCCGTCAGCGACGAGCGAACGGAAGCGTTCGACGAACTCCGCCAACCCGAACCTGTGATTCTGCGTGCCGACGACTTCCAAGGCGTAAGTCGCGCTGAGCGCGCCAATCTGCCCGCAGAGCTTCAATGGCAGCCGCTCGCTCAGTCCAAGAATGAAGCCGGCGCGATAAGCGTCGCCGGCGCCAGTCGGGTCGGCGATATTTGTCGGCGGGAAAGCTTGCAGCTCAATGATGTCGTCATCATGATAGATTTTGGATCCGTTTTCGCTTTCGGTAATGACGACGATTTCCGCTTGCTGGCGCAAATCGTCTAGCGACCAGCCGGTCTTGTCGTAAATGACGCTGGCTTCGTAGATGTTGACGATGACCATGTAGGCGCCCCGGATGCCGCGCTTCAGCTCGTCGCCATCCAGGCGCGCCACCTGCTGACCCGGGTCGTAGATGAAGCGCAGATTCTGCTGGCGGCATTCATCACATAAGTTGACCATGGCAACCGGATCATTGGGCGAGATGATCACGAGGTCGGGCGATTGTCTGACGACATCGGCGATACGGTAGTCGCGCGCCAGGTTCATCGCGCCGCCGTAGAAGAAGGCGAGCTGGTTATTGTCGTCATCGGTGTTGGCGAAGAAAGAGGCAGTGAAAACCTCGTCGATTTGGATCACGGTGCTGCAATCGACGCCGCTGCCCTCCAGCCAGCGCCGGTAATCGCCGAAGTCGCGCCCGACCGTTCCCATCAATTTAGGACGGGCGCCAAACTGCGCCAGCGTGAAAGCGATATTGGCGCCGACGCCGCCCCAGTGTTTGGTCATATCATCGACCAGGAAGCTCAGGCTCAAATCGTGCAGCCTATCGGGTAAGAAGTGCTGCTGAAAGCTGCCCGGGAAGCGCATCAGATAGTCATAGGCGATCGAGCCGGTTACAAGGGTTTCCATCTTCGCAGTCCGCCGTCCGATTAATTGCGCAAGCGCGCAGTATAGCGTATTTCGCGGAGGCCGTGTACTAACGATTCCGCAACGGCGATTGTGAACCGTGATTGGCGCGCCTCGGTGATAGGCTGGAAGACTGATGATATACTTTCGATGATATGAGTTCGGATTAACGGCAGACAGTGGAGAGGGTGGCGCGGGATTTGTCCATTTTTGATCGTAAGCGATTGAAAGCGGCGGATTTTAATTTGCCGGCGGCAGCGCTGCGGCGCGGCTTCTACGCCGATAGTTACTTCGCCAATAGCCGCTTGATGCTCTCGGCGCTGGCGCAAGAAGGCTACCGCTACCGCGGATCCAATCCGCGTGGCGTAATCGGCGTCGAAGCTTTGAACGTTGGCGAGATTGAGGTGGAAGCGCAGATTTTCAATCGGCGATCGCCAATGGCGCTGATTGCCGGCGTGGATCACGCGTTGGCGCAGTTGCGCTGCGCGACCGGTTTCTTTGATGAATGCGACAACTGGCTGGAGACCTGGCGCGACCTGGAAGTCGACGCCGTACAAGATGGCGTGGTGACCTATTATGATGGCGACCCGCAGAATGTGCTCACGGTCGTTGAAATCCGCGGACGATATCGTGACTTCGCCGTGCTCGAAACGTCGATTCTCGGTGTGCTTTCGCGCGCCAGCCGAGTCGCCACGAATGTCTACGAAGTCTTGCAAGCGGCCGGTGGCAAGTCGGTGTTGTTTTTCCCGGCGCGCTTCGACTTGCCAGAGGCGCAAGCGATTGATGGTTATGCCTATTGGCTGGCGCTGCGGCGATTTCACCGCGATACGGGCTTTGAGGTAAAGCCATTGGCGAGCACAGACGCGCAGGCGTCGCTTTGGGGCGGGGCGGGCGTGGGCACGATTCCACATGCGATGATCGCCTGTTTCCTGGCTGACAGCGCCGAGACGATGGCGCAATTCGCGCGTCATATTCCGCTGGAGACGCCACGCATCTTGCTCGCCGATTTCAACAATGATGTGATCGCGGACAGCCGCGCCACTCTGGCCGCCTTCTGGCCCCATTACGCGGCCGCCTATCGAGCGTCTGACAGCAAAGAGATGACGCGCTGGACTTTGCACGGCGTAAGGCTCGACACCAGCGGGGCATTGCGCGATCGCTCACAGTCAGATATCACTGATAAAGGCGTCACATCGTCTTTGGTCTTCACCGTGCGCGAGGCGCTGAATAATGCTTGGGAAAGCTGGGACGTGCCGCGCGAATTGGAATCGGCGGCGCGCGACTTTTGCCGCGGCGCGCGGATTGTTGTGTCGGGCGGCTTCAATCTGGAGCGAGTGGCGCGCTTCGAGGCTGCCGGCGCGCCGGTCGATAGCTATGGCATAGGCTCGGCTTTCCTGGCAAACGACCGCCGCGCGAATTCCGATTTCACCATGGACATCGTTCGCGTGAAAGTCGCTGGGCGCTGGGTCGATATGCCCAAGGTGGGGCGGCGCCCCTGCGACAATCCCGATTTGGAGCGGGTCGATCTCGGCGAGCTTGGTTGAGCACAGCCGGCGATTTTCAGGTGTTTACCGCGGATCTATAAGGCTCGTCCGGCGACAGCGAGGCGCAGGCTCTCGACGAATGGCGGGCGGGCGATGCCGTTTTCGGTGACGATGCCGCAGAGATAGCGGTGGGGCGTGACGTCAAAAGCCGGGTTGCGCGCTTTGAAATGCGCTGGCACGATTCTGTTGCCGTAGGGCGTAGTCACCTCTGCCGGGTCCCGCTGCTCGATTGGGATATGGTCGCCGCTGGGAAGTTCAAGGTCGATGGTTGACGTTGGCGCCACGGTATAAAAGGGAATGCTGTGCTCGCGCGCCATAATCGCCAGTTGGTAGGTGCCAATCTTGTTGGCGAAGTCGCCATTGGCGGCTACCCGATCGGCGCCGACGAGGATGATATCAACCTCGCCGCTCGCCATGAAATAGCCGGCGGCGGTATCGGGGATGATGTCATAACTGACGCCCAGCTGTTCCATTTCCCAGGCGCTCAAGCGCGAGCCTTGCAAGCGGGGACGGGTCTCGTCCAGCAGGACGTGGATCCGCTTGCCCGCTTCGAAAGCGGCGCGGACGACGCCCAGCGCCGTACCGTAATCGACCGTGGCCAGCGCGCCGGTGTTGCAGTGGTGAAGAATGGTCGCGCCGTCTTTGACCAGTGCCGCGCCGCGCCGCGCCATGCGGCTGTTGATGGCGACATCGTCATCGGCGATCTGCCGCGCCGCCGCCAGCAGCGCATCGCGCAGGTCATCCGGGTTATTAAATTCGCCGCTGGCGGCGATGCGCATCAGCTTGTCGACTGCCCAAGCCAGGTTGACGGCTGTGGGTCGGGCGGCTTTCAGCCGGTCGGCGGATTGCAGCAAGTCTTCTATCAACGCGTCGATGTCGTTCGTTTGGCTTTTCCGGGCGGCGAGCGCCAGCCCGAAGCCGGCGGCCGCGCCAATTGCCGGCGCGCCCCGGACGGTCATGTTCTGTATGCTTTCGGCGACGGCTTCGACCGTTTCCAGCCTGACGAATTCCAGCTTCCAGGGCAATTTCCGCTGATCGATCATTCTGACGGCGCCGCCATCCCATTCTACCGTTCGCATTGCGTTTAGCCGATCGCCTCTGTGGTACGGGTCAAGGTCAAGCCATTTTCGCGGTGATGCTTAAAAGCCTCGTCTGCGAGGGCGTCAAAGTCGATGCCGGGCACGACGACTGAGGACATGCCGTCTTCGAGGACGCGCAGCCCTGCGATGCGATCAGGATGCGGCGCAAGCGCGCGCATTATTGAGTTCACAGTCTCCAAAACGCAATGGCTTTTGGCTTGGCCCGTCAGATAAACGAGGTCGTAAGTGTTCAGTTCTGTCAAGAGGGCGCGATTGAAAAGTCCCTGCGGATGATCGGCGACTTTGACCTCGGGCTCGAAAATGGAGTAGTGCTCTGTCCGTGGGATTGAGCCCTTGCTCAGCATCAGCGGCTGGCTCTGTCGCGCTGCCGCGTGATAGCAAACCGCCTCGTAGAGAGACGGCGACAGGTTGTGCCCGGCGGCGCCGACCAACGTATGAAAGGGCCAAATCATCAACTGTTTGCGATGCTGGTTTTCCAATTGGCGGACATATTGCCGCGACCATTCTAGCTCGTAAAGCGGCTGCCAGCGTCCAGCCTGCACATCGGCCGCGCTTATGATTGCGCTCGGGGGCGGATGAGAGCCGGTGGCGTCGCGCCACCAGGTGGAGAAAAAAATTTGCAGCGGATAGTGGCTGTCCAGCGAGAGAAAGATCTTGCTGATTCGCGCAACGTGGCGATAAATCCATTCGACAATGCGGCGGCAATCACCGACGGCGCCGGGCACGGGCAGGGCGCCATCGGTATGAATGAAGTCGACTTGCATATCTACCAGCACCAGCGCGATGCTCGGGGCATCATCGGCAGCGGGAGGCAAGTTCAGCGCGCTGCCAGCCTCTACCACCGCCTGCACATCTGGTGAGAAGCGATGACCGACGCGGCCCGCGTCATAGAAGCTTGGAAGTGACATGCCCCCGAATAGCGCGGCTACTGTAAATTGAACTGCTCAATCAGCGTTCCCAACTGCTCAATCGTCGGTTGGTTGCTGAAGTGCGTGAGCTGCGGCATGGCGTTGCCGATCTGGAAGAATACGGTGGGCGTGCCGCGGACTTCCAGCTGCGTGGCGTATTGCGAATCGATATCGACTTGCGCCGCATCGCGCGTACATTCGAGCAGATCAGCGTACGACATATTCATCGCATCGGCAAAGCTGCGCGCCGAGCTGTCGTTGAAGCGGCGGGCGCTGGCCAATTCAAAGAGGCGGTCATGCGCGGTCCAGAAGGCGCCGGGGCGCAGGGTTTCGGCACATTCGTTAAGCTGGGCGGCAAGCCGGGAATAGGCGGGATCGACGACGGGCGTGAAGCGATATTCGAAGCGCGCCATGCCTTTGGCGACATACTGGCTGATGAGCTTGTCGACCGTCGATTTATAACGCTGGCAATGGCTGCAGAGGAAATCTTCAAAGGCGATTATGGTGATCGGCGCCGCCGGATCGCCCAAAACGAAGCCGCCATCATCGCGCCGCCCCTGCGGAATCTGCGAGTAATCGTTTGCGCTCTCACTGAAAGAGCTCTGGCTGGAGACCACGACAAATATGAGCGCGATCGCCAGCGCGGCGACGATGACCGCGCCCAGTATCAGCTTATTGCGCTGGGGCGCGCTTCTGAGTTTTTGCGCCACGTCAACTTCCTCGTCATCTACTAATGAACCCGTGCGAACAATCACAGGCGCCGGAAACCATACCGGCCGGATATGCAAATCCTACATAGCAATTGAGCGCTAGTCAATTGCCTTAAACGCGACTGGCGGGACTTTACATCTGATTTACATTCCAAGCATGGCGTATACTGGGTTGACGCTGGTCATATCGCCGTATCGGACTGATTGGCGGGGAGGTGATGTCAGATGCAAATGGATCAATTGATTGAGAAAAAGCGCGATGGCCAAGCGCTTGCCGAGCGCGAAATCCGCTTCTTCATTAATGGATATACGGCGGGCGAAATCCCCGATTATCAGATGGCGGCGCTGCTGATGGCGATTTATTTCCAGGGGATGAACCGAGCCGAAACCGTGAATTTGACGATGGCGATGGCGCAGTCGGGCGATATGCTTGATCTGTCCGACATATGCGATTACGCGGTCGACAAGCATTCATCAGGCGGCGTTGGCGACAAGACCAGCCTGGTTGTGCTGCCGCTGGTGGCGTCCTTTGGCGTGCCGATCGCCAAGATGAGCGGTCGCGGTTTGGGCGCGACCGGGGGCACAGTCGACAAGCTGGAATCGATCAGCGGCTTTAAGGTTGACTTGTCGGATGCCGAGTTTCGCCGAATTGCGCGCGAGACCGGCTTAGTGATCGGGGGCCAGAGCAAGAGCCTGGCGCCGGCTGATGGCTTGATTTACGCGCTGCGCGATGTGACCGCCACGGTCGCCAGCCGGTCGCTGATCGCCAGCAGCATCATGAGCAAGAAGCTGGCGGCGGGCGCTCGCGGGATCGTACTGGATGTCAAGCTGGGGCGCGGCGCCTTTATGAAGTCGCTTCAAGACGCGCGCGCATTGGCGACGGCGATGGTGCGGATCGGCCTGGATGCCGGGCGAGACATGGTCGCGCTGCTATCTGATGTAAATCAACCGCTGGGTGTGGCGGTGGGCAATGCGCTGGAAGTGGCGGAGGCGGTCAAGACTCTGCGCGGAGAGGGTCCCGCCGATTTTCACCAACACTGCGTTGAGGTGGCGTCTCAGATGCTGCGGCTGGCCGGGCAGGGCAAACGCTGGACAGAATTGGCGGAGACGCGGGCGGAAGCCGATCGCGCGTTGACGGCCGGCCGGGCGCTGCGGGACTTGCGGCGAATGGTGGAAGCGCAAGGCGGCGATGCGGCGCAGATCGACGATGCGCGCAAGCTGCCGCAGGCGAAACTGCGCTACAATTTGCATGCGCGCGAAAGCGGCTGCCTGGCCGCGGTGAAGGCTGACCAAATCGCCTGGGCAACGCTGACGCTGGGCGCCGGGCGCCGGCAGAAAGACGACGTGATTGATCACGCGGTCGGCATTGAAGTGCATTGCAATGTGGGCGACGCGGTTGCGGCTGGCGACCTGCTGATGACGATCCACGCCAATGACGAAACCAGTTTGCAGGCGGCGCTGACGGAGCTCGGCGCGGCGGTCGACTACAGCTCGACGCCCGTCGAGCCGCTGCCTCTGTTTCATGGCGTCATAGACGGTCGGGCGTCCTAGCCTGTATCAATGATGAGCCTATCGCCCTCGTAGCGGAAACGGTTGCGCGGGGCATCAGCCCAATAGCCGTCCTCAAATCGAATGCGTCCAGTGAGACCATGATACGCGGTCGCGTGTATCGCCGCGCCATCTACTATGGCTGACAGCGCCAGGCGCCCGATGTCGTAGGTCAGCGTGGCCAGCAGGTTCGGGGCTGGGGCGTAAAGCGCGCTGTTAAGGTAACGCTGGCGGAAGGCTTCATCCGGCAGTGAGCCGCTGCTGTAAAAGCGCAGCTTGGCCGGATCGGCGGCGAGGGCGCGCGTTTGCGCCAGCATGTCGCGGTCGCCGCTTTGGCGCGTCTGCGCCAGGTAGCTGTCGGACGCGTAGAGACTGTCTTCATCGGCGCGGTCGTGGCCCCAGTTGCCAATCAGAATCAAGGGTTTGTCGTTTGCCATTTGCGCCGCTGGGTGGGTGGCCAGTGGACCGATAGCGATAATCGCCGCGACCGCTGGATCCAGATTCAGCGCTCTGACGCGCGCGATTGCCGATGCGATTGTTCCGCCGTCGTCGGTCGCCAGCAACTGAACGTTCATGGGCTCGGCATCGGCAAAAGCGAGCCGAAGGGCATACAAGGCGTTGTAGCCAATCTCGCGGTACTGCCCTTCGAAAGGCGCGAGCAGCGCAATCTTCTTTGGCAGGCTAGCTTCACCTGTCCCACATGCCGCCAGACTCATGGTCAGCAACATCATAAGCGTGGCGGCGCGGAAGCGCTGGCGCGCCAGCCCGTTAGCAGCCATTTGCCAGATGCTCGTCAAAGGTGACGGCGAAATTGTGGTAGAGCGAGTTGTCGCAAGCGGCGCGGAAAAAGAAATAAGGCGATTCGGCCGGGTTGACGGCGGCTTGTATCGCCGATAAGCCCGGGCTGGCAATTGGACCAGGCGGGAAGCCAGCGTGAAGATAAGTGTTGTAGGGGGATTGAACATCGTAGTAGTCGGCGCGGGTGATTTGGGGCCACCATACGCCGCGCGCCCCTTGAATGCCATATTGCACGGTTGGGTCGGCTTCCAGCTTCATGCCGATGTCCAGCCGATTGCGATAGACGCTGGCGATCATGGGATGCTCGTCGCGCCAGACGGCTTCCCGCTCGATAATCGACGCCAGCGTGACGGCTTGATGCAGCGTAAGATTCCGCGCCATGGCAGTATCGCGCAGAGCCTGGCCGATACGGTCCTTGAACGTCCGCAGCAGCATGTCGCGCAAGCCTGCCGCCGTGATGTCTGGCGGCAGTTGATAGGTATCGGGGAACATGTATCCTTCAAGTGAAGCGCCTGGCGGGATAACAGCCCAAGCGGAGAAATCCCCCGGTATCGGCGCGCCTTTTTCGACAAGCGGCAGAAAATCAGCGCCGCTGAAGCCGAAGAGCCCGTTACGGTCGATGAGCTGCGCCAGCTCTTCTACGCGCATGCCTTCCACGGTACGAAAGGAAATGAAGCTCGCGCTGGAGTCAGTCAGGATTTCGGCGATATGCCTGATCGATTGTGATTGATTCAAGAAATAGACGCCTGCTTCGAAACGCCTGTCGAAACCTTCCAGGCGCGCGTAATCGAGGAATAGGCGCTTGTCTCTAATGAGGCCAGCTTCGATCAGCGCCTGGGCGATCGCGCCGGCGCTGCTTCCACTGGGAATGTTGAAACGGATTGGCCTGTCGTCGCCGCCGAAGGGCGCATCCAATTCTGAGTTTCGATTACTCAACTGGGCGCGTAGAATGGTGGCTTGCAGTTTGTCGGCGATTTGAAGGTCAGACGCCAGCAATAACGCGGCTAGCGATGCCAGTCCAAGAATCGCCAAGCCTATCCCCAGGAAGAAGCAACCTCGCGTAGCGCTCCGCAATCGCTTGCCTATGTCCCTAATCCAGTGAAGCGCCGCTTATCGACGATACTGACTCGCTGGCGGTTAAGCGCATCTCAGCCCTCTGACCTGGCGATGGCGGTGGCGGTAGCATTCATGTTGGCTTGCGCGTCGCTCACGACAACATCAGCCAGCGATCGCATAACAGTTACCCATGAGCGCCCTGGCTTCAGCTTAATATGCCTTCCGTCGCCATCGATCAAGGTGAGCGCGCCGCCCCGATTGTGGCTCAGCCGGCGCCAGAAGCCCTTATAAAATTTCCCCCCGCGCATGATGAGCGCGCGACCTTGCCCCCAGAGGGCCACTTCAAAAGACTCGTTTATAGCGCCCGGCTCAAAAAGATCGGGACGTTGGTTGTGCGTGGCCTGCAGCAAGATCAGATTATCCGTCCATAGCTGAATTCCGTCCGCCGCGTCAAAATGCGGCAAGCCATCGCTGTAACGCAAATATCTGTCGCTGGAATCATCGTACTGCCAGCGGGTGTCGGTTCGGTCGTACCAGTTGATGTAGATATCATTAACGTCGCTGCCACCCTCATTCTTCCGCAGGTCAAATGCGAATCCGGCGGCGCGGAATCCGATATTGACATCGCGGATGTCGGCGGTTTGCCACATTTGCCGCGTATTGCCGAAGAGCGTGTGTTCATAACCGAGGTCGCTCAGGCTATCGTCGCGGCAGAAGCCCGCGCCTTCGCAGTTGTCGCCCAATGACGGCGAGAGCAGCAGGTAACGGTGGATACGTTCTTTGTAGAGGTCTCGCACGGGCCCGCTCGTGCCGGAGTAGGCTAGCAAGGCGGCGTACATGTTAATCAGCTCCATATCGACCAGGCGCGCGCTGCGTACTGAGCCGACCTTTTCCGGCGCGTTGCTGCGGAAGATCGCGGCGAAACGCGTGACTCCGCCTTCCGACTCCATTTCAAACACGATATCGGCTTGATTGATCGCGTGCTGCGGGCGAACTTTCGGCGGCCAGTTGGACACCTTGACGATGAGATTGCGCCGCATCCGCGCTTCTTCATTCGGATAGGGCAAGCCGGTCAAAGGATTGACGCCGCTTGGGTAGCTTACTGGTCCCGCTTCTTCAATTCGCTGCGGCGCATAAAAGGCGGACACGGCGGTACGCAGCAGCCTGGGTCCCGCCAGCGAACCATCTGGCGTGGCGGTAGCCGTTGGGAGCGGCGTTGCGGTTGCGGCAGCGGCCTGGCGCGGCGTCGTTGTAGACGCGGGCAGCGGGGTAGCGGTGGCGGCGCTCGATGTGGCTTGGTTCTGCGCAAGGCTAATGAGCGGATACAGCGCCAAGGCAAAGACGAAGACCGAGGCGCGCGCCCAAGTCAGAAAACTCAATCGAGGTTTTGCTGCCAATGTTTTCACTCCAGTATTCATGCCGGCAACAGTATCGGGATACATCCCTGACCAGAACAGTACGCAGTCAGTATAATAGGAGAATCGTAGTTTAGCCTTTGCGCAAGCTGGTTATTGGATGGAAAACCGCCGCCTGCTCATCTGTTACGCGCATCCGGATGATGAGAGCTTTGGATTGGGCGCCGCCATTCCCAAATGGATTGACGATGGCGTCCAGGTTTACTTGATTTGCGCAACCAATGGCGATGTCGGTCATGTGCCGGACGCGCTCCGCGGCAAGTATGACACTGTGGCGCAATTGCGATTGAGCGAACTGGCTTGCGCTCGGCAATACCTTAAGTTCGAGGAAGTCTTTATGTTGGGCTACCGGGATAGCGGCATGCTCGGCAGCGATACAGCGAATCATCCGGAATGCCTGGCTTACTGTTGGCAGCGTGAGCCGGAGCGGGTTGCGGAAGATGTGCTGGATGTGATGCGCCAGGTGAAGCCACAGGTCGTGATCACCTTCAATCGCTACGGCGGCTACGGTCATCCCGATCATATTGCAATTCAGCGGGCGACAGTACGCGCGTTCGAGCGTCTGCGAGACGAGGCGGGGACCGCGGATAACTATGCGCCACAGAGGCTCTACTACGCCGCTTATCCGAAACTGCCGCTGCGCCTGCGGATTTGGAAAGCTAGGCTAAAGGGACAGGATCCGCGGCGGATGGGCATCAATCAGGATGTTGATACCTTGGAATCTCTGCGCCAAATTGAGCCGGTGCACGCGACGGTTTCGATCGCGTCTTACCTCAATATTTGGGAACAGGCGAGTCGATGCCACGCCAGCCAAGGCGGCGGCCGGATATCGCGAACGTCGCGATTGCTGCGGCGCATGCTCTTGCGCAAGCAGGGCTTTACGCGCGCTTATCCGGCGCCGACGCAGGATCGTGTTGACGAAGAGGATCTATTCGCCAATGTTGTCCTGAATGACTGTTGACTGAAATCGATGAAGCGCCAAATGCGCTGCGAGCCCTAAGCGTCAGGTTTGGCAAAAAGCCAAGCCACCGATGTCGCGCGGGCGTCGGACTAGGGGGTCAACAGTTACCCGGCGCTCGGTTTGCCGCGCAGATAGCGCGTCAAGAATTTGGCGGCATAATCTTTCAAGTTGCCGTCAATAATGGCGCGGCGCATATTCGCCACGTGGCGCGCCAGAAAGTCGATGTTGTGCAGGCTGAGCAAGTAGATTGCCAGCAATTCTTTTGACGCGACAAGATGCCGCAGGTAGGCGCGCGAGAATCCGCTGGCGTAATTGTCTAGCTGCGCGTCAATTGGTGATTCATCGCGCTTGAATCGCGCGTTTCGCAGATTAATTCGGCCCGCGTGCGTGAAGGCGGCGCCATGCCGGGCGAGCCTAGTCGGAATTACGCAGTCAAATATATCGATGCCGCGGCAAATGCCTTCGACCAGATCGTCTGGCTCGCCGACACCCATCAAATAGCGCGGTCGGGTAACAGGCAGGCAGGGCAGCGTTTCTTCAAGAATGCCGACCATTTGCGATTTGGTTTCGCCCACAGCGAGCCCGCCGATGGCATAGCCTTTGAGGTCCATATCGGCTGTAAAGCGCGCGGACTCTTGTCTTAGATCGGGGAAAACACCGCCCTGCACAATGCCAAAGAGGGCTTGATGGTCATCGTCCGGATGCGCCTCGCGACAACGCGCCAGCCAGCGATGCGTGCGCGCCACCGCGGCGATGACTTCCTCTCGGTCATTTGGCGGCGGGCATTGGTCGAAAGCCATAATGATATCGGCGCCGAGATTCTGTTGGATTTCCATCGCGATCTTGGGATCAAGCCGATTCATGCTGCCATCGAGATGACTGCGGAAGGTGACTCCGTCATCGTCGATCCGGTTAATTTCGGACAGGCTGAAGACCTGGAAGCCGCCCGAATCAGTCAAAATGGGACCGTCCCAATTCATGAACTGATGCAAGCCGCCCATATCGCGCACCAGAGCATCGCCAGGTCTCAGATATAGGTGATAGGTATTGGCAAGTATGAGCTTGACATTGAGCGCGTGGAGGTCGCGCGGCGGTACCGCTTTGACCGTGCCGGCGGTGCCAACGGGCGCGAAAACCGGCGTGGGAATATCGCCATGCGGCGTGTGCAGGATTCCGGCTCGCGCGCTGCCATCAGTGGCGACAAGCTCAAATTCGAAT
The DNA here is from genome assembly GCA_028875185.1 of Chloroflexota bacterium. Lineage (GTDB taxonomy): Bacteria > Chloroflexota > Anaerolineae > Aggregatilineales > Phototrophicaceae > UBA6055. The sequence goes on along the minus strand of JAPPFH010000120.1, from coordinate 46,403 downwards.
GTCATCGGGATTCCTGTTGAGATAGCCGCAGCGTATGCTTATGCAGCGCCAGTCTGTTCTTGGGCGCGCTGGCCGCTTTCGCCCGCGCCCACCGAGCGCTATCGGCAAGCGAGATTGTAGCACATCGCGCTGCGTTTCTCGTCTCGGCGGGCGCCTGCAAGATCCGGTCGAATGCGCGGCAGTCATTCAGCGCCGCTGCTATACTGCCTGGCATTGAGTTGCGCGTCGGCAGGAATTCCAACTTTAGAATTGGCGGTCCAAAATTGGAAGCTGTTCCAGATTTAGACTTGGCGAATCCGCGCTCTTCAGCGAACGAGAGGCTAGCGCTTGAGCCGGCGCTGGGCTACCCCAGTCGCGTAGAGGTTGACCTCGGCGCGCTGGCGGCCAACGTCCGCTGGATAAAGTCGAAAGCGGGCGGCGCCGCTGTGATGGCGGTGGTGAAAGCGAACGCTTACGGTCACGGCGCGGCGGCGGTCGCCCGAACGGCGCTGCAAAACGGCGCTGAACTGCTGGCGGCCGCCAACGTGGGCGAGGCGCTTGAGTTGCGCGAGGCTGGCATTGACGCGCCGATACTCATTTTGAGCTATGTAGCCGATGAAGCGATATCACTTGCGATCAAGCATGATTTGAGCTTATCGGTTTTCGATGAGTCAAGCGCCGAGCGGATCATCGCGGCTGCTTGCGGCGCGGATGCCACACTCAAAGTTCATATCAAGGTCGATACGGGCATGGGCCGGCTTGGCGCGCTGCCGCGCGCGATAACGGCGATCGGCAGTCAATTGCGCGATGCGGACGAGATCGTTCTCGAAGGGGTTTATACGCATTTCGCCACGGCCGATGACGATTTGTCTTTCATGAACGATCAGTTGCATACCTTTTATGGCGTACTATCGCGACTGCGCGGCAGCGGGATTAAGGCCAAGTTTATTCACGCCGCCAACTCTGCGGCATTGCTCAATGGCTGCGGCAGCGTCTTTAGCGTCGTAAGACCCGGTGTCTTGCTATACGGGCTGGAACCGATGCCAGATAGCGGCATCGCCAAGTGTCTGAAGCCGGTAATGTCCTGGAAGACGCAGATAGCTCAGGTGAAGTCATTGCCGCCCGGGTCACCGGTCGGATATGGCAAATCCTACCGCACGCGCGGCCGCGAAACGCTTGCGGTGGCGCCGGTAGGCTATGCCGATGGCTTGCGCCGGACGCCATTGTCCTGGCGCGAGGTCTTGATTCGTGGCCGGCGGGCGCCGATCGTTGGACGGGTGAGCATGGAAAAGATCACGGTAAACGTCAGCGAAATCCCCGGGGCGCGAGCGGGCGATGAAGTGGTTCTGCTCGGCCCGCAGGGCGCCGACCGAATCAGCGCCGAAGAAATTGCCGATTGGATCCAGAGCAATAATTATGAAGTCGTCGCCTCGATTGCGCCTCGGGCGCCGCGCTGTTTCGTCAATCCTTAGTCGACTGCCGATTCACCGCAGCAGCTTTTGCAGTTCGGCGGCGATCCGCTCCGACGGCAAGCCAAACTGGAAGCGCATAATCCAGCGCCCGCGCCGATCCAGCAAGAATGAGCCGGCTGTGTGATTTACGCTGTAGGCGCCGGTTGACGCATCGCCGCTGAATTCAAAGGCGAGGCCGAAGGGCGCGCCGGCATTGCGCACATCGTCTTCGCCGCCAGTCACGCCTATGAGGTCATCCAGCTTGCGGAAGGCGAAGTAGTCGCGCAGGACTTCAGGCCTGTCGCGGCGGCCATCGACGCTGACAAAGACGAGAGCCAACTGTTCCGCCTTTTCGCCAAGCATTGCGTGGACTCGCTGCAAGTCGCTCAAGGTCAACGGGCAAATGTCGGGGCAATTGGTGAAGCCAAATGTCAGCAGGACAAGACGACCGCGATGGTCACGCAGATTGAAAGACTCGCCAAATTGATCGGTGAGGTTGAAATCTGGCACATCGACTGGCGGCTCTATGCCGATTGCGCCGTCATACTCGGCCTCGTCCGCAACACGGAAGTGACCTGTTTCAGCCGTCCCTGCTGCCCGCAGCTGATCCTGGACGAGGACAATTGCCAGAGCGGAAATGCCGATTAGCAGTCCGGCGAGCGCGCCATAGAGCAGACGCAGGATTGGCGCTGAGCTGCGTTTGCTTTTCACCGTCCCATCCATTTAAGCTTTCGCGTTGACAATCCGCGAGTTCATTCTAACAGCTTCTTTTGCGCTGATGAAGTTAGAGCGCCCGCCCAGTAATCTTGAATGCCTGCGTTGCGAACGGGCGCAAAAGCCGATAGAATGAACTTGCTGCAGGAAGAGAGATTCTGTCGACGAACAGAACGCCGAAGGGGCAAGCGACAAGTCGGCCAACTTGCGTGAAACTCTCAGGCAAAAGGATTCTTGAAGCGGAAACCTCTGAAGGTCAGGCAGACCGACAGGGCGCATTCTCGGCACGAGTTGCGCCTTTTTGTTTTTTGATTCATGAGGAGCGTTGGTAATGGGCGAATGGAAGACGAGGGCGGATCTCAGATATGCGGAGACCGACGAGTGGTTTGCCGTGGACGGCGATGTGGTGACGATTGGCATAACCGATTATGCGCAAGATCAGTTGAACGACATTGTTTATGTCGAATTCCGCGACGCGGGCGATGCGCTGAAGGCTGGCGAATCCTTTGGCGAAGTGGAATCGGTGAAGGCGGCCTCCGAATTGTACAGCGCCGTCGCTGGCGAGATCATCGAAGTCAATACAGCGCTCGAAGACAGTCCCGAGACGGTGAACGCCGATCCCTTTGGCGCCGGCTGGATGGTGAAAATCCAAGCGAGCGAGCAATCCGCATTGGCGGGATTGATGGACGCGGCCGCTTATGACGCTTATTGTGATAGCCGCTAGCTGAAGCCGAGCCTGGCTGCAGCGTCGGGCGAACGAATGCGCGCTTGCTTGGATTTGTGTTGGGAGGCGCGGCAGATTGGATGGCTAAACCGTGAGTTACATACCGCATACCGCAATTGAAACCGAAGACATGCTGGCGGAGATCGGCGTCGAGTCAATTGAGGAGCTCTTTGAGGCTGTGCCGGCGACGCATCGTTTTCCGCAACTGGATTTGCCGCCGCCGATGAGCGAGATGGAAGTAGCGGCGGAAATGCTGGCGATCAGCGAAGCGAACGATCATGCGCAGGACTTCGCGATCTTTCGCGGCGCCGGCGCTTATCATCACTTCATTCCGTCGGTGGTGAATCACATGCTGCTGCGCGGCGAGTTTTATACCGCGTACACACCCTATCAGCCGGAGATTTCGCAGGGCACGCTGCAAGCCACTTACGAATACCAATCAATGATGTGCGCGCTCACCGGCATGGACGCCGCGAACGCCAGCCATTATGACGGCGCCACCGGCCTGGCGGAAGCGGTAACGGTTGCCCTCGAAGTCGCCCGCCACAAACGAAAGAAGGTCATTCTCAGCCACGCCATCCATCCGCAATACCGCGAGGTCGTGCGCACGTACCACCAGGGGCGCGATATCCGCATCATTGGGGATCGCGGGCGTGGCGAAATCGTCGACTTGATGGAGATGCTCGACGACAATACCGCCATGCTCGCCGTGCAATATCCGAACTTCTTCGGCCAGATTGACGACCTGGCGGCGCTCGCCGATGCGGTGCATGATGCCGGCGCGTTACTGGTGATGGTCGCCAACCCAATGGCATTGTCGATCTTCAAGAGCCCGGGTGAGCTCGGCGCCGACATCGTTGTGGGCGAGGGGCAGCCGATGGGTGTGCCGCTCGGCTATGGGGGACCCTACCTCGGTTACTTCGCCATCCGGCAGAAATACGTGCGCCGCATCGCTGGCCGCATTATCGGCGAGACGCGGGACGCTGATGGCAAGCGCGCTTTCGTCATGACTTTGCGTCCGCGCGAGCAGGATATCAAGCGCGAGCGCGCAACCAGCAATATCTGCACCAACCAAGGGCTGATGGCGCTTTCGGCTTCGGTCTACATGGCGCTTATGGGCAAAAACGGTTTGCGCCAAGTGGGCGAACTCAATTATTACAAGGCGCATTACGCCGCCAACGAGATCAGCCGGCTGGATGGCTACAGCGTTGACATGAGCAAGCCCTTCTTTAATGAATTCGTTGTCGCTTGCCCGCGTCCAGTCGTCGAGATCAACGAGGCGCTGCTGCGCGAGGGCATCATCGGCGGTTATGACCTGGGACCGCACTATTTTCACCTGACCGACCGCATGCTGCTCTGCGTGACCGAGATGAACGGGGTAGAAGAAATCGACCGCCTGGTCGAGATCTTGCGAGGTTTGGCATGAATCCTGTGCCTCCAGGCGCGAGAATAGTAAGGGCGACCAACCTGGTCTCCCACCGGATCACAAATGCAGGGGCGTCCAACCTGGTCGCCCGCTGGACCGCAAGAGAAAGGCGCAAAACATGCTCCAACCGCTGATCTACGACATCGGCTCGCCGGGGCGCATGGGCGTCAACCTGCCGGAATGCGATGTGCCCAAGGTTGAGCTGCCGGCGGCGCTGTTGCGCCAGGAGCTGGCGCTGCCGGAAGTGGGCGAAGTCCAGGTGGTGCGCCACTTCGTCAAATTGAGCAAGCTCAATTATTCCATCGACCAGGGCTTGTACCCGCTCGGCTCTTGCACGATGAAGTACAACCCGAAGATTAATGAAGACGCGGCGCGCCTGCCCGGTTTTGCCCAGCTGCACCCACTGACCGATGAGAGCGGCTCGCAGGGGGCGCTCTTCCTGATGCGCGAATTGCAGAAATGGCTGGGCGAGATTAGCGGCTTTGAGGCGGTCAGCCTGAGTCCTGCGGCCGGCGCCCAGGGCGAATTCGCCGGCATTCTCATGATCCGGCAATACCATATTGACCGCGGCGAGGGCCAGCGCGATCTCATCTTGGTGCCCAACAGCGCCCACGGCACGAATCCAGCGACGGTGACCATGGCCGGCATGCATGTGCATGAACTGCCGAGTGATGATCAGGGCAATTTAGATACTTCCGCGCTGCGCGCCGCTTGCGAGGGCGAGCTGCGCGACCGCATCGCCGGTATGATGATCACAGTGCCGAGTACGCTCGGCTTGTTCGAGACGACAATTCGGGAAGTGATCGCGACCGTGCATGAAGCTGGCGGTTTGATGTATATGGATGGCGCCAATATGAACGCGCTGATGGCGGCGGTGAAGCCGGGCGCGCTCGGTTTCGATGTGATGCACTACAACCTGCACAAGACTTTCTCCACCCCGCACGGCGGCGGCGGGCCCGGCAGCGGAGCCGTAGGCGTCAATGAGAAGTTGGCGCCGTACCTGCCGGGACCGATTGTGGAAATTGTGGAGGGAGGAGACCTACCCCGCCCAACCCCATCCCCTGGCCCCTTCCCCAGTGAACTAGGGAAGGGGAGTCCGCCTACTATTTCCCCCCCTAGTTTACTGGGGGGGGATACAGGGGGGGGTGAAACCACCGAACCGCCTCTTTACGGCTTCGTCATGCCGGAGAAAAGCATCGGGCGGATGAAAGCTTTCCACGGCAATTTCGGCATGCACCTGCGCGCTTACGCCTATATCCGCGTCTATGGCGACAGCGGCATCCGCGATGTGACGCGCTTCGCCGTGCTCAACGCCAATTACCTGCGCGCCAAGCTAATGGAGACGTATATTGTGCCTTACCCGCGCTACTGCGGGCATGAATTCGTTCTGGAAGGGCACTTTGAAGACGCCGACGACATCCACGCGCTTGATATCTCCAAGCGCCTGATGGACTACGGCTTCCATCCGCCGACAAACTACTTCCCGCTGATCGTGCCCGAAGCCCTGCTGATCGAACCGACCGAGACCGAGACCAAAGCCGACCTGGACGAGTTCGTCGAAGCGATGGAAAGCATCGCGGAAGAAGCGCGCCGCGACCCGGAGCTGCTGCGCAAGGCGCCGCTTACCGCGCCCGTGCGGCGGCTGGATGAGGTGCGCGCGGCTAAGGAGCTGGTCTTGTGCTGCGCGCCTGCGCTGCCGCGCTGACGGGCGGGCGGTAATCAGGGGGCGCTCGTCACATTTGATTTGACCCCAGGGGCGCGTGGACACTGACCCGCCGAGACGACCCCGCCGACGCCCACAAGACCACCGGTCGCCCCTACACGATTTGTAGACGTCGGCGTATCATCGGCGCTCAACTGACTCCACAGACGATCTGGGCGCCGCGTGCTCGACCTGGTGAACATCTTCATCGACAACATGATTCCGGTGCTGGCGATCGCGGCGGTGGGCGTCGGCTTGCGGCGTTGCCTCGATATCGATCCGGCGCCGGTCTCCAGGATGATGTTTTATGTCTTTGCGCCGGCGCTCGCCTTTGACGCCGTCTACACAAGCAATATCAGTGGCGGTGATTTCCTGCGCCTGTACGTGGGTACGCTGGCGCTCATGGCAATGGTCGGCGCGCTGTCGTTCTTGCTTTTGCGCTGGCTGAAGTCGGCGGTTTCGACTCCCAGCAAGATCAGTCCGCGTGAAATGGCGACAACGCTGGTCGCCACTTTCGTCTTTAATGGCGCGAACTTCGGCATTTCAATTGTCAGCTTCGCCTTTGGCGCCGAAGCGCTGACTTATGCCGTGATCATTTACATTGCGGGCTCGACTGTCGCCTGGACATTGGGTCCCTACGTTTCTTCGAGCGGGACGGCGTCGCTGCTGCTTTCTTTACAAAGCGTCTTGCGCACGCCGGTGGTTTATGCGCTGGCGCTCGCCTTTGCGCTGAAAGCTGTCGGCATAGGTGAGCTGCCGCCGGCGCTCAGCCGCAGCTCGAAACTGCTGGCCGATGCGTCGATACCGCTTATGCTGGTGCTGCTGGGATTGCAATTGGGTGGATTCCACAAGCCCGATCGCTGGCGGCTGCTGCTTACGGGCACGGCGATCCGTCTGCTGGTGGCGCCGCTGCTCGCCATTATTTGCGCCACGCTTCTGAATTTGGGTGGGGCGGCGCGGTTCGCGTTTATCTTGCAGGCGGGCATGCCGACGGCGGTGCTGACGCTGATATTGGCTTATGAATTTGATACAGACCGCGACCTGGCGCTGAACCTAATTATGACCACGACGCTGATAAGCCCGATCACCTTGACGCTGCTGATTTACCTGCTGCAAAGCGGCATCGTCTGAGGCGCCTTACTTTCTGCGCGGGAATCGCGTCAAGATCGTCACGGGCTGGGGCACTGGCGCGCGCGCGCCAATGGCGAGCCCGGCGTAATCAACCGCCTTCAGCCGCCCGGCGCCCGCATATACAGCCAGCCGCAGACCGGGCTTGCGATAACCGCGCTCCATCAGCGCTTGCCCCAACTGATAGCCCTTTGAATCGATATTGCAGCTGGTGACCGTGCCCACGACGCGCCCACGCGCGTTCACAATCGGGTCGCCATAATGCGCCGGACGAGCGCCTTTGCTATCCAGGCGGAAGCGGCTGACCTGTCCCTTGCGCTTAGCTTCACGCTCGATGAATGCGCGCTTCCCGATGAAGAAGGGCTTGTAGAGCTTAACGTATGCGCCGAAGCCCGCCTCAGCTGGGTTCAAGTTGAGGTCGCCAGCCAGCTCGAGCCCGTAGAGAGGCAAACCGGCTTCGGTGCGCAGGCTGTCACGCGCCGCCAAGCCGCAAGGCGCAACGCCCATATCGACCAGCTGGCGGAAGAGGGCGGCCGCGCGCTCAGGATGGACGAAGAGCTCGTAGGCAACGCGCTCGCCGGTATAACCGGTGCGCGAAACGATCAGATCGAAGCCGCCGAGCGCGACGCGAGCGACGCCCGCCCATCTCAGCCGCTTGACCGCCGCAAGGTCCTCAGCGCCCCCGCCAAGCGCCAGCAAGTATTCCCGGCTCTTGGGACCCTGCAAGGCGATATCGACGCGGCGCTCGGCGCCATGGTCAGGCTGCCGCAAGTCGCGCAGGTCGAGACGGCTGGTACCCGGCGGGTCTGTGTCTACGCGACCCTCGATACGGCGGGCGGGATATTGCCCATCAATCATGACATCGCCCGCGATCACCGCTTGGAGCCAAGCCCAGTTCAAGTCGTTGTTGGAGGCGTTGACGACGGCGAGGAAATGCTCATCGGCGAGGCGGTAGATCATCAGGTCGTCGAGCGGGATTCCATCGACATCAAGCAGGAAGCTATATTGCGAGTCGCCGACGTTCAAACGCTTGACATCGTTGGTGGCAACCTGGTCGAGGAAAGCCGCAGCGCCGCGCCCGCGCAGGTCGAAAACGCCCATATGCGCCACATCGAAGATGCCGGCTTCCTCGCGCACGGCACGGTGTTCCTCGCCCACCGATTTGTACCAGAGCGGCATGTCATAGCCGGCGAAGGGCGCCATTTTGGCGCCCAGCTCCAAATGCAGGCTGTGCAGCGGCGTCTGCAGCATCGAATCGATCACGCTGAGCTTTTGGGCGAATTTAGGGAGGGGGCGGCGCGCGGCGCGCTCGGCGAAATTCTTGCCATTGATGCCAATATGGTAGGCTTTTGCGTCGTAGCCGGCGCTGGCGGTATCACCCCCCCCTAAATCCCCCCCCAGCGAGCTAGGGGGGGACTTTGCACTCCCCTTCCCTAGTTCACTGGAAGTCCGCCCCCCGACGAGCGGGGGGACCGAGGGGGGAACAGGGTCGGGGGATGGGGTTGGCATAATCACCTTGACGGCGACGGGACCAGGCAGCTTGGCGTGGAAGTCGCTATCATCGAAGAGGACGAAGCCATCGCTAAGCGCGCGCAGCCAGGCGACGGCGCGGTAGGTATAGCCGGCGATAGTCAATTGGAACACGGTCGCCGATTGGCGCGTCACTTCGCCGCTCGCCATGACCGCGCCGTCTTTTTCAAGAATATGCGTCGGCTGGCTCTCGCCATCCTTAAGCCGCATGATATCGCTGGTCGTTGCAATGTGCAGGAAGCTGCCGGCGGCCGCCCCGGTGATGCTGAGCTCTAGGGGCTGGGATTGCTTGGGGTGGGGGTCTCCCGCGTAAAAGTGCGGGTAGCCATCAGCCTGGGAGTCGGTGTCGATGCCGATGCTGGCGGATAATTTGCGCGAGCGCTCGGCGGCGGATTGCAGCGCGTCAAAGTCGACCTTAGCGCGGGGCAGCGGTCGGACGCGTCCGGTGAGGCTGAAGGGGGCGCAGGCTTTGAGCGCATCGGCGATGATATCGCCTAGCGCGTCGATCTCGGCTGCGCCCATGCCGCGTTGCGTCACCCAGGTTGTGCCGAGGCGAAGGCCGCTCGGCCGCAGCGCCGATGTATCGCCGGGAATCGTCTGACGGTTGACGACGATGCCGGCCAAGTCGAGGATGCGCGCGGCCATATCCCCGCTGAGCGATGTGTTATCGGAACCGGTGATGGTCTTGCAATCGAGCAGCAGCAAATGGGTATCGGTACCGCCGTAGGGCAGACGCAAGCCGCGCGCTTTCAGCTTGTCGCCGAGGCGGACGGCGTTGGCGAGCGTCTGCCGCTGCAACTGCTTGAATTGATCGCTCTCGGCGATGCGCAGGGCGACCGCCAGCCCCGCCATCGTATTGATGTGTGGTCCGCCCTGTTCGCCGGGGAAGACGGCGCGGTCGAGCAGCCGCGAAAGCTCACGGCGATGGGTGATGAGGACGGCGCCGCGCGGCCCGTTCAGCGTTTTATGGGTTGTGAAGCTGACGACATCGGCGATGCCGACCGGGTTGGGGTATACGCCGGCCGCGATCAAGCCGGCGACATGGGCGACATCGGCGAGCAAATAGGCGCCGACCTCATCCGCGATGCTGCGGTAAGCTTCCCAATCAGCCGCGTAGGGATAGCTGCTGAAGCCGCCGATGATCAGGCGCGGTTTGCGCTCGCGCGCAAGGTCGCGGATTTGGTCGTAATCGAGGCGCTCGCTTTCGGGGTTGATCGTGTAGCTGACAATATTGTAATTGATGCCGCTGCGGTTCACCGGGCTGCCATGCGTGAGATGACCGCCCATAATCAAGTCCATGCCCATGACGGTATCGCCGACTTCAAGCAGCGCGCTGTATACCGCATTATTGGCGGGCGCGCCCGAGAGCGGCTGAACGTTGACGTAGAGATCGTCCGCGCTTGCGCCGTTGGCGGCGAAGAGCTCGGCGGCTCGGCGGCGCGCCAGCGACTCCAGAATGTTCGCGTATTCGGTTCCCTTGTAATAGCGCTGGTCAGCATTGCGGCGGAACTCCGCCAAACGCGCGTCATAGTTCAGGATTTCGCTCTGGGTCATGCGCCTCGAGTTCGAAAGCGGATAGCCCTCTGCGTAAATGTTATGGAAGGGAGAACTGATGGCGTGACGGACGGCGAAGGGCACGGTGCTCTCCGACGGAATCAAGATCAATTTTTCTTGCTGGCGCGCCGTCTCATGGCGGATCAATTCGGCGACATCCGGGTCCAAGGCGTCGACGCCGCCGCGGAAGAGAAAGTCACTTTGGGTCATGGCTGGAAGGGACTCCTGTATCGTCGCGTGCAAGCTGCGATTCTATCATGGCGGGGGGCGCGGGACTATGCGCATTCGAGCCGCGGACCGCAGCGCAAGTCAATTCTCCGCGGCCGGCACAGCGGTCGTGAAGGCGCTGATGTCATCGAAGCGCGGCGCGCGACAGCCGCCGCTATCGATGCACATCGAGATCTTGTCGGCGACGACTTTGGCGAGGAGGGCGTGGATGCGCGGACCATAGTGCTTGGTCGCGCTCCAGAAAGCGTCGTCAACGTGCATCGGTTCCAGATGCGCTTCGAAAGGGATGTAGCGATAAGACTGGCGACTGTGTTCCAGCAGGAAATCGTAAATTGGGCGCGGGCGAGGCAAGTCGCTAAAATAGCGCTTCAGATGACTTTGCAGGGGCAAATGAAGCACGATGAATTCGGCGCCAGCGTCAAGAACATCCTGGCCAAAAGCATCAAGTATCGCCTTGCCCAATTCACCGCCTTCGCTGCCAGGCCTGTAGATGCCTGGCTCGTCGTCCGCTTGCCTAAGCGCTTCAAATATGAGGCTCAAGAGCCGGCTGGCGGACCACCAGCGCGCCACCTGGAAGCGACTATGATAATAGAATTCGTAGGGCGCAAGCGGATGATCTTTGAAATTTTCAAATACGACCATCAGCTGTTCGGGCGGAATGGCGGGCGCATTTAGCAGTTGCAGTTCGTCGTCTATCAAGGCGAAGCGCGGTTTGGAAAAAGGAGGACCGCTTCGATGGAGCAATTGCCTGAAGACATTCACATTTCGCTTTAGATTCTCCGGCTGCAAGCCGAATATCACCATATCAGGCGAAAAGTCCCTGCCGAGGCGCCGCCAGCGCAGATACGCCTGCCCCATGCCGTACGCGCCGACGCCGAAGTTCAGGACTTCCGCGCGGATGCCAGCTTCATACAGCTCGCGTTCAAGCAGGTGCGCCCACACTTCATCGTCCGAAACGTCATCGCCCGCGGTGAAAGAGTCGCCGAAGACGGCGATGCGCAGGGTGTCCGCAGGCGGGGTCTGGTCGTAGTCGCGCCGTGAGCGAATGCCGGCGCCGTTTATCGTAAACGCGCCGCCTTGGCGGATGGAATCGGGTCGAAAAGTCCAGCCCGTCCATGCATCGTACATCACGATCGCGCTATCTTTGTTGGCGATATAGTTATCGACTTGACCGCGCAGTTCGTTTACCGGCAGTTCGCTCGGCTCTATGGCGAAGTTCAGCAAGGTAAATCGCCCGTCAGCATCGGTAGACCCGGCTCGGCGGACCACCAATTCCAGCAAGATCAAAGTTAGCGAAACGGCGGCTATCACAATTAGCGCGTTGACTGCGATTTTGCGAGGCAACTGCGGCTCCTTTGATTGGGTCTTTGCGAATGAGGCGGCTCGCAAAGTCATTGCCGATATGGGTCGTTGCGATTAGATTATACCTTTGGCGCGCGAGCATGGGCTTGAGTTCGTTGATCAGGCTGATTCCAGATAGGCGCAGAAGGCGCGTTTCGTCCCCAAGCGCGCTCGAGACGGGGGCGTTAGCGGCATGGCGAGGCGCCTTTCGATCAGGATAGATGTAACAGAGTTGCCGTGATTACCCGCTGCGAACTGCTTGTCGCCGCGGCCAGCAATACACGATATCCTGAGCAGGCGGAAATCTCCTGAATATGCGTCTTTGACAATATTGCTCGCGGTCTATACAATCCAGTACGCTCGCGGCTCGTAATGAGCCGTTGTTTGTCAGACGCTGGAAGCCAGTTCAAGGCTTGTTTTGGGGACGAAATCGCTATGAAGGAATATCAGACGGATAACATCAGAAATGTCGCTTTAGTCGGGCATCAAAGTTGTGGCAAGACATCGTTGGTGGAGGCGCTTTTGCACAGCGCCGGCGCCACCAGTCGGATGGGACATATTTCCGAATCGAACATGGTTTCCGATTGGGATGACGAAGAGAAAGAGCGCGGCTTGTCGCTGTCCACATCTTTGGCGCCGGTTGAATTTGACGATGTGAAGATAAATGTTTTGGATACGCCGGGTTTCACCGATTTTCAGGGCGAGCTCAAGAATGCGATTCTGGCGGCCGACTCAGTCATAGTAGTGGTCGACGCGGTTTCCGGTGTGGAAGTGGGCACGGAGTTGGCCTGGGAATACGCCCGCCTTAGTGAACAGCCGATCATGGTCGTGGTCAACAAAATGGACCGAGAGAACGCCAACTACGAGGCTGTTCTCGATCAGCTGCGAAGCCAGTTTGGCGATTACAAATTTATTCCCATAACGCTGCCCATCGGTCAACAAGCCGATTTCAGCGGAATCGCCAATGCGCTGACGCAGAAAGCTTACATGGGCGCTGGCGCGGAGCGATCAGACCTTCCTGATGAGTATGCCGACGCGCTGGAAGAAGCGCATATGGAATTGATGGAAGCGGCCGCAGAGGCTGACGATGACCTGCTCGAGAAGTATTTTGAGGAGGAGACGCTTTCATTTGACGAGATTCGTGAAGGCATGCGCCGGGCATCGCGCTCGCCCGAATTGAAAACCGTGCCGGTATTCACAACCTCCGCCACGGAGAACATAGGCGCTATTCCCTTGATGGAGGCGCTGATCGCTTATACGACGGCGCCTAGCGAGCGGCGAGTGAATGTCATGCGGGGCGCGGAAGCCGATGTGCTGGCGGCGCCCCATAGCGATGATGACCCCTTGGTTGCCTATGTTTTCAAGACCTTGAACGACCGCTTCGTGGGGACGCTGAATTACTTCCGCATTTTCTCTGGCGCGATATCGAGCGACGGTCGCTACAAAAACGCGGACAGCGGCGCCGACGAACGTTTCAATTCGCTCTTCGTCATGCGCGGCAAGGAACAATTGCCGGTCTCGACTATGCATGCGGGCGACATCGGCGTGGTGGCGAAACTTTCCGAAACCAAGACCGGTGATACATTTCTCGATTCAGAATCAGATATCCGCGTCGCCGCGCCAGATTTCCCAGCCCCGCTGTACATGTTGGCGGTGGCGCCGCGCGGGCAGGCGGACAGCGCCAAAATGGGTCCCACGCTCAGCAATCTCTGCGATGCCGACCCGACCTTGCGCTGGCGCCAAGACGGCGATACGCGGCAGACCGTGCTGGAAGGCATGGGCCAGATTCACCTGGATGTAACCTTGAAGCGGGCTGAATCGCTGGGGGTCGGCATCGATACCTATATGCCAAAGGTACCTTACCGCGAGACGATTACCAGCGATGCTGAATCAAGTTATACGCACAAGAAGCAGACTGGCGGCGCCGGGCAGTACGGCCGCGTGGATCTCAAGGTTGAGCCGACGATCGATGGCTTCGAGTTCGAGTCGTCCGTTTTTGGCGGGGCGATTTCTCAGCAATTTGTTTCATCAACCGAGAAGGGCATTCGCGCTGTGCTGCCGGATGGCGTAATCGCCGGCTTCCCGGTGGAGCGCGTCAAGGTCAATGTCTTTGACGGCAAGGAGCATCCGGTCGATTCTAAAGACATCGCCTTTCAAATTGCCGGGCGCGAGGCGTTTCGCGAGGCTTTCCGCAAGGCGAAACCGGTGCTGCTCGAACCGATTATGGATGTCAAAATCACCGTGCCCGAGACGATGATGGGCGACATAATGAGCGATCTCAACACGCGTCGCGGGCGCGTTCAGGGCATGGACACGATAGGCATCAAGAGCGTGGTCACGGCTGAGGTGCCGCTGGCGGAAATGCTGCGCTACGGCAATGACCTGCGTTCAATGACCGGCGGGCGCGGCATCTATACCATGGACTTCAACCGTTATGACCGGGTGCCGCAGTATGTGCAGGATGACATCATCGCTGCGGTTGAGGCGGAAGCGGCGCAATAGCCGTAAAGCAAACGGGCAAAAGAAAAGGGCGCGATTACGAGTCGCGCCCTTTCTGTTTGCATGTTTCTGATTTCGGATTGCTGCGGCAACCTAGCTCGGTTCACTCTCGACTTCGGCGGTCTCCTTCGCGTCTGAGCCATTGTGTTCGGCGCCTTGCGGCTCCCGCAGGTGCTTGGCGACCGATTCCGGCACGATGTCTTCCAAGTCGTCTTCCAAGCCCAAGATGCTGAGGATTTCTTCGCGCTCGACTGTCTCTTTTTCGAGCAGCGCCTGGGATAGCGCATCCAACGCGGCGCGATGATCTTCCAACAGCTCGCGCGTTTCTTGGTAGGCGACATCGATAATGCGCTTGATTTCGGCATCGAGTTTGGCGGCGGTGTCATCGCTGTAATCGCGCCCGCTGGCGATCGCGTAGCCGAGGAAGGGTTGGTCGGAGTCGTCGCCATAATTGACCATGCCGACGGAATCGCTCATGCCGAACATCTTGACCATGCGGCGGGCGATTTGGGTCACCTGCTGGATATCGTTGGCGGCGCCGGTGGTGACATCGTCGAAGACGATCTCCTCGGCGATGCGCCCAGCCAGCCCCACGCGAATAAAGGCTTCAAGCTGTTTGCGCGATTGATGAAGCGAATCGTCCTTGGGCATATAAAAGGCGACGCCGAGCGCGCGGCCGCGCGGGATAATCGTCGTCTTGAGCAGCGCCATCGCATCAGGAATGAGGAATGACACCAGGGCGTGGCCAGCCTCGTGATAGGCGGTTATGCGGCGATCTTTGTCGTTGGAGAGCGGCGGTCGTTTGGTGCCCAGACGAATGCGCTCGTAAGCGGTGGTGAAATCGGACATGGTGATTAAGCGCCGATTAAAGCGGGCGGCGTGCATGGCCGCTTCGTTGGCGAGGTTGGCGATATCGGCGCCGGAAAAGCCGATGGTGGCGCGCGCCAGCGATTCCAACTCCACATTATTGCCCAGCGGCTTGTTCTTGGTGTGAATCTTTAGGATCTCGTGCCGCCCCTTAACATCGGGAAGATCGACTGTGATTTGGCGATCGAAGCGCCCAGGCCGCAGCAGGGCGGGGTCCAGCACATCGGGCCGGTTGGTGGCGGCGATCATGACGATATTGGTGTCGTTGTCGAAGCCATCCATTTCCGACAGCAGCTGATTCAGAGTTTGTTCGCGCTCATCATGTCCGCCGCCCAGGCCAGTGCCGCGGCGGCGGCCGACGGCGTCGATCTCATCGACGAAGACGATAGCTGGCGCGTTTTCCTTGGCGCGCTTGAAGAGATCGCGCACGCGGGAAGCGCCAACGCCGACGAACATTTCCACGAATTCGGAAGCGGCGATGCTGAAAAAGGCGACATTGGCTTCGCCGGCGACAGCGCGCGCCATCAAGGTCTTGCCGGTGCCGGGCGGTCCAATCAACAGCACGCCGCGCGGCACTTTGGCGCCGACTTTGACGTATTTCTCAGGCTGCTTGAGGAAGTCCACAACTTCTTCGAGTTCCAGCTTGGCGGCGTCTTGCCCGGCGACGTCTTCAAACTTCATGGTTGGCATCTCGGGCGATTTCTCGCGCGCCTGCGATTGGCCGAAGGAGAAGATGCCGTTCATTTGGCCTTGCGCGCGCCGCCCCATCCAGACGAAAAAACCGATGATGAGGACAAGCGGCAAAAAGTTGATCAGCAGGGTCAACCAGGTCGAGGGCTGGGTCCAGCTGCCGTCAATCGTCTCCACGCCGCGTTCGTGCGCCATGCGCAAAAGCTCAGCGCCAGCGTAGGGCGGGAGCTGCGCCGTAAAGCGCGAGACATTCTGCATGCGACCGGCCGCCGTCGAAACGATGATGCTGCTCTTCAATGTGCCACTGACGGCTACGCTGTCTTGAAAACGCAGCACGCTGATATTGTTCAGCGTCAGCTGTTCATGGACATCGGAGTAGGCGATTTCAGGCGTGGACGAGAAGCCGCCAAAGAGCCCCGGCGACGAGATCAAAGCCAGCAGCATGACCAGCACGAGCAAGCCCGGCGATATCCACTTTCGCCAATTCGGCGGCGGCTGCGGCGGTCGCCGATTGTTCCCGCCGTCGCCACTCTCGTCGTTATCGTTGTTTTCCCAAAACTGCATAGATCGTTCGTACCTCGAAATGCGGTCTGTATAGCTTGATTATACCGCATCAACGGCGTGAATTGCGCAAGACTTGTCTTAGAATGCGGCGGTCACGCCCTAGTTTTGTAGCGATCGTAGCCGATGATACCACGAAATCCGAGCGATTTCGCCGGTCGGTTGCGGCGCTCTTATGCGCTCGGAAGCGCTCGGGCGAGGATCATTGAGCCCACTCAAGCGCGACTCACAATGTCGCTGCGGATAAAAGTCCGCTATGCTTTGCGTAACTGATGGCCTCCATCAGTACGTTAGCTGGCCGAGGTCGCGCATGAATCGCTTGAAAGATGAGACCAGTCCCTATCTGCTGCAACATGCCGACAATCCGGTGGATTGGCATCCCTGGGGCGAAGCGGCTTTTCACATCGCGCGCGAGCAGGACAAGCCGGTCTTGCTAAGCGTCGGTTACAGCGCCTGCCATTGGTGTCATGTGATGGCGCATGAGAGCTTCGAAGACGAGGAGACGGCCGAAATGATGAACGCGCTCTTCGTCAATGTCAAAGTCGATCGGGAAGAGCGGCCCGATGTCGATGACATTTACATGGGCGCGGTGCAGGCGATCGCCGGGCAAGGCGGCTGGCCGATGACGGTCTTTCTGTTGCCGGACGGGCGGCCTTTCTATGGCGGCACGTATTATCCCAAAGAGCGTCGCCACGGGACGCCGTCTTTTCGCCAGTTGATGGGCGCCGTGCATGACGCGTATCGCAGCCAGCGCGATAATCTTGAGCAGCAAGCGGACAACTTGCACCAGTCGCTTAAGCGGGATGTGCTGGCGATTGGTCGCGAAGACGATAGTGGCTTGACAGCCGACATGCTGGACGAGGCGGCGCGCGCGCTGCTGGCGAGCATCGACCGGGAAAACGGCGGATTCGGCGCGCAGCCGAAGTTTCCCAATCCGATCAGTTTGGAATACCTGCTGCGTCATCACGCGCGAACGGGGGACGATGAAGCGCTTCGTTTGCTTATGCTTACGCTGCGGCGGATGGCGCATGGCGGGATATACGATCAGATCGGCGGCGGATTCGCCCGTTACAGCGTCGACGCGCGCTGGCTGGTGCCGCATTTTGAGAAGATGCTCTACGACAATGCGCAGCTCAGCCGGCTGTATCTGCATGCCTGGCAAATCACGGGCGATTCCTTTTGCAAATCAATTGCGGAAGACATTTACGATTACATCCTCCGAGAAATGACCGCGCCCGCGGGCGGCTATTATAGCGCCACCGATGCCGACAGCGAGGGCGAGGAGGGCAAGTTCTTCGTCTGGACCATTGAGGAGGCGGCCGAAGCGCTGGCGCCGATCAGCGAAGGGACGCCGAGGGCGCTGGAGATCGCCATCGAAGCATACGGCATGACGCCGCAAGGCAATTTCGAAGCTTCGAATATATTGCATTTGCCGCGTCCGCTGGATGAGACGGCGATAGTTTTGGGCCTGTCCGAAGATGAGCTGATCGCGGCTTTAGCTACGATAAAGGAGCAGTTATACGCCGTTCGTTCTGAGCGTGTTCCGCCGGGCTTGGACGACAAGATTCTCACTTCGTGGAATGGCTTGATGCTGGCGAGCCTGGCGGAAGCGGCGCGCGTTCTAAAACGCGAAGATTACCTGGCGGCGGCGCGGCGCGCTGGTGAATTCCTGCTTGATCAAATGATGGACGAAAATGGGCGATTGTATCGCACGCACAAGGATGGGCGAAGCAAGCTCAATGGCTATCTGGAAGATTACGCCAATCTGATCGACGCGCTGCTTGAACTTTATCAGTCAACATTCGACGAAAGCTGGTTTGTGGCGGCGCGGCAGTTGGCGGATGTGGCGCTGATGCGCTTCCGGGCGGACGACGGCGGTTTCTACGACACCAGCGATGATCATGAAGCCTTGATTGTGCGGCCGCGTAATGTGCAGGATAACGTAACGCCATCGGGCAATGGGATGATGGCGAAGCAGCTTCTGCGCTTGGCGGCGTATACCGGCGAGGCGCGCTATGACAAAGCGGCGCGTGAGGTGGTGAGGAAATTGTCGGATGCCATGCGCCAGTATCCACAGGCTTTCGCCGAATCGCTTAATGCCGCCGATATGCTGGTTCAAGGCATCGCTGAGGTGGCGGTCATCGGCGACAGGAACGACCCGGCCACATTACAGATCTTGGACGCGCTTCAACAACCCTTCCGTCCAAATATGGTTGCGGCTTATGCCAGCGACGATATTGAGCGGCATGCAAGCATTCCTTTATTGAGCGGGCGATCAAAGATCGGCGGGGCGACCGCGGTGTATGTCTGCCGCGGCTTCGTCTGTAAGCTGCCGGCGACGAGCGCCGAAGAAACGGCAGCATTGCTTTCCGCGCAATGAATGCGGTCCTTAGCGGTGTAAACCATGGCTCGTATTTCGCGTGTACGCGGCCAAATTTGATGACGCCGCGGGGCGCGGGCGTCACAACGCGGGCCGCATCATGACGCGGGAGCGCGCGACAGGTCAGGAATACTTTGGGACTTTGCTGCAAACGGTGGCGGGGCAGGCATTCGGCGCCGCCGGTTACCATCTGCGGGATGCGCCGCTGCAAAGGGCTGGCGGGAAATATAGATTTGTCAAAGCGCTTCCCGCTGGTTTCTTCGGCTTGATAGATTTCCAGGTCTTGGTTTACAGCGATACGATGTGGTCGGCTGGGACGCCTTCGCGCTTCAAGGTGCAGCTTACGCGCTCGCGCAATTCTTATGGATATGGCAAAGCCGACCGGGGCGCCGTCACGCGCAGCCTGAGTCAACTGGTGGTTGAGGATTTTGGCGTGGCGATATTGCCAGCAGCCGATCACTGGTGGCGCTTTCATGACACGGAGTCGCTGGGGGCGGCGCTGGCGGAAGCGGGACATCTCGTGGTTGGTTATGGCATGCCTTGGTTGGCTGGCGAACTGAGCCCGCCGACCGACAATAATGCTGGCGACATTGCTTGACAAGCGCAGCCGCGCTTCGTACCATGACGGGCAATGCTCATTTCACTGACCAAAGCTCGTGTTTCATTATCGTATTGTAGTCCTCACATTTTGTTTGCTGACGAGCGCCTGCAGCTTTCGCAGCTTGGAGTTGCCGCTGCCGACGCCTGATGCCGACAACATCATCTACGTGACAGCCACGCCGCTGCCAGCCGTGATGCAGGCTGCGCCTACGCAAACGCCAACCGAGCCTCCGCCAACTGCGCTGCCGACCCCTAATATCGACGCGAATCAGATGCTGGCAAGGGCTGCGAACATGACGCGCAATGGGTATCTGGAAGATGCAGCCGGCTTATACCGCAATTTGCTCAACTACGGCGATGCGATCGCGCCCGCTCAACGCGCCGAAGCCGGATTCCGTTTTGGTCAAGTCGCCTTGCGCTCGGGTTATTTTGAACAGGCGCAGGATGCCTTTAGCGTATTCATTGCCGAGTTCCCGTCGGACGCGCATGCAGCGCAAGCCTATTTCTTGCGCGCCGATGCCCGGCTGGGTTTGTCGCAATGGAGCGCGGCGATCGCCGATCTTCAAGCGTATCTGCTGCTGCGCTCCGGCTTGATCGACAGTTACGTTTATGAGCGAATCGCCGATGCGCGGATTGCCTTGGCGCAGACGGAATCGGCGCTGGAAAACTACGAGCTTGCAATCAGCGCCAAGCGCTCGAAAGTGCCCTTGCTGATACTGCGCGAGAAATTGGCGCGGATTTACATCAATCTTGAGCGTCATGCCGCGGCGATCGCGCAGTATGACGCGATCTTGACGGTCGCGCGGAATATACCTTATCGCGCGAACATCTCATTGATGGCGGCGCGGGCGGCGCTGAACAGCGTCGATGGCGAGACGGGCTTGGCGCGCATGGCTGCGGTGGCCGAGAATTATCCGGGCACAGCCGCCGCTTGGGAAGCGCAAGATCAATTGAGCCGGCATGGCGCCGCCGTCGATGGTTTTCGCCGCGGGCAAGCGGCATTAATCGCCGGCGATGCGCAAGCGGCGATCGACGCTTTCAATCAGCATACGACGACGCAAAACGAGGCGGCTATTCCGGCGGAGCTGTTTCTGCTGCTCGGGCGCGCCTACCGACAGATCGGCAATTTTGGCGCGGCCGCGGTTGCATTTCAAACTTTGATCGACCGGTATCCGCAAGACCCGCTGCTCGGCGACGCGCTGCTTGAACGAGGGCGGACGCGCTTTCTGGCCGGCGACAGCCGCGCCGCGATTGAAATTTATCTGGCGCTGGCTGAGGAATACGATTATCTGGCCTCAGCGGCTGGCGAGGCGCTCTGGCGCGCCGGTTATCTGTATGGTACCAGCGGACAAACGACCGCGTCGCGCCAGGTTTTTACTCGAATGGCGGATCGTTATCCCGATCACGAGCTGACGACAAATGGTCTGTTCATCGCGGCGTCGGCGGCGGTGCGCGATGAAGAGTGGCGCATTGCGGAAGGTCTCTACGGGCGGATCGCGGCGTTGACGACGGGGGATGATCAAGCGGCGGCCAATCTATGGATCGGTCGGATCGCGCTGGGTCGCGGTGACGCGAGCGCCGCCAATGACGCTTTTGGCCGGGCGATCGCCGCTGCGCCCGACAGCTATTTCGCGGCGCGCGCCGCAGACTTCCGCATTGGCAGACAGCCCTTTCAAGCGCCCGGCAGCTATCGCTTCGACTTCGACGACGAGTCCGAGCGGAAGGAAGCCGAAGATTGGCTCCGCCGTACATTTACCATTGCAGAGGCGAGTGACCTGTGGCAAATGTCCGAAGCATTGGAAGGTGATCCACGGATGATTCGCGCCCGCGAACTGATAACGGTGGGCGCCTTTGCTGAGGCTTACATTGAGTTTGAAGATTTGGTTGACGAGGCGCGCGAAACAGGCGATGTCTTGAGCAGCTACCGCCTGGCGGTATATCTGCGCGCCTTGGGCGCCTATCGCGAAAGCATCATTGCGGCGGCCGATGTGATCATCGCGTCAGGCCTGGGCACGCTTCAGGCGCCGCGATATATTGCCCGATTGCGCTTTCCGGCATACTACATTGACGTGATTAGACCGGCGGCGGCTGAACGCGCGCTTGACCCACTGCTGATGCTCTCGCTGATTCGACAAGAGAGCCTGTTCAATACCTTTGCCACGGCCGCAGCTGGCGAGAAGGGCTTGATGCAGGTCATCCCGCCGACGGCGCAATACATCGCCGAGCAACTGGCATGGCCCGATTATCAGCATGCGGATCTCTTCCGGCCTTACGCCGGCGTCGCCTTCGGCGCCTACTATATTGACGAGCAATTGAGGCTGTTCGACCGGAACGCGGTGGTCGCCCTGGCTGCATACAATGCCGGTCCGGGGCGGGCATACGATTGGAATGCGCTTTCGGACGGCGATCCCGATCTGTTCATGACCACGATTACGATAGACTCAACGCGGCATTACGTGCAATTCATTTATCGCAATTACAATATCTATCGCGAACTATACGGCGCCGGGGAATGAGCGCGTTCTCGGGTTGAAACGCTCAAGCGCGCCTTGCTCTTCCGGCATATCCCAGCGCGATAATCGGTGTTATTACTGGTGACTATGGTCTCCGTTTAGAATATGCCAGATGTGCTAAACTGAAGCTAGGATAATCAATCAAGACCTTAGGTGGATATGCAAACGCAGCGCCTGATAGAGAATTTACATGCCCAGCACAGCCGGGAGCTTGACGCCTTCTTCGGCTGCCCGCGCTTGGTCGACGACGCGCACTCGGCGTCTCCCTTCGCGCCGGTGAAACGGGTCGCCGTCTTGACCGAATCCTTCCTGCCGAAAGTCGATGGCGTGGTGAAAACGGCCTTCTTGACGGTGCGCTATCTGCAGGAGACGGGACGCGAGGTGCTGGTGTTCGCGCCCGATATCGCCGTTGATCAAGTCGGGAGCTCACGGGTTATACCCTTGCCGTCGATCAGCGTGCCGCAAGCGCCGGAGACGCGCATGGCGCTGCCGAATCCCGTCGTGGCGCGGCGCATCGAAGACTTTAATCCGGATCTGATTCACCTCTTCAGCCCGGCGGCGATGTCGGTGAATGGCATGGCGGTAGGCCGACATTTGAATCGGCCGGTTATCGCAAATTATCAGACCGATCTGCCCGGATACACTGAACAATACGGCTTTCCTTTGCTATCGGGTCCGGTCAATCGCTGGCTGCGCTATATTCACAACGGCTGTCATTTGACCTTGGCGCCAACGCAGACCATCATTCGGGAGTTGCGCGCAGTGGGGTATCGGCGGGTTCGCCATTGGGGGCGCGGTGTGGATACGGAGCGATTCAATCCGCGGCAGGCGCAGCCCGAGATGCGGCGGCGGCTGTTGAATGGGCGCGCCGCGGATTCGCTGCTTTGCATCTTCGTCGGGCGCCTGGCTCAAGAAAAGCGCGTCGACCTTTTGCGAGATCTTGCCCAAACGCCCGGCGTGGCTTTGACCATCATTGGCGATGGCGCCCAACGCGAGGAGCTTGAGACGGCATTCGCCGATACAGACGTCTATTTCACAGGTTATTTGTTCGGCGATGAACTGGCGCAAGCTTATGCCAGCGCCGATGTTTTCGCCTTTCCGGGCGAATACGAGACATTTGGCCAAGTGATTCAAGAAGCGATGGCATCCGGTTTGCCATCAGTGGTGGTAAGAGCGGGCGGCGCTCCAGAAGTCATTGAGCAAGGCGTGAGCGGATTCGCCGTGGAGCCGACTAATTCCGCTTTCGCCGCCGAAATCCGAAAGCTGCGCGACCAGCCTGATCTCCGATCAGGGATGAGCCGCAACGCGCGCGCAATGGCGGAGCAGCGCCCCTGGACGGCATTGATGGCGCAGTTGGAAGGCTATTACGAAGAAGCCTATACGATGAACCAGCGTTTTGCGCGCCTTTTCGGTTTCACGCGCTATCACATGCCTTTGTCTATACCGGCTCAGTTGGTGCGCCGTCCCAGGAATTTCGCCTAGCCGGGCGCCATAACTCGCTCGCTGAGAAGACCGGACCACGATGCCAAAACAAGCAAGCAGAAAGACGCTCGCGCTTATTTCCCACGATGGGAAAAAGGCGGACATGGTCGCGTTTGTGATGGATCATAAAGAACGGCTGCGTGGCTTCGATTTGGTCGCTACCCATACGACAGGAAAGCTCATTAAAGAAAAGACGGGGCTCGCCGCGCGCTGCCTGCTTTCGGGACCTTTCGGCGGCGATGCGCAGATTGCGGCGCTGGTGGCGGAAGGACGCGTGAACGCCGTCTTTTTCTTCCTCGATCCCTTGGGAAAACATCCGCATGATCCGGATATACAGGGGCTGCTGCGCATTTGCAATGTGCATAATGTGCCCTTGGCCACCAATATCGCAACAGCCGCGCTGCTCATCAATGCGTAAGCCGGCGCCGATCTAATAGTTTTCCTGCTTAAACCGCTCGCTGCGCTGCGGCATAATCAAATTCATGGAAGGAGCGCGTTCGTTAGCTGGCAGAGAAACATTGCGCCTGCGTCAAGTTCCTAACGATAATGCTGTATTCAGGACTGGGCAGAAGTGGGCGAGCCGCCGGCTCAACCGTACAATTAATGGACTGTACTGCGTTGTTGCGGCGGGGCTTATAGATTACGTGGTTGGAAAGAGGATAGCGCGTGCCGGAAATTGACCCGGTCATTCTCGAATGGGTGACCTTGGCTAAATCGGGCGACTCGGATGCCTTTGCCGAGCTGCTCTACCTGTTCCAGGATCCTGTCTACAACTTGTGCTACCGCATGCTGGGCGAAGGCGGCGAGGCGGAAGATGCGACACAGGAGACTTTCCTGCGCGTCTACAAGAACTTGCATCGATACGACACAACCCGTCCCTTCAAGACTTGGCTCTTGTCCATCGCTTCGAATCATTGTATCGACCGGCTGCGGAAGCGCCGCATGCAGTACGTGTCGCTTGATGACGAACCGACGGCGGCCGCGCTTGCCTTGCGCAGCGGTGATCCCACGCCCGAGCAAGCGGCTGTCGCTGGCGAGCTAAGCGGTTTCATACAGAGCCTCTTGCTGCAGCTTGATGAGCACTATCGGCTTGCGGTGATCTATCGGTATTGGTTTCAGTATTCGTATGCGGAGATCGCCGAGCTCATGGATACGACTGAAAGCGCGATAAAGAGCCGGTTGCATCGCGCGCGCAAGAAACTGGCGGAGCTGATTGAAACAGCCAAGCAAATTGACCTTGAGAGCGACGACCGGTTGGCGGATCCCCTACCGAAAGGAAGTTGAGATGTCTCAGAATCGAGACCCGCAGCAGCAGATGATGCAAGACGCGATTGATGGGCAGCTCAGCGAGGAGATGGCGCGCAAACTGGTTGATGTTCTGGGAAGCGATCAATCCGCGGCGCTGGAGTATGATCGCTTGCGGCGGGTGGACAGCTTGCTCAAGCGGGCGCCGCAGCGCCGCGCGCCGGCGCGTCTGGCGGCCACCATAATGGCGCGCCTGGCGCAACAAGTCCAAACGGAGACGGCGCTGGCGGATTTGCCGCCCGAAACCCAGCAGGTGATGATGCTGTGTTTGTCCGCGTCAATGATGGCGATGATGCCAATGATGGAAGCGGCATCCTGGCTCGTGCTGAACGCGCGGCGAGATCCGGAGCTGTTGAGCAATGTCATGGTCGAGACCGTTGGCTGGATGATGCTGGTTACCGATGCCTTGATCCAACTGCTGGAAGATGCGGAGCATCGGGCGCGGAGCGAACCGGAATTAGCGGCGGCGACGCTCGCGCTTACGCCGTATTTGCTGCGCTCGGTGCTCGATTATCTGGATGAACTGCCACAAAAGGTCTAGCGCCAGTGGCTGCCGCCACCGCGGTATGTGGTTCAAATCGGCGGACGAAAATAGAAGAGGGATACTGAGCGGCAGTATTCCTCTTTTTCTCTACATTTTTGCCGGTCGTCAGTTCACGCCATCCGGGATCATTTCAATCTTTCGCACCTTGTAGGTGACCAGCCCGTCGGGCACTTCTACTTTTACGCGCGCGCCGACTTTCTGGCCCAAGAGCGCTTTGCCCACCGGCGAATCAAGCGAGACGCCGCGCCGGCCGTGGGTGATCTCTTCGTGATCCAGCAGGTCCAACGTGAATTCTTCCTTTTCCGCCGTGTCAAATACGGTCACGCGATTGCCAGGGGTGATGGTGTTCGGGTCTTCATCGGCATCGATAATTTCGGCGCGCGCCAATACATTCTGCAAATGGGAAACGCGTTCATCCAGCCGTTCCTTGGATACCATCGCATCGAAGAAAACCGCCTCTTCGCCTTGATCGTCTTCACGCGCCTCGGCGAGCATTTCGGCGACTTTTGAGTTTTCTTCGCTGGTTAGCACGTTGAGCTCGCGCTGCAGCTTTTGGAAGCCTTGCCGCGTCAATTGAATGCGTCGTTCCGCCATGTCATCGTCCTTTCGTATTGCAATCACCCATCTATACGGTGACCAGTGCTTTAAGTCTTGCTATGCTGACAAATCGCAGGCTTATGTTGCAAGTAGATGAAACGCCCTGCCCACCGGACAGGACGCGCCGCCACCACTCTGTTACCAAATGTCTCCGCATTCTATACGATTATTGTAAGATTGGCAAATTGCGCGCCATTTGGGAAGTGTATCCTTTTCGGTTGAAACACAAAAAGCTTTACCACCGAGGACACCGAGAAAAGCGAGAGCGCCGAGAATTGTCTGCGAAATATGCCATTTTCATTGTGTCCTTTGCGTCTTTGTGGTGAAGTTGAATTTGGCTCATTTGAATTTCAACCGAATTCGATACACTACCGCCATTTGGGTGTGGTGAATTTTGCGGATATGAGCTACACAGTTTGACAACAATGTAGGGGCGGCATATCATGCCGCCCGTGTTACACAAAGAAATTCGGGCGACCTAGTAGGTCGCCCCTACACCGTCTTATCAGTGTGTAACCGCGATTTTCGCCACTCCCGCCAGTTTGGGCGGCAGCGCCCGCCTGATTCAATCGTATACTTCAGGATTGACGCAGGTTGGCAGGCGCTCGCCACGGAGCCCGGCGATGACGTTGTCGACCGCCATCTCCGCCATCTTTGCGCGCGTGGCGACGCTGGCGCTGGCGATATGAGGCACGATCAGGCAATTGTCCAAGGTCAGCAGCGGGTCGTCAAGCGGAATGGGTTCGGGGTCGGTGACATCGAGCGCGGCTGCAAGGATCTGGCCATCTCGCAGGGCATGGTAGAGCGCCATTGGATCGAGCACGCTGCCGCGCGCGGTGTTGATCAAGATCGCTGTTGATTTCATCAGCCCCAATTCACGATCGCTGATCATATGATGCGTCTCGTCAGTTAAGGGAACGTGCATGCTGACGTAATCGCTCTGCGCCAGCAGATCGTCCAGACCAACTTTTTCGCCGCCAAGCTGACGGATTTCCGCTTCGGTCTCCAGGCTGTTGACCAGGAGGCGCATCTTGAAGCCTTTGGCGCGCCGGGCGACGGCGGCGCCGATTCGCCCGCTGCCGATGATGCCCAGCGTGGCGCCAAATATATCTTGACCCGCGAGCACGGTCGGATGCCAGGTGCGCCATTTGCCGTCCTGGACGTATTGCCGGCCTTCCGGGATGCGGCGCGCCGCCGCCATCAGCAGGGCAAAGGCGAAGTCGGCAGTGGTTTCCGTCAAAACGCCGGGCGTATTGCCGACCGGTATGCCGCGCAGGGTGGCCGCCTCGATATCGATATTGTCGAATCCGACGGCCATATTGCTGATGACCTTGAGATTTGAGCCCGCATCCATAAGCTGCGGATCGATGCGGTCTGTCAGCAGGCAGAGCAAGCCGGCGAGATCACTCATTTTTTCAGTGATGATCTCATAGTCTGGCGGCATAAAATCATCCCAAACCTCAAGGTCGCAATATTGACTCAAGCGCTCCAGCGTCGACCCCGGCATTTGGCGAGTGGCGAATACTTTGTCATTGCTCATGCTTGCGCTCCTGATGAAATAGTCCGCGCGATTATAACGCGGATTCGCCCACGCAAAAACGTATGGCGCTGCCGATGTCGCGCAATCAACCCGCGTTGAGGACTGTCGCGCTTGCGCTGGTGGGGGCGGTCAGGGAACGGTGTCGAGCGACACTTTGACCAAGGTGCCTCGGTTAGGCAAGCTCTTGATGGCAATCTGGCCACCGCAGCCTTCGATGAAGGCTTTCGCCAAGTGCAATCCCAAACCGAGGCCCGAGTTGTCCGCGGAGGCTTGCCAGAATGGGAGGAAGGCGCTGTGCTTGTCCATTTGCCGGAAGCCCTTGCCGCGATCGAGAATGGAGCAGTCGATCCGGTAGCCAAAGTCCTGCGTTTTGATGCTGATGGTGTTGGCGCCGCTGTGTTGCAAGACGTTACGCGCCAATTCAGCGAAGGCATAGGTGAGAAAAGTTTCGTCGCCGATGACGAGAAAACGCGCCGGCGGTCCGTCCATATCCATATCCTTAAGCACAGACTTCATGCGCTGAATCAGCACCCCGCCATCAAATTCGTCGCTCGCATACTTGAGCATATCATGCTGCAGCAGCGAGTAGTGCCAGATGTTGGTCACCATATGTTCGTTGGATAAAACGGTATTATGCGCGAAGTCGACGACGTATTGCTGCTCGTCGGTCAAGTCGCCATCGAAGCCGGCGGCCAGGTTGCCCAGCGTCAGCTTGATCGGATCGTTGAGCGCGTTGAATCGCTCGAGTACCGCCGGTCTGGTTGCCGCATGCTCAATGCCCAGCGAAGTGATCACATCCATAGCCAGGGTGTGCAAGCCCCAGCAGTACGCGTGCACGCGTTTAAGGCACTCGCGTTGATCACCCGATGTGGCGCCAAATTCGCCGCGCATCATGGATTCCATGAGCGAGATAATATCGCTTACCGGGTCAAGTAACTTGCTATAGATGATGTTTGGCACGATGGGAATCTCGGACGCTTGGCTTTCTACCAGTATAGCAGATGAATACCAAGTGTCGCGCAATTGCGGGAGTTGTGTCTGGCAATCGCTTCGAAATCGTAAAACGCCTGTTGGCATGTTGCTGAAACGCGCGCAGTTTGTTGATAAAACGCAAGAGGCGTCTCTCGAGACGCCCCAACATCAGCTAAATTTTCGTGGCTGCGCGATGATTAGACGACGCAGCCCGCCCCGCGCTGGGCGCTGCTTGTACCCCGCCGCTCTTCGACGCGCCTAAAGATCAGAACGAGCGCTCCAGCTGATTGATTTACGTCAATTCGACGACCGCGCCAGCTTCTTCCAGCTTGGATTTGCCGTCTTCAGCCAGGTCTTTGCTGACTTCTTCCAGCACGGTGGCCGGCGCCGATTCGACCAATTCCTTGGCTTCTTTCAAACCGAGTGGCGTGATGCCCCTTATCGCCTTGATGACGTTGATCTTCTTGGGACCAATTTCCTTGAGCACCAGGTCGAACTCGGTCTTCTCCTCGGCCGGCTCGGCTTCAGCGAGCGCGCCCGCGGCGCCCGGCGCCATCATCATCATGCCGCCGCCAGCAGCCGCCTCGACGCCCCAGGCGTCTTCCAGCTTTTTCTTTAGATCAGCCGCTTCCAGAATGGTCAAAGCGCTGAGTTCTTCAACCAACTTGTCCAGGTCTGCCATTGTTTGCCCCTTCCTTGAGCTAATGTCCCTGTGGTTTGATTATGCCTGCCATCGCCGCCCTTCTTTATGCGCTGGCGGCGGCGCTTTCTTCCTGCTTGTCCAGATAGGCTTGCAGCACATTGACGACTCCGCCGGTCGCCTGATGCAAGACGTTGACGACGCCTTGCGCCGGCGTAATGACCAGGCCAGCCAATTGCGCCCGCAATTCGTCCAAGGTCGGCAGCTTGGACAAGGCGTCGACCTGTTGGGCATCCAGCAGGTCGCCATCCATAACGCCGCCGGTAACCTGCATTTTTTCGGCGAATTCCTCTTCGTCGATATGCTTCAGCAAGGCTTTGGAAACACCGGGCATATTGTCGCGCCCGAAGATGATCGCAACGGGCCCGACCAGCAGATCATCGGGCACGATCCAGTTGGCGGTCTCCAGCGCTTTCCGCATCAAGGTATTCTTTGCCACGATGTACTGACCGTTCTGCTCGCGGATGGTATTGCGCAGTCCCTGAATCTGGGAGACGCTTAAGCCTTGCGTCTTCACGATGATAAAGCCATCGCATTCGTTAAGCGTTTCGACATAACTGGCGACAAGCTCTTGTTTGCGTTCTCTAGATACCGGCAATTGACGCTCCTTTCCTTGGTCATTGCCGCGATATTCGCCCACGCGCCAACAAGGACCAAAACAAACAAGCGACCCGTTAATCGAGGTCGCCCTAATGGTCAATCATGCATTGTTGCATGGAGAGCCTGGCGCGCGCCTCGGCAGGCGATTAAGGGCGGATGCCCACCTGCTGTCTACGGTTTACGTCGCTATGCGGTTGATAGCCGAGTGGCGATTATACGGTGGTTGCAGTCGCGGTCAAGCCCGAATTGGGAGTGATTAATTTCATTGTTAGCGCGACAAACCCCCATCCCCGAAGGTCTATGTCTACGTGACCCGGCCCCTTGCCCCCACAAAGAGGGAAGGGGAGTTTTTCAAGGAATTACGGGCTTTTGAAGTCCCTCCCTCATTTTGGGAAACATCCCCCGTGAGGCGGGGGACCGAGGGGGAACAAGATTTAGGGTGGGGGAAACGAGGGATATATCGACACATGCACCACACCCCCCGAATTCGCTGGTTTGACGATGATGGCGCCTTGCGCTACAACAGGGCAGAGTTGAAAGAAGTCGGGGATGCCAGCTATGGAATTGGATCGCGTCGCGTTACAGAAAAAAGTGCATGCGCTATATGCCCGCGAACATGCGGAACTTGGGGAGCGCGGCACGCTTGAACAGCTTGAACGAGGACTGGAATGGAATCTGGCGGGCGCCTTAAGCGCGGGAGGCGTTTTGGTATTTCCGCACGCGGGCGTGCATGATTGCGGTCACCAGATCGCGGCTTGCGCGCAGGCGGCGCTCGATAGCGGCGCCGACAAAGTGGTTGTGCTGAGCGTCCTGCATGCCTTTACGCCGGCGATGGAGGCGGCGCGCGTTGCCGTCGCGGCGGGAGCGGATCCGGCCGCGTTTGCATTCTGGGGCATCCAGGGACCGGGCATCGCCGGACGAGACGAATGGAAGGGCGATCATGCGCTGATCAGCTGGCGTCATTTTTGGCGCGCGGAGCTCAAGCGGCGGGGCATCGCCGAAGCCGACGCGCCGAAGGTGTACGAGCGCTATCCATACCTGGCGGGCGGCAAGCCGCATGAGCTGCCGGGCATTGATGAGCTGGCGCGGCTGACGGATGGCGCGGCTTTGGTGTCAACGGCGGATCCCTTCCATCACGGCATCGGCTACGGAGACGCGCCAGAAGCCACCTACGATCATGATGAAGCTGGATTGGCGCATGCCAAAGCAGTCATCGAGGCGGGCATAAGATTGCTCGAGCCCGGCGAATATTGGGCTTATAATCAGCACTGCGTCGAAGCGAAGAGCGATGCGCGGGACAGCGGGCAAGTGTATCGTTATCTTCGCGGTCCCATGACGGGTGAAGTGCTGGATATCAGCATCACCGATGCATCCGCGCTTTACGACCAGCCCAAGCCGACCTGGGTGGCCGGCGCCTTGATTGAGTGGAAGTTGGATCGATAGGGCAGACGGGTGCTCGTCGCCCTTACGATATCCCGCCTACGTCGGCGTCGATTTGATCTTCAAAGCGTCTTAGCGCGTCTTGCAGCTTCTGCTGGCGCAGGCTCTGGGTCAGGTCGCCGCGGGTTCGTTCGAGCACGCCGCGCACCACGTCAGTTTGGCGGCGCAAACCTCGGGTGAGCGCATCGGGGAAGTCGAAAGTGACCAGTTGATCGTAGATCTCGTCCATGACGTTTAGCAGGCGCTCGGCTTCGCGGCTGTGGTCTTCTTCGCGCCGCAAGATATCGAGGATGAAGCGGCGCAATTCAGTGGCGGCTTCGCCCAAGCCCTTGAGATAGGTCGCGCTTTCAATATCGAGCTCGCCTGCGGAGGGCAGCGCGCGACCGCTGATGATGGCGCGGGTGATGTAGGCTTCGGCAACTTCCTTGAGCGCATCCTGGGTATAACCGGTGTAGTAAAGATCGGGGTATTCGCCCACCACCGATTTCAGTTCGGCGGCGCCGGCTGAGACTTCATCCAGTTTGGCGTCGGCGCCGACCAGGTCACGCCGGTGGAGTGCGCGGATGCTCTCGGAACAGTGGCGAATCAACTGACGCGAGAGCACGATCGCCTGGTCGCGCGCGGCATTGCGGCGTTCGAGATCATCGCGGATGGCGTTGCAGGCCGCGCCAAGTCCATGCATGGCGTCGTCTTCGCTTGAGCGTGTTGGCATCATTGAGTCCTCACAAGGGAGATAGTGATATCGGCATTATAGCGGAAGTCCGGCGCCGGCAATTTGCCGCATTCGCCGTGGACGCGATCTCCAGATGGGCTGCGCCAGAGCGGCTGCTTCGGTTATGCTAGTTGGCGGAACGCTGCCACTCGCTACGAGGAAGATTGACATGCCGACATATATCTACCGGATTCAGCCGGTACGGCCCGAAATGCTATCCGAGG
Organism: Chloroflexota bacterium; assembly: GCA_028875185.1. Taxonomy (GTDB): domain Bacteria; phylum Chloroflexota; class Anaerolineae; order Aggregatilineales; family Phototrophicaceae; genus UBA6055. The sequence continues at coordinate 14,400 of JAPPFH010000120.1, read as the reverse complement.
GACCAACAGGTGAAGAAGAGCGAATCGCGGGCGAGCATTTCGAATACCTAAAGCGTCTGATGGCGGAGGGCGAACTCATATTGGCCGGGCGCACGCTGAATAGAGATTATTCCGCCTTCGGCATCGCCATATTCGAGGCGCGCGATGATGCGCGCATGCGGGCGATCACAGCAGACGATCCAGGCGTTGCGCAGAAGTTGTTTCGCGCCGAGTGGTTTCCTTATCGCATCGCCCTGCATGAGCCGGAAAATAGCATGAAGGAGTAGCCCGTGTGCGACCTGGCGTCCAGCCATATTGTCGCCGCCATTGCTCTGGTTGCCATTAATGGCATCGAGATTTTTCCTCGCCGAACAATTCGGCTATCGGGTCAATGCCTAGCTCCTGTTCGATGCGCGCAAGCGAAAAGGAAATCTGCCTAATAAATCCCTTCTCTGGATCTAGCAAGATGCCCAAGTGATCGTGTGTCTGGATTGTAAAGGCAAGGGCAATAATAGCGGCGATTACGAGCACTGCCTTAACCACGAGCCATGCACGATTGCTGTTCATCCTTCACCTCCTTTTAACGACTAGAGGGTAATATAGATGGCCTGTCCAGTCTGGTCGAGCCATTTGTCACAGATCGCGCTTAAACGCAGCGTCCGCCAACGTAGAAGCACCACTGATAGAATCGCATTGCATGCCCTCCCACTTCCGGCGGCGTTATGGCTATGGAACCATCAAGCCAGAAGTACCGGTTGGGATGGTGCAAATAGAAGAAGTAAGTCCGCCCGTATCCATTCTGCCAGTAAGATCTGATTCGGACATAGTGGCTTACATTCTCGCGAGGATTGCTGCGGCACACGTCGTCCAAGGGACTATTGTAGAACATGTATAGAAGGTAGCAAACAGTAGGAAAGAGTAGATCATGGTCGACAATACACCCCGGCATATCGTCGCCGCCAGCGCCCTGATTCGCAACGAGCAGGGAGAAATCGCGCTGGTCAAAACCGAAGACCGCGGTTGGGAATTGCCGGGCGGCCAGATTGAGTTGGGCGAGACGCTGACCGACGGGCTCAAGCGCGAAATTCAGGAAGAATGCGGATTAGAGGTCGAGCTGGGCAAGCTGATGCGAGTGCGCAGCAATCTGAGTTCTTCCATCGTTATCTTCCTGTTCCGGGCGACCTATGTCAGTGGCGTTTTGCGGCCAAGCGAGGAGACGCCAGCGGTCTGCTGGGCGGCGCCGCAGACGGCGCTCGACCTTGTCACGCATCCCGCCCTGAGCCTGAACTTACGGGAACTGTTGCGGGATGACGACCGGGCGCGTTACGACGCCTACCACAGCGACCCCTTTTTGCTGGTGGAAACGCGTGCCATCTGAGTAAGACCAAGTCAGTCATGCGAAAGCTATCAAGCAGTCTTAAGAAAATGTTCCAGCCACCCGCTCGCCCCTGCAACTTCTCGATTATTTTGAGGATTTCTTCCTTGCTGCAATCATTCTCATTTTGTCATGGAACGATTTAGGGCAGCGGCTGGCGCGCTGGTAGGCCCGCTCGACGCGGATAGCGGAGCGGGGTGGGGTTTATCTTGTCGATGACGACTAGATAGCGCGGGTCGTCAAGTGTGGGCAAGCGCGCTTCTTTTATTGCGAATAGTTTTCCGCCGAGCGCGGCGATTGCCTCGGAAGCTGCACTGGCGTCTTTAACAGCGGTGGCGCCTTTCATTGCGATCACCCGCCCGCCTGGCTGGCAAAGGGGCAGGGTGTATTCCAGCAGGACGGGCAGCCGAGCGACGGCGCGGGCAACAACGATATCGTAAGCCTCACGATGGTCTGGGTCTCGGCCAGCATCTTCGGCGCGGGCATGCAAACTGCGGATATTCCCCAGCTCCAGCGATTCGGCGGCGCTGTCTATGAAACGCAGCTTCTTTGCAGTGGAGTCCATCAGCGTCAGCTGCAAACGCGGGAAGGCGATCGCGAGGGGCAAGCCGGGGAATCCCGCACCCGTTCCCACATCAATCAGGCGCAAACCGTCGACGCGCGGCAACAGCTGGCAAAGGGTCAAAGCGTCAAGATAATGTTTGATGGCGATCGCTTCTGGATCGGTAATTGCGGTGAGATTCATCCGCTCGTTCCAGGCGAGCAGGAGTTGAGTAAGGCGTTCAAATTGAAGCACCTGCTCGCCGGACAGATTGATGCCGAGCAGCGCGGCCGCGTTTGCGGCTAATGTCTCTCCGGGAGTCAAGGCAGACTAGATTTGGGATGCTGAAGCCATGGAGGCGCGAGCCTCATTCTTCAAGCCCAGTCCAAGGAAAGGCATCCAACGGGTATTTTGGTCGTTCGGGCATGATGTCGAGCCCGTATGGGTTCTTGTGTATTGCGTAGCGACAGCCGCTTTCCAGGCGTTCGTTTGCGGTGCCGGGTCCGAAATCGTCATACCCGTCAGTAATAGGATTGGACCAGGTAACGACAAAGCTGATGACGTATCCGCCTGGCCTCCACTTATCACCCAAGCTAACGGTGTAGAATACCCAGTAATTGGCGTCGCCCGGTATCCGTCTAATCTCGCTGATCTGAACGCCAGGTATGGGCTGCGTGTCGATCTTCACATCGTATTGCGCGTTGTTGATGTGATCTTGCACCTGATCACGAGTTGTCGCGAACCAGGACCAAAAGATCTTGATCTCGTCCGTGTCGTAAATTAAGCCGGGATCCGCGCCTAGGGCATCCAAACACCCCGCAAAGATCAAGCCCGGGTTGGCGGTGCGGTCCCGATTGTTTGTTTCACTCGGCCGCGCGCCGATATGGACGAGATGTTCAACCGGACGCGCAAAGACCGGATTCAGGTAAGCGCCATCGGGGGTGAATACATTCGCGCTCGAAATCATGTCTGCTAGGACAGGCAGCTCGCCGGTGTCAGTCAGGGTATCGCCCGGTTCGTGGCATTCGCCGAGGAAGTCGTCTGATGGCTCCTGGAAGAGCGTACTGTCGGGATCGCTTTCTTGCGCAATGCGGAAGACGACGCTGATTGGCGTGCCCAAGGCGCGCGTCGCGTCATTGAGCCAACTTTCGGATTGGCTGACGGCGTAATCGCCATCGACGGCGACGCGCGTCAGTTCGGTTAGGGGATCGCCTAAACCGCCAAATCGATCAAAGGCTTGATAGTACAGGTCGTAGCCGGCCTGCATACTGCCCTCCAGGTCAACGACCATGCGGTCTTCGCACGCGCTGTAAAACCAGCGGACGGTCGAGGCTAAACCGTTGTCGTCCTGCGCCTGGCTCAAGACTATTGCGGTCAAAAGTAGTACAAGGCTAAGAATTAACTTGAGTCTGCACATGATAACTTCATCCAGTCTAAGTCGAATTCGACAGACACTTGATGTCATTTTACCGCAACTCGGCAAATTGCTCATCTCTGTATCGCGCAACAGTCGCAGGCGGCTGCGACACGCGATTCCTGCTCTTCCCATACAATATAGGATACAGGCGAAGCGGACGGGTGGCAGGTGGTGTATCCCATGCGTAGGGAAACCGTATGTGTTTTGCAGGGTGATCAGACGGGGCAAGAGTTGCTGGATGAAGCTTTACGCGTGCTTGATCCGAGCGTGATCCGCATGGATAGCCTGGATTTTGAAACCTTTGACCTTTCGCTGGAGAACCGGCGGCGGCTCGCATGCGGGAGACTGGGCTGGGCATTAAGGCGGCGACGGTCACACCGGGCGATCCCGATGATGTGGGCAGCCCAAATGCGCTGCTGCGGCAGTTGCTGGATGGCAGCGTGATATTGCGCACGGGCCGGCGGATTCCATCTGTTTTGCCCCTCGCTGGCGTGCACGCGCCGATTGCCGTGGTGCGTATGGCGGTGGAAGGCGCTTACGCGGCCGAGGAATGGCGTGAGGGCACGGGCTTGGACGAGGTGGCGTACAACAAGCGCCATATCAGGCGCCGCACCTGCCGCGCTGTCGCCGAATTCACGTTTCAATATGCCGCCCAGCATCATGCCACTGTCTTCGGCGGACCCAAATACACCGTTAGCCCGATTTACGAGGGCATGTTTAAGGAAGAGTTGGACCGCGCGGCAAGACGACATCGCGGCGTGCGCTACAGCCCGCAGTTGATCGACGCCACTTACGCGCTGCTGCTGGAGACCCATGGCGAAGCGCTGGTGATTCCGGCGCTAAATCGCGATGGGGATAACCTTAGCGACTTGGTTATCAAGATGTTCGGCACGATCGCCGGCGCAGAGTCCGTCGTCTTCGCATTCGATGAGGACTTCAAGGTTAAAGTGGCGCTGACGGAAGCGCCGCACGGCACCGCGCCCAGCTTGCAGGGCAAGAATATCGCCAACCCCATGGCGATGATCCTGGCTTGCGGCGCGCTCTTGCGTTATGTCGATTCGCGCGAGGCGGCGCTGGCCAGCCGCGCTATCTATGAGTCGGCGCTAGAGTCCGTTTACAATGGCGTGAAAACACCGGATCTGGGGGGGCAAGCAAGCACAACGGAATTCGTTGACGAAGTGATCCGCGAGGCGCGCGGTAAACTTGAAGTGTGGGATGCCCTGGGTGATTAGCGCGCTATGTGAGGCGGCAGAGCTTGGTTGATAACGTCGAGCGCGATGTGGCGGATCTTTGGTCGACCCTGTTTGACATCGTCACTGACGGCGAGAAACGGCTGGCGCTTCATTTCGAAGCGCACCAGTTGACGCCGCCGCAGTTTTACGTCCTGAAGACGCTCTCGGAAAACGCGGGCGCCTGCCGCATCGGCGACATCGCGCGCGATCATCATTTGACCAGCGCTACCATGACCGGATTGGTCAAGCGGCTGGAAGCGATGGACCCGCCGTTGGTGCGGCGCCGGCGCAACCAAAGCGACGGACGATCGGTTGATGTCATCCTGACGGCGGCGGGCGACGAACGTTTCGTTGCGGTACAGCAGGGCTTGATGGATCAACTGCGCGCGGTTTTCGGTTTGCTGCCCGATGGCGAGCGGCGCGACATCATCGCCAAGGTGCGCCAGTATTTCACTGTTTTCTCGCAGCAGTTCCCCGTCGACCGCCTGCCATAGCTCGGAATCGACCGGGTCCAATCGGCAATCCAGAGTTTGACCTTGCCGGGACCGCGCGAGGCGCTCGCTGATTTCATGTCCCGCAATTCCCGCGGGTGTAGACGAATCGGCCGCTGATCCAGCCCTCGCGCCCCCAAAGGCGGACTTTGAAATAACCGTAGCGCTTTTCGCTGGCGGGCAGCCACTTGCGGATAGCGGTCACGCTGATGACCTCGCCGCCGGGCGGGCTCCGGCGGAATTTGACATCAGCCCAGGGCCGCACCTCGCAGCCGCTCAGCGTCTGGCTGTAGGGCTCGCTGGGTTCGGCGGTGGCCAGCGGCGCATCGCTTGCGCTCTGCTCTGGCTGGCTTTGCTGCTGTTGCGGCGGCGGGCTTTCCCCGCGCAGCAAGACGACGGTGCCGGCGCTGTCGATGGTCGTACAGGTCATGCCATCGCGCTGATACGCTGGCAAATCAAAGAGTTTGCGCGGGGCGTAGGCGGCGTCGAGGAAGACGACGCGCCCCGGCTGATTGAAGCAGACTTCGACGCCCGGCGTGACAAAGCCCCAGACATCGACCGCGTCCAGAATGCCCTGCTCAATGACATCGGCTCTTCCCACGCCGGCGGCGCCCACGCGCTTGCCCTGCGCGCCATCGACCCAGTTGCTGACCTGGATGCCGGCCGGCAGGTGATTGAGCGTATCGCGGATGGGCGTCGGTGTGGGCGTCGGGACAAAGTCTTCGTCATCGTCATCATCGTCGGGCGGCTCGGGAGGGAGACTTATTTTTATTCTTCTAATAAAGACTGACGTGCCTATGCCAAAGGCATTCTTGGAGCGAACTCCAGGTGGCTCTAGCAAGGTGTTGGGGACGAGACCTCGAAAGGTGAATGTGGAGACATCGCCGACATCAATCCAGTCTAAGGAAAATGCTAGCAATATTACCTCGTAACTGGTGGCGCCAGCGACTTTGGTCCACGTCAAGGTCAAGCTGTTATGCGTGAGGCCGCTAACGGCAAAGTCGCCTGGAATGCCTGGAGCTTTGTTTGGGCCATCTAGCGTGGTAGCCTGGATAATAACAGAGTTGGAAACGCCGTTGGCGTTCTTGGCGCGGACGTTGAAACTGTATATTCTATCAGCGGTGAGGCCGGTAAAAGTTTGGGTGTTGACATCGCCGACATCGGACCAGTCGGAGAACGCAATTGGATTGCGATTGTAGCGGACTTCGTAGCTGGTGGCGCCGCTGGATTTGGTCCAAGTGAGGGTGATGCTGTCGTTGGTGATGCTGCCGGCCGAGACGTTGGTGGGCTTGGGCGGGGCGCTTTGGGCGAGCGCGGTCGCAGCGAGAAAGCAGCAAGAGAAAATTAGAACATATATTCGGGGGGGGGGGTAAGAACAGTTAGTAAGAGTCTGAAGACGCTGACAAGGTGACGATGCCAGTTAAATGAATTGGCAAGCGTTCTCATTTCCTCCTCCATTAGTCCAAGGCGAAATCTCGGTTACTTTTCCAATTATAGTCGCGGGCTTGAGAATCGGCAAGATCTCGCGCGAGTGGGTCATGTACCCTTTCCGGTTGGAACTTGGCAAATCGCATCCAGCTGGCCGGCTGTAGGGGCGTTTCGCTGAAACGCCCGCAATTCGAAGACCATTTTCACGGGCGTCTCGTGAGACGCCCCTGCATTTTCCATTATCTTCGTTGCAGCCGCCTGGGGCGCGCTCCATTAGCGTTTGATGGACCGCAAGCCGCTTTGCAGCAGGCCGTCAAAGCTGTCCTCGGCGGCCAGTTGCGTGATCGGGCGCGGCGCTCGCGGCTGCTCTGGCGGCGCGCGCAGTTCCAGCTGCCACCAGCCGGTATCGCGCCAGGCGCCCGCTTTGTGACCCACGTTCTTGAAGATACCGACTTTTCGAAAGCCCAGCGATTCGTGCGCGCGAATACTGCCTTCATTCGGCAGCGCGATGACGCCAACGGCGCTGCAATAGCCTTGCTGGCGCAATACAGCGAGCAGCGAGGTGTATAAAGCGCGGGAAAGGCCGCGGCGCTGAAAGTCTTCATGGATATAGACGGTGGTTTCGGCTGTCCACTGATATGCGGCGCGCGCGCGAAAGGCGCTGGCATAGGCGTAACCAGCCAGCCGCCCGTCAAGCTCGCAGACGAGCCAGGGATACTGCGCCAGGGTTGCGTCAATTCGGGCGGCGATTTCGCTTACGGTCGGCGGATTCTGTTCGAAGGAGATGTGTGTATCAAGAACGATGGGGCGATAAATTTCTTGGATGGCGGCAGCGTCGGCGGATGTTGCGAGACGGATGAGGGCGGTCATTGGCTCTTGACGGCAATGGAGACGACGGCGTCTTCTTCTTCGTCGGGACGCCAGACGCTGGTGGCAATGTCGATGTACAGGATGCCGTCCAGATGATCGATTTCATGCTGAAAGACGCGGGCGAGCCAACCGGACGCGGTCAGCCGAACGGGCTTGCCGTCACGGTTTTGCCCCGCCAACTCTACACTTTCGTGGCGCTCGACATCGCCGAGCAAACCGGGCAGCGACAGGCAGCCTTCTACGCCGATGACCATCTCATCGCTGCGCCGGATGATTTTGGGGTTGGCCAGCACATAAAGTTTGCCGGCGTCTTCGCCGTACTTTTCACGGCTGTCCTCGTCATCGGGCAAGAGCGCCAGTATTATCCGCCGGCTCTGCGCGACCTGTGGTCCGGAAAGGCCGACGCCCTTGGCATCCACCATGGTATCGACCATGTCATCAATCAGCCGCTGCAACTGGGGTCCAAAGTCGTCGACGCGGGAGGCCGGGCGCCGCAAGCGCGGATTGTCCGGCTGAATGATTGACAGCACCGTCATCGGATATTTCTCGTATATTCATTCAGGTCAAAGCGCTATTCTATCGCAATTACTCTGAGAAACGAATGGAGTAATCCGTCGGATCCGAGACTCCTGATGAAAAATCGAATCGCGGGATCGGGAAGCCCCCAGTACTTTGGTGGATTTACATGGAGTTTACATCGCGTTTACAGGGAGGTTATATATGTTAGGCAAACTGACATTAGTGATTCGCTGGCTGCCCTGGTGCCCGAGAGGAAAACCGACCAATGCGAAATTGCAGTCCGTTCAAGGTTTACATTAAGGGCGAGCTGAACTTCGACATCTTGTCTGAGCCCGAAATGGAACACCTCCGCCGCCGAGAGATTATTGAGGCTGACGATGACAAAACCCCCCAGCAGCAAGCGCGACACGATTCTGGTCGTTGACGACGAGCAGCGGATCATCGAGCTGGCGCGGATGTACCTGGAGCAAGACGGCTACCGCGTCACCAGCACGACCAACGGGACCGCCGCCAAGCGCATGATCTTGACGGATAAGCCGAATCTGGTAGTCCTGGATTTGATGCTGCCCGGCATGGACGGCTTGGAGGTTTGCCGGCGCGTGCGAGAAGAATCGGATGTTCCCATTATCATGCTAACGGCGCGCAGCGACGATATCGACAAGATTGTCGGTTTGGAGTTGGGCGCCGATGATTACCTGACGAAGCCATTCAATCCGAGCGAGTTGGTGGCGCGCATTCGGGCGATACTGCGCCGGGCTGATCGTAGCGCGCCGCGCGACGAAGCGCCGCCGCCGATCAATATTGGCAACTTGCGCATCGACGGGCTAAGGCGCCGCGTCGAAGTCGCCGGGACCGGCGTCAATCTGCGGATGAAGGAATTTGATTTGCTGAGAACGCTTGCGGAAAGCAAAGGCGTTGTCTTCAGCCGCCAGCGTCTGCTAGAGGTCGTCTGGGGTTATGACTTCGCCGGCGAGACGCGCACGGTTGATGTGCATATCGCCCACTTGCGTCACAAGCTGCGCGGGATGGATCCCACAATTGATACCATTTGGGGAGTTGGCTACAAACTTGATGATCGCGAGATTGCCTAGTTTCAATTTGCGGCTGCGGCTGTTGACCTCGTATCTCGTCTTGATACTGGTGACGCTAGGCGTGATCGCCTTGGCGCTGATTGTGCTGATTGGCAATCGCGCCGCGCCGCCGCAGCCCACCTACGAACGTCTGGCGGCGCTGACGCAAGGCTTGAATTACATAGACGCGATTTCCGATATCGCGACCGACCCGAATCGACGCTTCCTGCAAAATCAGGTGCACGAATTGCTGGCCGTCTTCGCCCGGACGCGGAATGTGAGAACGCTGCACGTTCTGCTAACGCAAGATAAACCGACAGTTCTATACGACAGCGCCCAGAGATTTGAAGCGGGCGATGTCATTCAATTGCAGGGCGACAACTTCCGCAGCAAGCCATTGGCTAGCATTTTATCGGGCGGCAGCAAGCAATTCTTCGGCCGCTTTGACGACCCCGACGGCGGCGAGTGGCTTTATGGTGGCGTGGTATTCGGCCATCGGCGCTTTTTCGCCCAGCGCGTAGATCATAACGACCTGTGGCTGTTGGCGGAGGCACAGCCGACGGTCAGCCTGCAGGAGACCCTTGCCGTCTTCAGCAGCGCTTTGGCGCCGCCGCTAATTCAAGCAGGCGTCGCTGGATTTGTCTTTGCGCTTCTGCTGGCGGCTTTAATCAGCCGAAACATCGCGCGACCGCTGCAGCGGGCGGCGAACGCGGCGACGGCGGTGGCGCGCGGCGATTATGCGGCGAGAGCGCCCGTCAGTGGACCGCCGGAGGCGCGCGCGCTCGCCGAGTCCTTCAATCGCATGACGGCGGAAGTGCTGGCGACAAATAGCGCTCAGCGCGATTTTCTCAGCAATGTGTCGCACGATCTCAAGACGCCGCTGACATCCATTCAGGGTTATGCGCAGGCGATCATCGATGACGCCGCGGAAGACACGGGCGCGGCGGCGCAAATAATCTATGAGGAAGCGGGCCGGCTGAACCGCATGGTGGTCGAATTGACCGATCTGGAGCGATTGCAAAGGGGACGGCTTTCGATGGCGAGCGACAGCATCGATATGGCTGAACTAAGCCATGGTGTGGCGCAGAGCCTGTTGGTCGTGGCGGAACGGAAGCAGATCCGTCTCGAAACAGCTATCGAGTCGGTTCCGCTGATCCTCGGAGATGGCGACCGGCTGGCGCAAGTATTGACGAACCTGATCAGCAACGCGCTGAAATTTACGCCGGCGGGCGGCGTCGTGCGGCTCTCGGTGGAGCGCGGCGGCGCTGGCGCCATCGTATCGATACGAGACAGCGGCATCGGCATCCCGCGGGAAGAATTGTCGCGCGTTTTCGAGCGCTTTTACCAGGTGGACAAGGCGCGCGGTCCGCAGCGAGGAACGGGGCTGGGCCTGGCGATTGCGCGGGAAATCGTCGAGGCGCATGGCGGCCGTATCACGGTCGAGAGCCGCGGACGAGACGAGGGCGCCGAGTTTCGGGTTTGGCTGCCGGGTCAATAATAGAAGAAACAGCGACGAACCATTGAGAACGATGGCCTTCATTCAAGAGGGATGGTTGGATTCATTCTTCTAAACAGTATCATTCCTTAAGCCATTTTAAGTCCAGAAGCATATTACGATATGCAGGCTCCGTATCGACGAGAACTTCCACGGTGTAGGCAATCGACTTAATGTCTGACACGTCTATGCTCAGATTCCCTTTAGGCAATTCGTTTACATCATACGTACACGTTTTTTCGCAAATGCACCAGTTGCTGCTACGGCCAAGGGGCTTGATTCCAACCCGCAAATTGAATGGCCCTTCAAATTCTGCAGTTGTCGGCAGATTGAGATGTAGACTTATAATCTCCCTGTTTAGTGAAGCATCTACAACAAATAGCCAATCCTTTTTGAATAATTGATCAGAACCTTCGGTAGTTATCAGATCGTCCCATTTTTCCAAGTCGTCCTGTCGTAGCATCGTGCGGAGTGTTTCGTACTCGGCCTGCGAACGGCAACGAATCGATTTCAGATGTGTTAAGGGTAAACGATTCGGATAAATTACCTCTGCCTGTCTAGCATTTATGTATTTCTTGCCTGTCCAATCGTAGCGGTCGTTATAAATGAGTTGAAAATCTAGCTCTGTAAACTCGTCAACAGTCGAATACACATTGCTGTACAAACTTGCAAGATTACCATCGCTGAACTGTGTCTGCATGTCAGTAACTATTGCTTTCATATCAAATAGTAAATACACAGGAACGGGACAATGCGCACCGTGCAGTTGTTTATGTATTGGCTTAAACCCTTCCATATGATATGCAGTTGGTGTTAACGGTCGAAAGTACAGACGGACGTAGTTCGTCATGCCTTTCCTAGTCTGCCTTACAATATTTGAACTTGCGGCGTCCTTAAAGGTTATCTCTTTACTACCGACTTCATCTCGTGAATACACGTATCCGCTGTCAAGAATCGAAACAACATTATTCAAATCGGTGATATGGAACAAATAGTCAACCCACCATTTGCGATATCCAATCCACCATTCTTCCTTCAAATCATCAAGGAATTCCAGCATTCTATGGTGATTGCGTTTTCTATTGCTTTGGTTCATTGAACATATTCAGTTGCTTTGGCGAATTCTTCGTCTGTGTTGCAATCATTTGCAGACCGATATCTTCATAGGTGGGACACGCGCTGTCCGAGATAAGCACCGGTTGAACCTCACCACTTGTCGCCAGCAAACTTGCAACTGCAAGACATATTCGGCTATCAAGAGACAATGCCCTATACCTCTCTTGTTCCGTGCCAGCGATTATTGCAGTGATCTGCCCACCGCTCAATTCATATCGTAATGTTTTTTGACCAGTGGCGTCGATGGCAAGATCATGATGCAAGCTGTTCGCATCTGCCTTTGCATTATCTGACGGAAATATATGGCATTCCGATGAACTCCCAGCGAGATACTGCGCGGGGTTAGATGTGTGTCCGATTTTGTACGCGCTTTCTGATGGTTGCCTTTGGATATAAACATATCCAGCTGGCTGATTCAGTTTGGGCAAATTCTTATGTTTGACGGAGCAGACCCGCAATGCTTGCGTCTTTTCGAGAGCTTCTTTGATGTCGGCTGATCGCAAATACTCCTTGTCTTTCAATCGACTCCATAGACTATTCAGTTGCGACTTCGAGCAGCTAAACGTCTCAAAGTCAGTAGTGAACATTATCTGTTTTTCTTGGAATGTAATCTTTGTTTTGATGTTGCTGTTGAATAAAGATACGATTTCCCTGCGCCTACCATTTAGAAGACGCGTTAGGCAGGACCAAAAGTGTTCAAATTCGGAAACTACAAGACGACTGTGCAATCGCTGCTTAAGTTGTTCAGTTTTCCTATAATCTGGGAATGTCAGGAGGTCTGGACGATACAAATGTGTATATGTATTTATGTCTGGAGACAGTTTGTTCAAATGTTGTTCCATGACTGGCCGAACGTCTTCCCACTGTAGCCCACCATGCTGACAGCCTAGCATAGGAAACGATATTGACCTGATACCTTTCGCTGCATACGTATTGGAAAACTCCTCCAAGCCGGCTTCAATGTAAGCGATTCTTGACCTACCACGCCAATGTTTTTTTGTTGGGAAATTTAGTATCCATTTGTGCGGATTCTTATAAAGAAAAAGGTCGCCAATAGATAGTTGATCTGTTTCGCAAAGTACCCTGTATTCTTCGAACATTTCTGGAAATACCCGCCTGAACGTTAGCGCAATGCCCTTTCCCATTACACCCACTGTGTTCACAGTATTTACCAAAACCTGCGCGGGACTTGAGAATAGGTCGCCTACTACATAATTGATCATTCGGAATCTCGCTTGTTCGGATTACCTGGAGTCGTCTGAACACATAATTTGCCAACGCTGAATACCAATTGACCGCATTTGTGTCACGACAGCACGTGCTCGCTCTCGCTGTCATACGCCAGCGCCGGCAGCGCCAGCGACACTGACACATTGTCCCCGCGTTGGAAGTAGCGGTCGACGCCTGTGCGCGCGATCAATTCGACGCTGTCTGCCAGCGCCAGACCGAGCCGCTGATAATGACCGAAGAATTCGCGCCAAAGCACGGTCGCCCGCTTGCCGTTGTCATCGAAACCGACGGCGAGCGCTTCAGGCCGGATCATGAGTTGGACGAGCCCGGTCTTTGGATGAAAGAGCTTGACTTCGCCAAGGCGGCTTTCGGCCGTCATCCCGTGAGCTTCGGCCGGCAGGAAATTGGCGTCGCCGACGAACTTCGCCACCTGCATGTTCACCGGTCGGTTATAGAGCGCGTGAGGCGTCGCGACCTGGGCGAGCTTGCCGTCAAAGATGATGGCGATCTCGTCGGATAAGCTCAAAGCCTCCTGTTGGTCATGGGTGACAAAAACCGCTGTCGTTCCCGTTTCGAGCAGAATGCGGCGAACATCGCTGCGCACTTGCGCGCGCAAGCCGGTGTCGAGATTGGAGAAGGGCTCGTCCAGCAGCAGGATATCGGGATTTGGCGCCAACGCGCGGGCAAGGGCGACGCGCTGCTGCTGGCCGCCGGAGAGTTCATAGGGCATGCGCTGGGCGAATCGCGTCAAGCCGACGAGCGAGAGCAGGCGCTCGACTTGCCTTTGCTTGTCCTTTCCGGAACCGCCCAATCCAAAGGCGATGTTGCCCGCGACATCGACATGGGGAAAGAGCGCATAATCTTGGAAAACCATACCAACTCTTCGTTTTTCCGGCGGCGTGAAACGCGAATCGTCGGCGACGATATGGTCGCCGATTTGAATGCGGCCCCCGGTCGGCACTTCGAAACCGGCCAGTAGACGAAGCGTCGTCGTCTTGCCGCCGCCGCTGGGACCAAGCAGAGTGAGGAATTCGCCCGGCCGCGCCCGCAGCGTGATGTCGTTGACCGCCGGCGATTGCCCGTTGTAGCGTTTGGTGAGATGGTCGGCTTGAAGCGAGTGTTCCATAATCGGCCGGCAAAGTCCGTGAAGAAACTTAGACTTAGAATAGTGCAAAAGCGAAATGCATAAAGGGGAAATCGATGTGGCAATCTATGAATTGAGGCGGTAACCGGCGGCACCCAGCGCCACGAAAACCAGATCAATAGTTACTTCTTGAGTGTCCGCCATTTTCGCCTCGACCAATGTGCCAATGCGCAAGAAGTAGATTGCCCGGCAAGCAGGATCACGGCGGCAAATGCGGGCATGACCGCGGCGCCTAATGCTTCGGGTAGCCAGGCGCGGCTTTTGCCGCCTTCATCGAAATGCCAGACGACAGCCGCGGCGACGCAATATGCCGGAATCAGCGGCAGCAGCGCCTCATAATCGCCCCGTCAGAGAATCTGACGACAGAACAGGTTTGGTCTAATCGAAAATTTATGGCTTAAGTTAGACTTCGAAAACATCTATCCAGGAGAAAACTCTAAGGCTTGTCCGGTACTGGGCTAAGCTGCCTCGCCGATTACACCCCATCCCCCCA
>JAPPFH010000035.1 GCA_028875185.1 Chloroflexota bacterium | reverse complement strand
AGGTCGCCCCTACACCGTCTTATCAGTGTGTAACCGCGATTTTTACCACTCCCGATCTGTAGAGTGTGGTGAATGTGTTGATATATTCCTCGTTTCCCCCCTAAATCTTGTTTTCCCTCGGCCCCCCGCCTCACGGGGGATGTTTCCCAAAATGAGGGAGGGACTTCAAAAGCCCGTAAATCCTTGAAAAACTCCCCTTCCCTTCTTGTGGGGGCAAGAGGCCGGGTCACGTAGACATAGACCTTCGGGGATGGGGGTTTGTCGCGCTATCAACACATTCACCACACCCGCAAAATGGGGACTGTTGGATTTTCCTGCAGGGTGCGTTATTCTAAGGTACTGTCGTAACAATTCTCTCCTGATTAGAGTCGAACGCAGCAGGTTCGGCGCCTTGGCGAGCGGTTGATGCAACGCCGTTTGACCGCCTTATTGATAGCGACAGCAGGAGGCAGATGGTGTATCCGCGTGGAAAGGTTGCCTATTGAACTTGCAGCGTCAAGCCGAATTTTTATATGGAAGTAGCAATGATAATTGGAGGAATAACTATGTCAAAGCCTTCTTTAGCTTTTCGTTTGATCCTACTGCTATGCAGTTTCCTGCTGCTGATTGGCGGGGCATCCGCGCAGGAACCCATCACGCTGCAATTCTTCTACCCGGTCGGGGTAGCCGGTCCATTGGCGCAAGCCATAGACGGCTATGTGGCTGAGTTCAACGCTGCTCACGATCACATACAAGTTGAACCCGTATTCACCGGTGGCTACGCCGAGAACATGGCGCGCGCCACCGCCGCGATCCTGTCGGGGCAGCCGCCCGATGTCGCAATCCTGTTGGGTACAGACATTTACACATTGATCCAATTGGAAGGCATCATCCCTCTGGATGACTATATCGCTTCCGACGAAGGCCTGGACATTGATGATTTCTTTGACGCGTTTATGGCCAACAATATCGCCGATGACCAAGTCTGGAGCATACCCTGGCAGCGCTCAACGCCTATACTCTATTACAACAAAGATGCCTTTGCCGAGGTAGGGCTGAACCCGGAAACACCACCGGCGACCTGGGAAGAATTGGTGGAGTTTGGCAAGCAGCTTGTCGTCCGCGATGGCGACAATGTGACGCGCTGGGGTGTAGAAGTACCGACGTCATTCTGGATATTCGCCAACTTCGCGATTCAGGCGGGGCGGCATATCGGCTCGCTCGGCGACGATCCCTGCGCCGTATACCTGGACACTCCCGAAGCGATCGAAG
Organism: Chloroflexota bacterium; assembly: GCA_028875185.1. Taxonomy (GTDB): domain Bacteria; phylum Chloroflexota; class Anaerolineae; order Aggregatilineales; family Phototrophicaceae; genus UBA6055. The sequence continues at coordinate 10,260 of JAPPFH010000035.1, read as the reverse complement.
CGCTTGCTTTCCTGCGCAGATTGCAGGAGGAGGGCGTCATGCCAGACGGCGCCAACGCCTGGGGTACAGCGCCAGCCGACTTCATTGCCGGAGCTGCGGCGATGATCTATCACTCAACCGGCAGCCTCAGTACGCTCTTGGCAAATTCACCCTTTGAAGTTGGCACCGGCTTCATGCCCGCCGGCGAGGCCGGTTACGGCGCCAACGTCGGTGGCGGCAACTACTACATCATGAAAGACATCGCGCCTGAGCGCCAAGACGCCGCCTGGGAATTCATTCGCTGGATGGTGCGTCCCGAGCAAATCGGACAGTGGGGCATCGATAGCGGCTACGTCGCGCCGCGTAACGCCGCTTGGGAAGTCGACCCCCTGATGAGCTATGCGGCCGATGTTCCGCAGGCGTCTACTGCCCGCTTCCAATTGGAATACGCGGTCAAGGAGTTCCCGGCAACGTTCGGCGGCCAAGAAATCTCGGTAATAACCACCCAGGCGATTGAAGCGGTCAATACCGGCGAACAGTCGCCAGAAGAAGCCCTGGCTATTGCGCAAGAACGCGCCAACGAAGTGCTAGTCCAGGCCGGTTGCGAATTGTAAGCGCGATCGCTGAATCGAATGCCAAATCAGTTTCACAGGCGGAATAGGGGTGGCGAGGCGAATTCGAGTTCGGCTCGCTCCCTCGCCTTGCCCGCTGTTTTGCAATCGGGCGGCGCCGTCGCCTATCTCTTCCTCCTGCCCTCTCTAGTCTTCCTGGCTGTATTCACGCTTTGGCCTATCGTATCAGCTATCATAACCAGCTTTCACGCGCGGCGAGGACGCAGCCAGATCTTCGTCGGTTTGGATAATTTCGAACGGGTCTTCAGCGACCCGTACAGCCAGCAAGTCATCCTGAATACCGTCGGTTACGTCACACTCAGCCTTCTGATGTCCGTGTTTGGCGGACTGCTGCTGGCGATCTTCATGAACCAGGGTCTGCGAAATATCGGCTTTTTTCGCTTTCCCTTCCTGGCGACAATCGCCCTGCCAATGGTCAGCGTCGCTTCCATCTGGCTGTTTATGTATAGTCCGCGCGTGGGCTTGCTAAACGACATCCTCGGCGGCTTGGGCTTGCCGCGCGCCAACTGGCTGAGCGATCCCGACCTGGCGCTGCCGGGCTTGTTTGTCGTCTATTTGTGGAAGCAGCTGGGTTACTTCGCCCTCTTCTACCTGGCGGCGCTGCAATCACTGCCGGACGATGTGCTGGAAGCGGCCACGCTGGACGGTGTCAGCTTCTGGCAAAAGCTGCGCCACATCATTTGGCCGCTGGTTTCTCCCACAACATACTTCGTGACCACGATTGCGGTCTTGAATTCTTTGCAACAGGTTGATCATGTCTTCGTGTTGACGCAGGGTGGTCCAAACAACGCCAGCAATTTGGCGCTCTATTACGTTTATGAGCAAGGATTCAAATGGTTCAATACAGGGGTTGCCGCCGCCATGACCGTCGTCTTGCTGGCTGTGTTGCTGACCATGGCGATGCTTCAGTTCGTGTACTTGGAGCGCCATGTGCATTATGAATAAGCAGAGCATGAGCTAGTTTGTCCGATGAGCGGTCAAAAAAGCAAATGGCGTCAGATCTTGCCCATTCTGTCTCTGGCTGTCTTCGGGCTATTTTGGCTGGCGCCGCTGTTTTGGACGCTGGCCGCCGCCTTTGTGCCGACTACCGAACTCTTGAACGGGTCGCCTTTGGATTGGCTGCAAAATCTGCATCTTGGCGCATTTGAAGAAGCCTGGTCGGTGGCGCCCTTTGCGCGCTTTTATCTGAATACGATCATCTGGGTATTCGGCCTGCTGGCGCTGCAGCTCGTCACGGTCTCATTGGCCGGCTTCGCTTTGGCGCGTCTCAATTTCCGCGGCAAAGATCAAATATTCTTCCTATTCCTCACCCAGCTCATGGTGCCGGCCACTGTGCTCATCCTGCCCAACTACCAGACTTTGGTGACATTGGGTTGGCTTGATTCGTATCAGGGCATGATGGCGCCATACATCGCCTCGGCATTCGGCACATTCCTCATGCGCCAAGCCTTCAAGCAAGTGCCACGAGAACTCGAAGAAGCCGCCCGCAGCGATGGCGCCAGCTGGCTGCAGGCGCTCTGGCACGTTTTCCTGCCGGTCACGCGCGCGCCGCTGCTGGCTTTCAGCATCGTATCGATCACCTATCACTGGAATGAGTTTCTCTGGCCCCTGCTGATCACCAGCAGCGTTGAAACGCGTCCGCTGACGGTCGGGCTGGCTCTGCTGGTTCAGTCATCGGAAATCGGCGCGCAGTGGGACCTGCTCTCGGCCGGCACGCTGATAGTCGCCGTGCCGATCCTGATCCTCATCGCGCTGGTGCAGAAGCAGTTCACCAACAGCTTCCTCAGTTCGGGGATTCGGTAGCGGCGGTCGGGACGGGCCGGGGATGGGTGGGTTGGTAGGGTGTGGGGTGGTTCAGCTTTGCGCCGATTGTTCTTCGGCGGGCGCTTCCAGCGGTGGCGATACGCCACTCATTCTGGGCGTTGGCGCGCCGAGTCTTCCTTCAATATTGGCGAGCCGCTCGCGGACGTCAAATTCTAAGACGGACACCACGATTTGCGGCTAAGGCAGCCTGCCCCTGGTCACCACTCTAAGCTCCTTCTTCTTGCGAGAATGGTAGTCGAAGTTGACGACCATCTCCCCAGAAGCCGGGACGGCCAAACTCTTCCATTTGGCGAATGTATAGTCGCAACAGCGGATCTGCAATCTTGTATAAAGCGCGATCAATTTTGTCTATAGCACCTCGGTTTTGCAAGGCCTTCATATGTGAACTCATCTGGCTTGAAGTTTTGCCAATCGTTGTGGCTATATCTTTCAGCGGCACATGTAATTCGTCATGCATAGCCATCGCTTGAACTATCTGCCTGTTAACTCCAGATCCTGCAGCCTGCAATGAACGGTCTAGCTCTTGTCGCCTAACTTTGGTGACCACATGCCTTATCGCCTTTGTTAGGTCCGCGTCATCTAGAGAGTCATCCACGTCAAATCTAAAAGCATGATAACAAAGTTGATGGATAATTGCAGGAAAGCCCTCAGAAATCTGCACTACTTGGTCTAACGCGGATTCAGTTATCTCAACATAGCGGCTTCCTTCTTCACTTTGCAGAGTCTTGTTGATAACCTCTCGACACTCGTCTGGAGGCATAGGCATTAGTTCAATGGTCTCAAACACTCTTCCTATAGAGCCATGTTCACTCTTGAGTTTTTCAATGGCGTCGGTGATCCCGACAGGGTATAGGGCGACTTGCTGGAGTCCGCTCTGGGCTAGCTGTTCCGTTGTTACCTTAAGAAACGAGGCAATATCTGTATCTTCCGCCACAGTGTCGACTTCATCTATGACAAGTATGATGCCGTCCTTGTCTGCTCGGAGTTCGGTCCAAACTTCATTTAGAGCTTCAATAAAGTCTGTACTCAATTCTGAATTGCTGTGACCCGTGTACTCCAATTTCGCAACGCCGCCCGGCAGACCAAACGTGGGTTTCCAATTCTCTAAGAACTCGTCAATTATTTTGAGGGCTCCATCCTTTGAAATTGAGTTTTTCATTGAGCGAATTAGCGAAAGCACGATTCGTTCAGTAGTTTGGCCTTTGGCCGCAATATGCTTATAGACTGCGAATCGAAACGCGAAGTCGCCAGCATCTACATTTAGCTCATTCAAGATATCCGCATGATTTGTCGTCAAAGACTGAATCTGATTAACAAACGAACTCTTTCCTATACCACGAGGTCCGGTAACAATCTTGTACATCGGGTTGCCGTGACCAATCTGGTACAAAGAGTCGACCAGGACGCGAAGTTCATTCGATCGTCCAGCGAACTGTTCGAATGTAAGAACTGGCTTATCCGGACGAAAAGGGTTTTTCTTTAGTTTCAACTAAAGTCTCCAATCACTTAGCGCTATTCTATCATCATCCTTGCGCCACGCCTAACAGACCGCATATTAGATAGGTAGCTTCCACTTGAGTAGTTCCTTCCGATTAAATCCTGACACTCTCGCGTATCGAAATTATCCCGTGCCTATTCTGCATTCTCACAACAAGCCCTTACTCATATAGCCCAGTTGCTTATTCTGCCGGCGTAACCCGCTAAGCGTGTAGATGTTGCTCTTCAGCCGATTGCAGGGACCGCATAGCAGCACCCGATTCGAGATGTGATTCAGCCCGCCGTCCGAGCGCGGGACGTTGTGATCCAACTGCAAATAACGCGGGTCGTCAAAGTCCCGATAACAGCCTTGACAGCGCGAGCCATGCTGCTCCAGCAGATGCGCGTACATCTCGGCGCGGCTCATCTTTGGTCCCGGAGGCTCATGCACTTGCTTGACGCGCAGGAAGGGCGCGGCCGGCTGGGCGTCGTTCGTCCGCGTCGGCGGCTCTGTTGAGTAATGCACCTCGCCAAACAAGCCGACTTCGTTCTTGAGACGGTCTACAACCACCTCATGCGCCTTGTCCCATATATCTATGCCAACCCACTCACGCCCCAGCCGCTCGGCCGAGACCGGCGTGGTCGCGCAACCGCAAAAGGGATCGAGTATCATGTCGCCTTCGTTAGACGAGGCTTTGATGATTCGACCATATAGTTCAAGCGGTTTCTGCGTGGGATAACCAAGCCGCTCCTTATCTTCACGATTGAGTTGCTGAATGCCAACCCACCAGTCAGGGCATAACGCTCCCGCAGATACAGCATAGCGATAAATTTTGCCCGTTTTCTTGTCGCGCTTCACTTGCCACACTTGACCATGCTCATCCACTTCGATTTTCATGTGCGTCTTTTTGCGGGGTAACCGGACGCTATCTGCATCGAAAAAACGATCTTTAGACTTGGAATAGTAGAGTATGATATCGTGCTTACTGGCAAACTGTTTGCGACTTCGTCCACCAATCTCGTAGCACCACACAATCTCATTCCTGAAATTACGCCAGCCGAATATGGCGTCCAGCACCGCCTTGAGATAGTGGCTCGCAGTCGGATCACAGTGTAGGTACAAGCTGCCCGTCGGTTTTAATACTCGCCACATCTCCAGCAGGCGTACCGCCATAAAACACATGAAGGCGCCCATGCCATCGCTATGCGCGAACCTGGCGCTTTCAATCGCTTCCATCAGGCGGGGGTAGTCGTCGGTGATTTGGTCAACCCAATCTTGATGAACATCGCGCTCCCATGACCAGCGGTCTTGGAACTTAGCGCCGGCGGCCAAACTGTCAGGCGTGGCGTGAAAATCGCGGTTCTTATTGAAGGGCGGATCCGTAGCAATTAGGTCGACGGTTTCGCTATTCATTCCGCGCAGGAATTTGAGATTGTCACCGTGATATAGTGTTCTGTTCTTGAAGTTTGGTTCTGGCATGAATTGCCTCAGCCGTACCTGTAGTTTCGCCAACACAATATTGCCATATCTATTGACTATAGCGTAGTGTGCGCTAATGCCATTCCCCGCCACCTGCGCTACAATACGCCCATTCACCAGCTACCCGCACAAGGAGCCCCCCATGTCCACGACCAACGGCGTCCGCGCCGCCATCAACCAGCGCAGCCGCACCCTCGTCCATGGCGCCGAACGCGCCGGCGCCCGCGCCATGCTCAAAGCCGTCGGCTTCAGCGATGACGACCTGGCGAAACCCCTCATCGGCGTCGCCAATACCTGGACCGAGATCGGACCCTGCAACTTCCACCTGCGCAAACTGGCTCTCGATGTCAAACGCGGCATCCGCGAAGCCGGCGGCACGCCCTTCGAGTTCAACACCGTCAGCATCTCGGACGGCATCACCATGGGCACCGAAGGCATGAAGGGCTCGCTGATCAGCCGCGAGGTCATCGCCGATAGCATCGAGCTGGTCGCCATGTCGAATATGCTCGATGGCGTGGTCGCGCTCTCGGCTTGCGACAAGACGATCCCAGGCACCATCATGGCGCTGATCCGCCTTGACCTGCCCTCGCTCATGCTCTATGGCGGCACCATCTATCCGGGCAATCTCAACGGGCGCGATATCGATCTGGTCAATGTATTTGAAGCGTTGGGGCAATTCCAGGCGGGCGAGATCAGCTATGACGAGTTGATGGATGTGGAGAATGTCGCCTGTCCCGGCCCCGGCGCTTGCGGCGGACAATTCACCGCCAACACGATGGCGATGATCAGCGAAATCATCGGCATCTGCCCAATGGGCATGGGCGATGTGCCGGCTGAAGACCCAGAGAAGGAGACGGTCGCCTACCACGCTGGCGAGATGATGCTGGATATCCTCGAGCGCAATATCCGCCCGTCAGATCTGGTGACGCGGCGCTCGCTGGAGAATTCGCTGGCTGCCTCAGCCGCCACCGCCGGCAGCACGAACAGCATTTTGCACTGCCTCGCCTTCGCCCGCGAAGCAGGCATCGACTTCACCCTGGATGACATCGAAGCCATCAGCCGGCGCACGCCAATCATCGGCGACATGCGGCCGACCGGCAAGTACGTCGCCCTCGATCTCTTCAAAGCCGGTGGCGTGCCCATCCTCATCAACCGGCTGATTGACGGCGGCTACATGGTCGGCGATACGCCAACAGTCACTGGGCAGACCCTGGCGCAAGCCTGCGCCGATGCGGTCGAGACGCCGGGCCAAGATGTCATCCGCGATCTCGATGAAGCCATCAAAGACAGCGGCGGTTTGGTGGTGCTGCGCGGCAACCTGGCGCCCAGCGGCGCGGTGGTCAAGCTAAAGGACAGTCCCGCCCCAATGACGGGACCGGCGCGGGTCTTTGATACTGAGGAGGACGCCTTTGAAGCCGTCTCCAACCGCCAGATCGTCGAAGGCGATGTGCTCGTCATCCGCTATGAGGGACCGGTCGGCGGGCCCGGCATGCGCGAGATGCTGCAAATCACGGCGGCGCTCGTCGGGCAAGGCTTGGGCGGCAAAGTCGGCTTGGTCACCGATGGGCGTTTCAGCGGCGGCACGCGCGGCTTGATGATTGGCCACACGGCGCCGGAAGCGGCGGTCGGCGGACCGATCGCGCTGCTGGAAGAGGGCGATATGATCACGATCGATGTGTCGCGGAGGCTGCTGCAAGTTGATGTCAGCGCTGCCGAGCTGGACGCGCGGCGGGCGAATTGGAGCGCGCCCGAGCCGAATTACAGCAAGGGCGTGATGGCGAAGTACGCGCGGCAGGTGTCGCAGGCGGACGATGGCGCGGTGACGGGGGCTTAACAAGATACAAATCTAGCTTCTGGGCGGATGGAAACGCGCTATCCATCCGCCGACTTAGAACCTGTGTTTTAGTCTATTCTTTGAGATAATGTGTTGCTGCCAACGAAAGGGCTGAAGCATGCTCTATTGCTATCTAGACACCAATATATTCCATGAGTTCAAGCCCATAACAGAAATCAACTGGGTCAAAGAGTTGGGTACATCCGAAGTGTGTCTGGTAGTAACTTCGGTTGTGGTACAAGAACTTGATAAGCACAAAAGCGGCAACAACAACCGTCTGAAAAAGCGAGCAAAAAAGTGGACTGCTTTCTTGGAAGGCTTGGACGTCGCAACTGACAACGAAATCCGCCAGAACGTAACATTGTGTTTTGACCTCTCAGAGCCCAAGCAAAGCACGTTTCAAGAACACAATTTGTCCGCAGACGTCGCCGATGACCGTTTGCTCGCTAAGGCGATTGAGTTCGCGACACGAATTTCAACAGATAAAGTAGCTGTGGTGTCAGATGATTCGGCGGTACGTCTAAAAGCTCGCGGCCACAATCTTAGTGTGCCCACACTATCTGATAACAATCGCCTGGAATACGAAGCTGATCCAGTCATGCAGGAATTGAACCAACTTCGTATTGAGAATGCGAGACTCCAGAATACGCAACCAAAGCTGCGGCTTGGGTTTCGAGACGCAAATGGCAAACTCGTTGCCATGCTGCTTGCCAGTAACGACTTTTCGCGGGGTCTCATTTCCGAACCTAAGCTAGCTGACTTGATTGAAGCCAAACGTGAAAAGCTTCGATATTTGCGAGAAGATCCGCCTATCGCCAATGATCGACTGTCAGGCTTTCCAGTATCTGCGCTAACGGCAAAGGTTGTCACCAGTAGTCAAATCGCAGAATACAATCGCAAACTAGACGAGTATTCAGGGCATTTACGAAAACACTTAATAGACGAATCCTTGGCGAATGTGTTCCCTCATCGCTCCATTGAACTCAACCTCGTGCTCAAGAATGAGGGTATGGTTCCAGCACAAAATGTTGAAATAAGATTAGACATTCGGGGCTCCTCCAAGGTACTGCTTCAAGTACCAGAAGTACCACCTTATGAACCGAGTCCGCCAGCAAAACCCGAACCTCGGTCGCTATTCGACTTCGGCCCCCATGACAGAAGTCTACTCTCGTACTTGGGCCACGGGATTCATGGCAACAACACCAATTTAGGTCCACCCTGGGAAGAATGGACACGAGAGACCGATAATTCTGGTGCTGCATGGTTCGAATATGGAATCGCAAAACTGCCGCACCACAGAAGTTGTGACATAGAAGTAATCTACCTCATGTTCTACAAAGATAATGAGTTTCCCGAAACAGTAACCATTGAGTACGAAGTTACTGCAGACAACACGGTGAATATGCTCGCGGGCAACCTAACCGTTGTTGTCAGCAAAGAGCCGCCATGAAACCCCTCCAATCCACCCGCATCCCCGACCAGACGCGCCTGCTGCCCGACGCCGTCTCCATCATGCTGCTGCATGACCTGGCCGCGGAGATCGTCAGGAGCGAAGACTCCAGTTGACGCGGGCTTATTCGCCAAGCGCCCTGAAGCCCTCGGCGTCAGCCAGGATCTTCTTGAGACCGTGCTCGTCAAACTAGACACTGACAATGCCGACGTCGCCCTCGACGCCGATGACCTTGCCCGCGCCGAATTACAGCAAGGGCGTAATGGCGAAGTACGCGCGGCAGGTGTCGCAGGCGGACGATGGCGCGGTGACGGGGGCGTAGGCCCGCCGCATAATGACCGCAAGCGCCGGCGCGCCCGAAAGCCTGGCGTCGGCGCAGCGCCAGCCTACTCTTCCCAAACCGGGCACGGGACTTCCCCAGTGCTGCGCGCGCGCGTATTTGCCAGCATATTGCGCACCCCTTCAATCACATGGGAGGGAGCGCCGAGTTCTATCACAACCTCCAACTCCAGCTCCCGGCAGATGGTTTCCTCGCTCCAGAAGTAATTCGGATCACAAGTAGGCGATCGATAGAAGCCCCTCGCTCGATCCCGATGGACGTGGCAGGCTTCATGCGCCAGTATCGCGGATTCGCGCTTTTCCCACCCGTTGACATAGAGCGGATACCAATAGGCAAGAAATGTAGCAATGTCTGTATTTACGCCGAAGGAACACGATGGCTGGCAAGCGTCCTGCTCGACCTTGTCCAAGCCCCGCAGCACATAGTCATAGCGATGCGGCAGCTTGCGCTCCAGCTCCTCAAGCCTTCGCGTGTAAAACGCTTGGAATTCGGCATCGCCCACGAGGCTAATCACCCGCCCTGGAAGCCCACATTGTTTGCTCCGGAACGCATGATGGCCAGCCGCCCAATCCGAGGCGCTGTTGCATTGCCAATTGCCTTGACAGAAATTGCTGTAAGAGATAACCGAACCCGCCGACCAATCGAAGGTCTTAGAGGTGGAAGGCAGGATGCTATGCCCATGTGGGTCGCCGATGACAACTGCGTTTGCCGTGCGCAGGAGCACCTGGCTGGCGGCGGGAGGCGAAGCGGCCGCTGGCGCAGGACCCGGCGCGCTGCATTGCTTATTCTGAAAGGCGTTATAGCCGTCCGCCCATTGCTGGTCGCTGCTGCATTGGCGGTCGACGAAGCAGCAGTTGTCCACTTGAGCGGGCGCCGCGCTGGCGGGCGGCGAACTCGAGACAGGCTGAGCTTGCGCTGGGGCGGGGCACTGATTGGTCTGAAATGCCCAATAGCCATCTTCCCAATCCTGGTCGCTATGGCATTGGCGATCGACAAAACAGCAATTGTCAATGTCGCTCGCTCCCCCGGCAAAGCCGCGGCCAAGAGCGCAATCATTGTCGCCGCCAAAGCGAAAAGCCTAACCCTCATGCCAGTCTCCAAAATGGTTGCGAATCCTGCGCCGCTTTTCATATCGATAACCTGAATGAGCATATCGTCTGCGCCTGCGCTTGTCAAATTGTGGCGACTTTGGGAAGTGGTGAATATTGCGGATATGAGCTACCCAGTTTGACAACAATGTAGGGG
>JAPPFH010000060.1 GCA_028875185.1 Chloroflexota bacterium | reverse complement strand
ATCAACCACCCATTGCGGTTGAATTTTGTTGCATGACTTACTTGCACTTACTGAGAACTTAGCGATAATTCTATGCACTCCCTAGAAACTCGACCTGCCTTTGCCACGACCTCAGCGGCATAATGGCGTCCCAGAGACACAAAGCGCTCAAAAGATGCCGAGCTTGCACCATTCAACACCAAGAGCGGACGGGTTCCGCATGCCAGCCGAGTGGGAGGCGCATGCCGGCTGCTGGATGCTCTGGCCGCAGAGACCCGACACCTGGCGCAACGGCGGCAAACCAGCGCAGCGCGCCTTTGTTGAAGTGGCGCGGCAGATTGCCCGCTTCGAAAAGGTGACGATGGGGATCAAGGGCGACCAATATGAAAACGCGCGCGCAATGCTGCCGCCGTCTGTACGCGTCGTTGAGCTATCCAGCAATGACGCATGGATGCGCGATTGCGGCGCCACTTTCGTCGTGGACGACAAGGGCGATGCGCGCGGCGTTGAATGGATCTTCAACGCCTGGGGCGGCTTGAAAAAGAAGATGTACTTCCCTTGGGACCAGGATAATCTCGTAGCAACGAAGATGCTTGAGATTGAATCGCTGGATCGTTACAAGGCGCCCCTGGTGCTGGAAGGCGGCTCGATACACGTTGATGGTCAAGGCACGTTGATAACGACTGAACAATGCCTGCTGCATCCCAATCGCAATCCAGCGCTGACGCGTGGCGAGATTGAACAACACCTGTCGGATTATCTGAATATCGACAAAATCGTCTGGCTGCCGCGCGGCGTCTATGAAGACGAGACCGATGGTCATATCGACAACTTGTGCTGTTTCACGCGCCCGGGCGCGGTCGCCTTAACCTGGACTGACGACAAGGCTGATCCGCAATACGAACGGTCTTCCGAAGCTTACGACGCGTTGATGTCGGCGCGCGACGCTCGCGGTCGATCGCTCGAGGTACACAAGATTCATCAGCCGGATCCGCTGATCATGACGGAAGAAGAAGCGGGCGGGCTGGATATCACCGACAGCGCCTTTACGCGACCGACGGGCGAGCGCCTTGCCGCTTCTTACATTAATTTCTATATCGCGAACGGAGGGATTGTCCTGCCGCAATTCAATGATCGGCACGATAAAGAAGCCCAGCGGAAATTAGCGGGAATGTTCCCGCGGCATAAGATAATCGGCATATTCTCGCGGGAGATCTTGCTCGGCGGCGGCAATATCCATTGCGTCACACAGCAGCAGCCGGCGGCGCAATAAGGCGGGCGCAGTCATGTCAGAATACGTCACGATTGAGGTCGAATACGGCGATGACCAAAATGTCGTAGAGCTGTACGTCAATCAGACACTCACCGAGCTTGATGTGGAACGCTACCTCAATCCAACTGAAGGCGACTTGGGCTCGCCTATCGCCCAATTGTTGTTCGCCGCTGTTGATGGCATAGAGAGGCTGACGATAGAAAGCGACCGGCTGACAATTACGCGCGCGCCGGACCAGCCCTGGGAAGCGATTATCGATGAAACGCGCGACGCTCTGCGCGACTGGTTTCTGTGAGCTCAATCCGCGTCGACTGGCGCTGAGCCAGGAGCGGCTTTATCGTCCCGGCTTCCGCCGACCTGCTTGAACATCTCATCCACCGACTCCTTTTCGCCCGACTCCAACACCGAGAGCATCTCCCTGGAAGACAGTTTGCTGTAATCTCTGTTGGCTTTCGCAATCGCTACCCGGGCGATTAAGCGGCTCAGGTCAGCCGAATTGCAAGCAGGGCAAAGCGGCGCCGCGTCATCGACCATGGCGTAAGTCTTGAATCGAAGCGTGAATTGCTGGGCGCAGGCATTGCAGCGAAAGTCGTACTCGGGCATGGAATGGATTCGTTTCTGAATAATGGGCAACGATGGTCGCGCCTGCGTTTAGGTCGCCCGCCGCTGCATCGCCTCGGTGTGGGTCATATCGGGATTCCACTCGTCGGGCAGCGCATCCTTTTGCCTCGTGGCGATCCAGCCGCCGAGATCGCGCGCGATGCGCTCCAGCATTTTTGGCTGCGCCCAGGTCGCCGTATCCACCTGGACCGCAATCGCCCCGGCGTCGATGTAATCGCGCGCGTCTTGCGGCGAATGTATGCCTCCCGAAGCGATCAGCGGAAGTTCATCGGGAAGCTGGCGGCGCAGCCGGCCCACCAAGCGCAGAACCATCGGTTTGATTAGCGGACCATATACCCGCCCGCTGACCAACCGTCCGCTGTGCGGGTCGCGAGCGGAGCCACGCGGTGGCGCCGTCAACACGAGCGCATCAGCCCCGGCATCGGCGACCGGCTGCGCAAGCTGATGACACTGGTAAAATGGCAGGCGCGCCAACAGAGGCTTTTCCATCCGCGCTGCTTCCGTCACCAAATCGACCGCGGCGTTTCGGTCAATGTCATCATTCAAGCCCAGCTCAACCGCGGCGATCTCATCGATGTCGTCTATCATTGTGATCGCCTGTTTCACCTGGGGCGCCGATGCGCCCACCAGGTGCAAAATAACCGGAACCGACAGCTTCGCCCAGACGCGGCGATTCTGGCTGATCACTTTCGCCAGCCCGGGATTGGGCAGCCCAGTATGAACCAAGACACCAGCATCCAGCGGGATGATGCGCGTGCCGGCGGCCGGGCGCCACGGTTCAATCGTAGCCGGATTGGTTACGATGGCGCCCAGCTTTTCATAATCAAGCAGGGCGCGGTAGCTGTCGCCAAAGCCAAACGTGCCGGCCGCCGGCATGACCGGCGATGAGACGATGAGGCTGTATTTTCCCGGGCGCGCGATTTCGATCGCCATCGGCAGCCTTGCCTGCTAATTCACCTGCATATCGGTCAAATCAAAGGCGGGGCCGTCTAGACATTGCAGTTTGCGCGCGCCCCGCAGGCGCATTGCGCAAGCGTGGCAGGCGCCGACGCCGCAGGGCAAATCCCGCTGAACGACGCCAAACACGTAATTGGCGGGGATTTCGTTATGCCGCTCGCGCATTAAGCGCATAATGTCGCTGAAACTTCCCTGTTCATTCCCCTGCCCGACCAAGACAAACACCTGGTCAGCCCAACCCAGGGTCATCACCATGTCGGGCCAGGTCATATCGTCGTTCGCCTTGAACACTTCGACTTCTTCCGGCAAATGACTCGATTCATATTGCCTGGCCGACCCAATCAGGACCAGCGTAACACTAACCCGTTTCGCCAATAGCGGCTGCAACATCAGTAGCAGCGCCGCCGGCGTTGTATCATAGGCAATGAGCAAAACATTGCGCAGCTTTTGGCGAAAACGAAAGGGTTGCCCAATTGGCCCAATGACGCTAAGCAGCTGGCCCGGCAGGTAGCGCATTCGCGCCGGGCGCTCGACCATGACGATATTGCTCGCCTGGATCTCAACCGGAAACCAATGCTCGCGCAAATAAGGATCCCAGTGTTCGACCTCGTAATCCTTGTCGATCAGGCGGACCAACATTGATTGACCAGCGCGCATTGACGCCAGCGACCGGTCGACCGCCAGCGCCAGCCGCTGATGCTGGCGGTTCACCCGAGTGACTCGCTCAATGTAGGCTTGCGTTTCTCTCACGCTCACGCTCCCTTCTGGTTCATTATAGCCGCATCGCGCGCTGGCGACAGAACAATCGATGATGGATAAGGGCTTGCGAGCGTGTAATATAAAGGCTGCGCGGCATGTACAGAAGTGGTTTGAGTCTTGTTTGATTGGCGCCTATGGTCACGGACGAGCTCTGCAATGATTCGACAGGGTCTAATGGCGTGGACGCACGGCGGATAGACGTTCAAGCGCGGCTGCTTGCAGCGATACTGCTGCTGGGCTTCGCGCTCCGTATCGCCTACGCGCTGGACCAGCCGACGCTCTCGCAGTACACCGGCGAGGAAGGCGGCGACAGCAGCCGATATTTGGTAAACGGCGCGGGCTTCTTCAGCGGCAGGGAACACGGCTACATCCGCGAGATTCCCTTTTATATTTCCAGGCTAAAGCCGGCGCCATTGTACATTCTATTTGTGGGCGTCTTTCAAGTTTGGCTGCCTGATCACGAGGCGATTATCGCCATTCGTCTCGTGCAGTGCCTAGCCTCGATAGCGACGGCATATCTGGCTTATCGGCTGGCGACGATCATTGCGGGCAGAGCCAGCGCCGGGATAATCGCCGCGGCGCTCGTTGCGCTGCACCCGGCCTTCATCATCGACCCGGCGCGCATTAGCACCGAAACGCTTTACATATTCTTTCTCGCGCTCGGTCTTTGGCTTTACACCGAATACTCCGCCGGGCTGGCGCGGCAATGGCGTCTGAATCGCCTGGGTCCGTTCACTGTTCTTGCGCTTGCCGCCGCCGCCTTTGGCTTGGCGACCTTGACTCGTGGCGTAGCGGCGCTCGTTCCTTTCGCGCTTGCCCTCCACCTCATTTGGCTTGGACGCCTAAAGCGACTGCCAAGCTGGCGCCGACACTGTCTGCTGCTACTGCTCATCTACGGGGCGATCGTATCGACCTGGACGCTCTACAATGTCTTGAATTGGAATCGCTTCGTCATCGTCAGCGACCAACTGATGGGGGCGCTGTGGCGCGGCGCCGAAAGCAGAGACGGCACGCCGCAGCAGAACGACAAGCTGCTGCTGGAAGCCTCCGAGCTTGAAACAGCGGCCAACTGCGTAGTTGACTGCGGGTCTGATCACGCGGCTGATACCTATGTCAGCAAGATCAGCGCCATCGTAAGCGCAGATCCGGGCGGCTATCTTGCATTGCGGATCAGTGAACTTGCCTACGCCATGCTGCAGCCTTATGGCACGACGACATTCGGCGATGTCAGCGTCATCAATTCCGGGCACCGCTGGCTATTGGAGGATCGCTCGCTGCCTGGCATTGCAGCGGTGATTCAGCTGGAAGGATTCGCGATAAAACTGCTGTTTTGGCTTTTTCACTATTTCGGCATAGGATTCGGAATCGTGGGCATGTTGTGGTCGCGCAAGCGCTGGATCACCGCAGCGCCCCTGGCTGGATTCGCCCTTTACACCATCGCCATTCATGTCTTCTTGCTGGCGCTGCCGCGTTATCTTTTCCCCATCGAATTGACCTGGCTTGTTTTCGCCGGCATAGCGCTGGCGTCGATTTTGGAGCGGCGACAACAGCATTGAAGCATTAGTAGTTCCAAATAAGTACTGAGAATGATTGCAGCATGGAAGAATTACCCAAAATAATCAGAATGTTGTAGGGGCGAGCGTAGGATAGTGTCGGCGGTCAGTGTCTACGCGACCTACGCTACCCGGTGGCTCGCCCACCCTTGCCAACAATTGCTGGACAGTCTTCGCATGACTAACTTGGTTTTACTGTGGCGCGCAAGCAATTTCAAAGCATACGCATTGGCAAATTGCCGGAGCGCGACAAGAGGAGCGAAATGAGAATCTACACCAAGACGGGCGACGCAGGCGAGACCTCCCTCTTTGGCGGCGGCCGCGTGCCCAAGCATCACGCGCGTGTCGCCGCTTACGGTACGATAGACGAATTGAATTCTATTCTGGGGCTGGCGCGCGCCGCCGGCTCCAGCGAGCTAGGCGATGAATGGCTGGAGGTCGCGCAGAATCAGCTCTTCCATCTTGGGGCGGATCTAGCGACGCCGCTTGACGCCAAAGCCGGCTGGATCACGCGCATTTCTCAAGCGGACATCGACTGGCTGGAATCGTCAATTGACCGCATGAGCGAGGAACTGGCGCCGCTCGCCAATTTTATTTTGCCCGGCGGGACGCCGCCCGCCGCCCAACTTCAAGTGGCGCGCGCCGTCTGCCGCCGCGCTGAACGCCTGATCGTCGTGCTATCAGAATGCGAGGACCTCGGCGCCCATGCCCTGCCCTACGTCAACCGACTGTCTGATTGGCTTTTCACATTGGCGCGCTACGAAAACATGAAAGCGGGCGAATCCGAGTCCAAGTGGGGCTTGCGCTGACTGAACAATGCTTGCGCGGTAACGACTTGGGAAAGGTGCCGGAGGTGGGAGTCGAACCCACACACCCGAAGGTACACGAGTTTGAGTCGTGCGCGTCTGCCAATTCCGCCACTCCGGCATGTGAAATGGTAGTGTATTTTGGCATAAAGGGATTGTCAATGGCATTGCCGCCGGCGCTGGAGCGCCAATGACTCGAATCGCGAATTATTGCGCGGTCTGCGGCGGACCGCTGGAGCGCCGACAGCTTTCGGGACGCCCCCGCCCTTATTGCCCGCGCTGCGGCACACCTGTATATTTCGATCCCAAGGTCGCCGTAGTCGTATTCATCGCGCGCGCTGACCGCGTATTGCTAATAAAACGCGCGGTCGATCCAGGCAAGGGCAAGTGGGCGCTGCCAGCCGGATTCGTCGATCACGATGAAGCGCCGGAAGACGCGGCGATCCGAGAAACGCGTGAAGAAACCCACCTGGAAATACGTATCGGCCGACTGCTCGCGGTCTTCCCCAAGCGCGATCAGGGCTTGGCCGACATCATCATCGCTTATAGCGCTGAGGTCTTGTCTGGGGAAGCGCGGGCCGGCGATGACGCGGCCGCGGTCGGCTGGTTCGCGCGCGACGACCTGCCGCCGCTTGTCTTCTATCCGTCGATCACGCTGACGCGGCTTTGGCGCGAAGGCGAGCTTGATCCTTGATCCGAAACGTCAATTTGGGCTTTCATTCGCGCGTCGGTTGGAATCCGATCAGCTTCATGACGCGTCTGGCGAAGGCGAGAATATAGCTATAGAAAATTGAAGCGCTGACGCGGGTGGCGTTGCGGCCATCATCCAGCGAGCGATAAATTGAGCGCGCCTGAGCGAATTGGCTGCGAGCGCCGGCGAAATCCCACTGTGACTGATATACCGAACCGAGCGCGTAGAGATAGCGCGCTTCATAGGCGGGATTGCCAACTTCTCTAGCGGCATGGGTAGCGCGATCATAATAGGCGATGGCGACATCAGGCTCCTTTCTAAACTCGTGCCACTGCCCAAGCATGCCAAGCGTATACATTTCGTAGGGCTTGTGCTCTACATCTTGCGCAAGCGCCAGCATCTGATCGAAGGCGCTGCGCGCCTCATCAAACTCATTCGCCGCCAGCATGGTCATCGCCAAGGTATATAGCCGCATGAATTCATGGAATATCGCCTCGAAGCCACGCGCGACTTCGAGCGCCGTCAGTTGCTGCTCGATACCGCGCTGGAAAGTGTCGCTGTCTTGCGCCAAAACCAGACCCTGCTGCCCGATGATCAGGCTTTCGAGCAGCCGGTCATGAACCGTCTGCGCCTTGCGAAGCGCCACCAATAAGCCATCATTCGCCTTCTTGTAATCGGACTGGCGGATGAAGGCGTTGGACAGCAGGAGAATCGCCCGCGCCTCCATCTGCGCGTCATTGGCTTCGCGCGCGATATCGATTACGCGCCAGGCATGTTTGCTTGAATGAGACGGGTTGCCGGCGATCTCGCCCAAGCCCAGCAGCGACCGCCCGTAACGCCGCATATCGCCCGCTTGAAAGGCTAGGTCAACGGCGCGCTGATAATCCTCATCAGCCTCGGCAGTCTGAAAAAAGCCCTCGCGAGCAATGCGCGCGCGCGCGTGAAGCGCGTCGACCGTCCCACCGATCGAGTGAATATCCTCGGCTCGACTCAGCGCTTGTTCGACATAATCGCGGGCGAAGGCAAAATGCCCGAGCGAACACTGCGCTTCCGCCAAGCCGAGCAGCGCGATCACCTCGACGCTCCCGCGCTTTTCCCGCCGCGCCAGCGTCAACTCCACGTGACAGCGATCAATGATCTCGTTGTATGCGCCTGATTTCATCAATTCCCGGATATCGTAACGCAAGCTGTCGGTCTTGGTCGCCATTATCTTCTCAATTCAAGCTGGCATCATCACAGATTATACGTGATTCCGTCGCAATTGATTCGCGTTCACTCCACGCTCGCGGCAATCAGCCATTGGAATCGTCACGTCGGCCAAGCAGTCGCCTAATGCGGTGAATCAGCGCCAAGGTCAGGTTCAGCGATTGTGGCGGCAAGAGGCGGGTGTAGAGGGCGTAGAGGCGGCGTTGCCTGGCGAGCGGCGGGAATATCCGGGCGGCGCGGATAAAGTGGCGCCTGGCTTCGCCGCGTCTGCCCGCCCCCCACAAATAAAAGGCATACACATGATGTCTCGCCGCTTCCAACTGATCGAACTCGGACCGCGACATGCAGCCCTCCCAGCCGTATTGACGGGCATTCTGTATCGTCTTTAAGCGACCGTAAGCGCCATACAGCTTGTGATCCGAGATCATGCCGCCATGCACGCGCCGATAAACCAACTGCTCGCCAATGCCGTGAAAGCGGAATCGACGCGCTAAGCGCAAGAAGAGATCCCAATCTTCGGCGCTGCGGAATTCCACATCGTCGGCGAATCCGCCAATGGCGCGCAGGGCGGCGCTCCGGCACATGCTTGAGCTGGTCAAGATGCGGCAGCCCGTCTGCCGCAGCAGCTCGCAATAGATGTTATCCGTGTACTGTTCGAAGGGGCCGGTTTCCACTGGCGCGCGGCCATTGCTCGCCACCTGCTGGTAGTGTGTGAAAACCACCGAGACCGCCGGATGCCGCGCGAAAGCCTCCAGGCAAATCTCAACCTTTCGCTCATGTAGCTGATCATCGGCATCGAGAAAGTGAACGAACTCCCCTTTAGCCGCTTCAATGCCGCGATTGCGGGCGATGCCGGGTCCCTGGTTGGCTTGATGAATATACGCAATTCGCCGCCCATACCGCCTTTGCAGATAATCGCCCGTGCCATCGCTGCTGCCGTCGTCAACCACGATTATTTCGCAATTGGCGTAGGTCTGGGCGAGGCAGCTTTCAATCGCGTCGGCGACGAACTGACGGCGGTTGAAGGTCGGTATGACGATGCTGACCAGCGGATCACTCTGCACGAGGAGGCCCTGCATTTTACGGTTCGATACACATAGTAGGACTGGCAGGCTCGCTTGACAACATCAGAGGGCGCCTAGGGAGATCGTATGCTTGGGGCGCCATTGATTAGTCCAGCGATCCAACCAATTGTAAAGTCGGCTGTCTGTACCTTCCACCAGGGGTAGCCGTCGCTCTGATGCGGACCGGCGAGAATTGCCACGTAATCACCCTGGACCAGTTGCCCGACGCGCGTGGCAGCGGTGCTGGGGTTGTCGCGGATGTTCAGAAATGGTAGGACCGTTCGCAACTGCTGGCCCGGGTAATATTCGGAGCCTTGGATGACGCTCGAGGGAATCGTCGATGATCCGAATTCGCTGGCGCTGAATTGGGGAGCGCGGAGGCGCTCGCTGGCTTCGATGATGCTGCCGCCTACAGCCTGTACCGTATATTGTCTACCGCGTACCGAGACGACTACTGAACTGCGATTGGGGAACCAGCGCACATCTTCGGGCGGAGCGTCGCCGATAAAGCCGGATATTTGCCGGCCGGCGCCATCGTACAGAGCGACTGGTCCGCTGCCCGGCGCGCCGGGACGCCCGAGGGCGATGATCTGCCCGTTGGGCCGGCGCGCGGCATCGCGCAGCCACAGCCCGAGCGCGGACGCATCCAGAATAACGCGCTCGCCTGTCAGATCATTGTTGACTTCACCGATGATCACGCGACCGTCGGGCCGGCGGCCGCTGACGATGATGCCTTGCCCGTTCAGGTTCCAGTGCCCGTAATCGTAACGGACGAAGTTTGGCTGCCGCTGCGCGTAATCCCGGTCGCGCACAGCCTGAGCAATGGCGAGCGCGTTCCGCCCTTCATCCGGCAGCTCGAACGTAAGCAGAACCGTGTTGCTGCCCCTTACTGGCGACCAATCGACCGCTCTGGTTTTCCAATGCCAAATAGGTCCAACCCGCCCTACCAAACTGCAGGAACCGTAGTTTTCCGCCGGACAGTCGCGGACGATCATATAGTTCGAATGATGAACGGGGTCGATTAATGGCTGCCAGAACCAGACGCCGACATCGCCGTGTTTTTCTGCGTTGGGCGGCGGGTCAATACGGAAGCTGAATTGTGTGCCGTCGGCGGACCAGTCCAATTCGACGACGCGGTTCTTGTTCTGGTCGATGCTAGGCGCGCCGAATCCCGCGAAATAAGGCGAATGACTCATCACGCCCTCTTGCGGCGCTCCAATGGGGCGGTAACGCAATATTCCATAGTGATCGGTTCGAATCCAGCTATTGCCATCGACCGGATTCGGCAGGAAGAGGCGAACGCCATCGCCCAAACGGATATTCTCAAATTCAAATGCCTGCCCCGGTCCCACACTATATTGATACACCGATGCGCTGCTGGTGCTGAACGTCGAAGCAAGCGAAACGAGCGCTATCGTCGGTTGGATCAGACCCGGCTGGACGGCCACAGTCGGCTGGATAACCGCGGCTGTCGCTGTAGGAGGCAGTACCCGCGCGCCAACCCCCTCCGGCGTGTTCGCATCGCCGGCGCCCGGTTCGAACGCAAATCCCGGGTCAGGCGTTGAGGCTCCGGCGGGCGTCGATGCGATTTCGGGCCCCGGCGCCACTTGAGGACCCGGCCCCGTCGAGACGGCGGTGGCGGATGTTGGCTGGGTCGGTTGCGGCAGCGGCGTCGCCAAGAGCTGGGCGATCTCCCCGGCGTCTAGCGTCGGCACATCTTCGGGCGTCGGCACATCTTCAGGCGTTGGCAAATCCACTGGCGTTGGGCCGAACTCGCGCTGAATGAACACATCTGAATCGAGGGTAGCCGTAGGGACGGGTTCTTCTTCCCGTTGCGGCAATCTGGGCGGCGGCGTCTGGATTGCCGTGGGTGGCGGCGTCCGCGCAAGGGATTGATCTCTTATCAGCTGCGGAGGCGAAGTCGCGGTCGCGGTCGGCGAGGGCGTCGCCCCTAGCTCGGCGGTATCGGCGTCCGTTGGTTCCACCCGTTCTGTCGTACTTGCAGTGGCGGTTGCTTGTGGCGCGGTCGTCGCGAGGGGCCGCGGCCGTGTCGCGCTGGATTCCGCCGTGTCGGTGGCGGTTGGCGCCCTCGTTTCGGCCGGCTCAGTTGTGGCGGTCCGCGTCATCGTATTTGTGACCAGCGGCAAGTCCGTGGCAGTCGGCATAGCGGTCTCGGTATCTGTTGGCGCTGGCGTATCCGTCGCTGATGTCGTGCTGGTTGCGGACGGCTGGGCGGTATCGGTTGAAGTCGGTCTATCGGTTGCCGTCAGCGCGCGCGTGGCAGTCGGCTGGGCGGTATCGGTCGAAGTCGGCCTTTCCGTTGCTGTCAGCGTGCGCGTGGCAGTCGGCTGGGCAGTATCGGTCGAAGTCGGCCTTTCCGTTGCTGTCAGCGTGCGCGTGGCAGTCGGCTGGGCGGTGTCAGTCGATGTCGGTATATCGGTAGCCGTCGGCGTGACTGTTGAAGTTGACGTGGCAGTAGGCGTCGGTTCGTCCGTATCCGTCGATGTCGGCGTGTCGGTAGCCGTTGGCGTGACTGTTGAAGTTGGCGTGGCAGTAGACGTCGGTTCGTCCGTATCAGTCGATGTCGGCGTGTCGGTTGCCGTTGGCGTGGCA
>JAPPFH010000077.1 GCA_028875185.1 Chloroflexota bacterium | reverse complement strand
CGGAGCATAGGGCGGCTGACGCGGCCGTCTTGGCCAGCCTGCAATGCACAGATGAGATGATCGCCGAGCAGCAGGCGGCGCTGGACGCGGCGGGCGAATAGCTCGCCACAGGGAAAATTGTAGGGGCGACATATCATGTCGCCCGTTTTCCTCACATAGGTGTATTTGCGCGTTACCCAAAGCGCCCGGCGATGTAATCGGCGGTCTCTTGCAGCGCTGGGCTTTCAAAGACCTCTGACGTTTTGTTGTACTCGACCAGCTCGCCCCAACGGACTTCGTGTCCGCTTTCCACCATCTTGCGAATATTGAAGAAGGCGGTGAAATCGGATGCGCGCTGCGCCTGCTGCATATTGTGCGTGACGATGACGATGGTGTAATCGCGCTGCAATTCCCGCATCATCTCTTCAATGCGCTGGGTGGCGATGGGGTCGAGCGCCGAACAAGGCTCGTCCATCAGGATGACATCCGGCTCAACGGCGATCGCGCGCGCGATGCAGAGCCGCTGCTGCTGCCCGCCGGATAGCGCCAAGCCCGATTTATTCAGGTCGCCGCTGACCTCGTCCCAGAGCGAGGCGCCGCGCAAGCTGCGTTCGACGATTTCATCCAACGCGCCCTTTTTCTTGACGCCAAGGAGCCGCGGACCGTATGCGACGTTGTCGAATATGCTCTTGGGAAAAGGGTTGGGATTTTGGAAAACCATGCCGATGCGACGGCGGACTTCTACCGGATCCACATCCTCCGCGTAGAGATTCATCCCGCGATAGCTGATCTCGCCTTCGACGCGCGCCCCGGGCGTCAATTCCAGCATGCGGTTGATGCCGCGCAGCACGGTGCTCTTGCCGCAGCCGGAAGGCCCGATCAAGGCGGTGATGCGATTCTTGTAGACCGGCAGGCTGACCTTTGCCACCGCGCGCAAAGCCCCGTAATAAAAACTGCAATTGCGCAGTTCGATAACCGGCGTGGAATCCTTCCCGCTCTCCTTCTGAGGATGTGGAGCGGCAAACAAACCATCTCCCCCTCCCTCATTTTGGGGCAGGGGGCAGGGGGGGGGCAAACCATTGGCCATAACTTAAAACCTTATCGAATAGCGATTGCGCAGGAAGATCGCCGCGGCGTTCAGCGCCAACATCAGCGCCAGCAGCACGATAATGGCGGCCGCGGCGATATCGGCGAACTGCCCCTGTGGGCGCGCCGTCCACTGATAGATCTGAATCGGCAGCGCTGTGAACTGCGAGAATGGGCTGGTGGGATCTGTGACCAGGAAGGTGGCGGCGCCAACGACAATCAACGGCGCCGTCTCACCGACCGCGCGCGAGACCGACAGGATCGTCCCGGTCATAATGCCGGGCAGGGCGGCCGGCAGAACCTGCTTCCAAACTGTTTGCCAGCGGGTCGCGCCCAAGCCATAGGAGGCTTCCCGAATTGTATAAGGGACTGCCCTTATCGCCTCCTGCGCGTTGATGATGATGATGGGCAAGATCAGCAGGGCAAGGGTCAAGCCGGCGCTTAGCAGTGTGCGTCCATTGGGTGAGAAGCTGTTGACGCGAACCAAGCTCGCCATCAAATTGTCGTAAGCTTCATCGCTGATCCGCGCGTTTTGAGCCACATCAAAACGAAAATAGGCGCCGCGCGCTTCTACATCGTGGTCTTCGTTGGCGCGCGTCGCCGTCACATCAACGGCAATCTCCAGCGCATCCGCCAGCGCATTCGACATATCGAGCACTGAAGAATTGCCATGCATCGTCAGGCTCGGTGTGCCAAAGCGCAAGAACGCCTCCACAATCCGCGCGAGAGTCTGCGCGTCAAGCTGCTCGCTATCGCTGCGGAGCGCGCCTTCATCAAAGCTGACCGCGCCGTCAAAGGCGGGCGCGATCCGCTCAATCACGGTCTCGACGGTTGGCGCGTCAAAGTTGGCATGGAAGATTAACCCGCTCGTGAGGGGCGCCAGCGCGCGCACGAAAATCGCAAGACCCAACATGCCGTAGATAATCGAAGGCACGCCCGCCAGATTGCGCACATTCGTCTCGATCAAGCGATTTACTAAGCCCTGTTGGGCGTATTCCTCAAGATAGATGGCGGCGCCAACACCGATCGGCAGCGCGACTGTCACGACCACCATCATCAGCCCAATGGAACCGATCAACGCCGTGCGGACGCCAGCCAGCGCCGGCGCGCTCGACATGGGCGTCGTAAGAAACTCGCTGTCCAGCCAGCTGTGGAAGCGAATGACGGAGACCTTGGCGTTGTCCAGGCGATTTGCCTGCTTGTACGCTTCGAGTATGGGTCCTTCGATGCGGGCTTTGACATCCGCGAAATGGAAGAGCGACTCGCTAAGAGTGAAGCTGGCGATGACTTGCTGTTCGATCACTTCCTCAAGCACAAGATTGCGCAGCGTTCCTTGGTCGGCATAACGCGCCAGCAAGCCCGCTTGCCGCTCCACGCTGATTGCCTTGAGCAGCTCGTTCGCGACGGCTGGATCAACATCTTCATCGCCGACGATCTCCGCCACTGTCGCGTTGGTGAAGCGTTCGATATCCACTTGGCTGATGGTATTGCGGATCAGCACGCGCAGGCGGCCTCCGACATGCTCCGCCAGTATCGTCGCCAGTTCGGCTTTGTTCAAATCCGCGAGCGGCCGCCCATCGGTCAGCGTCTCCGGCTCGATTGAGTTGACCACAGCGATTGTGCCGAAGGCTTCGTTGACGACGTTGAAGAAGAGGGCGATCAGCGCCAGACCGGCGACCGCGATTGAGAAATAATTGAATAGCTTGCCGAAGCGCCCGCGCCGATGCCGCTGCTCCAGACGGCGAAAGAAGTCCGCTTCTTTGGGCATGGTGTAGCGGCGCTGTTCCAACTTGTCCTCCGCCACTAATATGCCTCCCGGTAGCGACTGATGATGACTCGGCTAAGCGCATTGAGAATGAAGGTCATCAGAAACAGCGTCAGCCCGATGGCGAAGATGCTGTTGTAATCAATCGAGTCGTAGCTCAAGTCACCGCCGCTGATGCGCGCGATATGCCCGGTCATCGTCTCGGCTGAGTCAAAGGGGTTGAAACTGAGATTGGGACCGGCGCCAGCCGCAATCGCAACGATCATCGTCTCGCCGATGGCGCGCGAGACCGCGACAATGACGGCGGCCAGGATTCCGCTAAGCGCCGCCGGAACCACCACTTTGATGACCGTCTCCAGCTTGGTCGCGCCTAAACCATAAGACGCTTCGCGCAAGGCATTTGGCACAGCGCGCAGGGCGTCTTCGCTCATGGAGCTGATCAGCGGAATGATAAGAATGCCGACCACGATGCCGGCCGAGGCGGTATTGTAAATGTTGACGACATCCACGCCGAAAATGCCGCGCAGCAGCGGCGTCATGAAGGTGAGCGCGAAGTAGCCGTAGACCACTGTTGGGATGCCAGCCAGGATTTCCAGGACCGGCTTGAGCGCGCTCCGCACGCGCGGCGAGGCGTATTCGCTGAGATAAATCGCAGCGCCCATCCCCAGCGGCAGCGCTACCAGCATCGCGATAGCGCTTGTCATTAAGGTGGCGTTGATCAGCGGGATGACGCCGAATTCGCCAATCGCCGGGATCCAACTGGTATTAGTGAAAAATTCTGCCAGCGTCGGCCGGTCGTTGTATTCCAGGGCGATGCCGGCGCTGTGCGGCGCGATTGTGTTCTCGCCGCGCAGGCCTCGTCGTACTTCAAAACGCGGCAGGTAGCCGTCCTCGACGAATAGCTCGCCGATGCGCTCGGTCAGCGGGAATACGGTGGAACTGCCGGCGGCTATCAAGGCGCCGGAGACATCGGCCGGGTTTAGCGCTTTTTGATCGGCGGCGCCCGTCGCATTAATCCAATCGTCGCGCGCTTGCGCCTGCGCCTCGCCTGACGCTTCGAAGTAACCTAGGTCTGCGATTGCGGCGTTAACGCGCTCGAGATAAAAATGAATGAAATCTTTGACCTGCGGCTCTGCGCGCATGATATCGGCGTCGCTGTAAATGAAGAGCGGCCGCGAGAGGGCATAACTGCCGTCTTCCACGCTCTCAGTGGACGGCGCGACGCCATTCAGCGCCAGGATATTGAGGTCCTCGATGTTCGCCAGATAGTAGGCGTAACCGAAGAAGCCAATGGCGTAGGGGTTGCGATGTATGTTGCCCACCAGTTGGTTGTCGTTTTCCGACATGATCGGGTCTCTTGCCAGCATCGCAGCCGGATCCTTAGCGAAAACGGCATCGACGAAGAAGTCGAAACTGCCGCTGTCGCGCCCGGGGATAACAAGCTGAATCGCTTCCTGGGGCCAATCGGCGCGGACATCCGACCACTGCTCGGCTTCGCCGAAAATCTGCCGCAGTTCGGCGACGTTCAACTCAGTGATGAATTCGTTGTCAGCGCTGACGACCAAAGCCAGCGCATCGGCGCCTACGCGGAAGGGCGCCGGCGTGATGCCGACCGAGCGGCAGCGGTCAATTTCGCTTGGCTTCGCCGGGCGGCTGGCATTGACAATCTGCGGGCGCTTTACGCCGAGCTCGGCAAGTTCGACATCCAGCGCGCAAAAGCGTTTGAAGCCGCCGCTCGTGCCGATGACATCGATATCAATTTGATTGTTCTGAAACTCAACGACCTCCATAACCTCCTGGCCCACGCGCACGGCGCCGCTCTCTTTGACCGCTTCCAAAGCCTTGCCCGGTTCGACAGTGAAGATGGTTGTCTGTTCATCCATGTGGCTCAGGATCGGGCGATTGCTGTTCACCCACTGATCGCGGGTGAAGAATGCGATCGATTCGTTGCCCAAGACCAGGATGATGCCCAGTGTGGTGAAAATGGAGAGCAAGCCGCAGGCGAGCAAGCTCATTTGAATTACCGCTTCATGCGGCTTGGTTCTGTGCCTCAAATTGAGTGGACCGCGGTCGTTTTGAATTAGATCTTGAGTCGACTGCGGCTGCGGGTCAGGCATTTTTCGCTTTCGTGTGATGCGCCCACTGTGGCATGATTATCAGGAATAGTCGAATCTGTGCGGGCGCGAGAGACCGGCGGTGTCGGCGGTCAGTGTCTACGCGACCTGCGCGCCCGGCGGGCTGTGTCGGCGGTCAGTGTCTACGCGACCTACGCGCCCCTTGTCTCGCCCCGCATTTCCCTCACGCGCGGTTTAGGGAGACGCAATAGCCGCGCAAACACGGATCTTGACTTGTTGCGGGAGACTCACAGATTCGTCACTTAAGATTTTGCTATCGGCGTTGCCGTTAGAACTCGGTCATCGCATCAAGGTAGGCGCTCTTGGCGGCATTCAGCGCGCTGGCGGAAGCCGGAAAGTAGCCCACATCAATGACTTCGTTGTTGACTTGCGTCAGATAGAAGCTGATGAAGGCGGCGACCTGCGGCTTCTCCGCCATGATGCCGGCGTCGCTGTAGATGAAGAGCGGGCGCGCCAGCGGGTAGCTGCCGTCATCGGTCGTCTGCGCGTTCGCCTCGATGCCTTCGATGCTAAGGATATTCAAGGCGTCCTGATTCTCGATGTAGTAGGCGTAGCCGAAAAAACCGATGGCGTAGGCGCTGCCGCTGATGCCTTGGACCAGGACGTTATCATCTTCGGAGAGTTGCGGGTTGGCGCTGAGGATCGGCTCTTCAGCTTCATCGAAGACCGCTTCCACGAAGTAATCGAAGGTGCCGCTGTCGGTGCCCGGGATAAAACGCATTATCGCTTCCGCGGGCCATTCGGCGCGCACATCCGACCAGGTCTCGGCGCTGCTGAAAATCATCGCCAGCTCATCCATCGTGACATCGCTGACGAAGTCGTTGGCTACAGAAACGGTGACAGCCAGCGCATCACTGCCGACGCGGAATTCGATGGCTTCTCGGCCGATGGCTTTGCAGGATTCGCGCTCGCTGTCCCTGATGGCGCGCGAGGCGTTGCTGATATCCGTCTCGCCTTCGACGCAGAAGCGCTCAAAGCCGGCGCCTGAGCCGATGGAGGCGATGGAGGGCGCTGCGCCGCCCGCGTCGGTCCAGCGCTCCGCCATGCGTTCGCTAAGCGGGAAGACCGTAGAGCTGCCGGCGGTGACGATCTCGCCGACGGGATAGTCCAACGGGTCGACTTCAGGCAGCGTGATATCGGCTTCCGACGCGCCCATGGTGAACGTTGCGACGGTGATAAGCAGCAGTATCGTGATTGCTCTGCGCATTTGCATCATTTTCTCTCGATCGAGCATATCTTTGCGGGAGATTAGCGAACCCAAACTAGATACAAGCATAGCTGATTACTGTTAAGGCGGGCGTTTAGCGCTTTAATGATGTGCTAGGCTTTCATTAAGCGCGCAGACCGGGTTCTTTAAGCGCTCTTCATACGCTTAACATTCGCGCGGCGGCGTGTCATGGCTTCCGTGGCGGGGAAACAATGTTGGTGATTTAACAATCTAACGCTAGAATCGGTAGTGCATTGCGTCAGATAAAGTCGAGCCCATGATCAAGTATTTTCAGCGCCGCCTGCTGCAAGCGATACCCACATTTTTCGGTGTCACGATCCTATCATTCTTGATCATCCTCTCGGCGCCGGGTGATCCGGTGGCGATGATCGCCTTTTCGCCAAACCCGTCGCCCGAAGCGATAGAGGCGCAGCGCCGAGAACTTGGCCTCGATCAGCCGCCGCTGCTGCAATACGTGTACTGGCTGGTTGGCAACGATTGGACGACGATTGATATCGATGGCGATGGCATCGGCGAGAGCGCTGGCAACAGGCGTGGTTTGCTGCGCGGGGATCTGGGAGTGTCGATCAAGCAGCGCCGCCCGGTCACGGATTTGATAGTGCAGCGGATCCCGGCCACACTCAGGCTCGGTGTGGCTGCGCTCGTAATCGGCTATGTCGTCGGCGTCAGCTTGGGTGTGTTGGCTGCGGTTTTCCATCGCACCTGGGTTGACCAGTTCATTCGCGTTTTGTCTGTAATAGGCAATGCGGTGCCGGCTTTTTGGCTGGGCTTGCTGCTGATTATCGTCTTCGGCGTCCAGCTTGATCTGTTGCCGATAAGCGGCATGCGCAATATCACGCAGCGCGGCCCCCAGAGCGTCGGCGACGCCCTGCGATACATGATTATGCCCGTGTCTGTGCTTTCGTTAAACACGATAGCCTTCATTTCACGCTTCACGCGGACGCAGGTCCTGGAAGTGCTGCAACAAGATTACATCCGCAGCGCGTATGCCAAGGGTCTACCTTCGCAGGCGATCTGGTTCCGCCATGCCTTGCGCAACAGTTTGCTGCCGGTGGCCACATTTTTTGGTCCCTCTATCGGCACACTGCTGGCGGGTGCTGTGATTATCGAGCAGGTCTTCCAATGGCCCGGCATGGGCAAACTGATCATTGATGCGGTCTATTCGCGCGACTATCCGCTCGTGATGGGTTCGGTTGTGGTCGCTTCCCTGATGTTTATCTTGGGCGTCTTGCTCTCGGACATCCTATATGTCATGCTCGATCCGCGCATTCGCCTGGAGTAGGCTTGGCATGTTGGGCAATTGCGTATTCTTCGATATGACAGCTGACTGTGGGCGGCTCACTGCCGCGCGTAGACACTGCGGGTCAGTCGCCCCTACAGATGTCGTCGATGGCTTGGAGTTGACATGGCGCAAAAATCTAAGATAGCGCTCCTGGAAAGAGCCGAAGCGCAGCGGCACTCGCGTTCGTTCTGGCGAGACGCAGTCGGCTTCATTCTGCGGGACCGCCTTTCCGTTTTTGCAATTTGTGTTCTGCTGGCGGCGACGCTAATCTGCTCGCTTTCGCCGATTGTATTGGAACGCGTTTTCGAGTTGGAAGTGAACGCCACCAGCATCCCAGATCGCTTCAAGCTCCCGGGCGAAGACGGCTATGTGCTGGGTACAGACCAGCTGGGGCGCGACCAGCTGCTGCGCCTGATTTACGGGGGGCGGGTCTCGCTGACCATTGCCTACCTCGCGAGTGTCATGACCGTCACCATTGGCGTCACCCTGGGATTGCTGGCCGGTTATTATGGCAAGGCTGTTGATGATGTGATCTCCTGGGGCGTCAACACGCTTAGCGCAATCCCGCCGCTATTTCTGTTGCTGATCGCAGCTGCGGTGTGGGAGCCTTCGACCGAGGTGCTGGTGGTTGCGCTGGCGGCATTGGGCTGGGTGGGGACGAGCCGGCTAGTGCGCGGCGAAGTCTTGTCGTTAAAGGAGCGGGATTATGTGCTGGCGGCGCGGGCATTGGGCGCGAGCGACTTCCGCATTTTGATATCGCACATCTTGCCCAATGTATTTCCCATTGTGATGGTCACGATGACCATCATCGCCGGCAATTTGATCCTGACCGAATCGGGACTAAGCTATCTTGGCATGGGCATTCAACCGCCGACGCCGACCTGGGGCAATATGCTGACCGACTCGCGCAGCTACCTGGTCACGGGCGTGCATCTGATTTTCACGCCGGGCATTCTGATTATGATCACGGTGCTGTGCTTCTACTTGGTGGGCGATGGCTTGCGCGACGCGCTGGACCCGAGAAGGTATCAGCAGTGACGGGCCTGCGGAAGCTGCCATTTGCAACGGCGCGAACTTGCGATATACGATTCGTTAACGGCATAAACGAAATTGAGGCGAAGGCATGGCGGGTTGGGAGCAAATTGCACTCATTATCGCAGTTATAGCCGGCTTGTTCTTGCGGCTGCGGAGCGACATCAAGCGGCTCGAAGACAAGATGGATGACGGCTTTCGCTCAGTGGATGATCGCCTGCGCAAAGTTGAAACCGAACAGGCGCGGATGGCCGGTTTGCTGGAGGGCTTGGGTCTTTCGGGCAAGCTGCCGGCTAGCGAAGCCTAGTCCGATTTAATATTCCGCAGAAACCCGAAGCAATACCATAGACCAAAGGGCGACTTAGCAAGTCGCCCCTACATTTTCATCTGTCTAATGCGGATTCAAGTTCCCCCTCTCCAATGCTTTGGGTAGCGTAGACACTAACCTGCGCGAGGGGGTAAGGGCGAGGGCTTAGCCCCTAGCCCTCAAGCGTCCACTTGTGAATGTCCGCTGTGTATCCGTAGAAGACCCAGAACGCTGTCGGCTCGAAGCCCTGAACGCGCTTGGACGCCGTCTGCCAAATGTTAGGCACGAATGTCCAGTCGTAGGCGACTTCTTCGTGGGTGATGCGCTGGATCTCTTTGTAGATTTCGCCGCGCTCTACCGGGTCGCAACCCGGCAGCGTCCGCGCTTGGTCGATGAGATCATCGACTTCCGGATTGACATAGGAGCTCGTGTTGCTGCCGCCGGGGTTCGCGCCGTTGTCCTGCGCGCTAGAGATGATGCCCATGAAGTCGTTGGGATCGGGCGCGCCACCGGTGCCGCCACTGCTGCTCATGGAAGTGCCGTCGTGCTGCTGACCGAACAAGACCGTGCTCAGGTAATTTGCCCATTCGACCAATTCGACATTGACTTCGACGCCGATGTCCTTCAGTTGATCCTGCGCGATGAGCGTGGTGGTGGGGAACATTGTCAGGATATCGCTGTAGGGGATGTCGAGCGTCAGACGTTGGCCGTCTTTCTCGCGAATGCCGTCGCCGTCTTCATCGATCCAGCCGGCTTCATCAAGCAGCGCTCTAGCGGCATCTGGATCATAAGGATAGGGCTCGAGGTCGGTATTGTAGGCAACTGCGTGATAGGGATTGACCGCGCCAACCAGGCGTGTGCCGCCTTGATCACCACCCATCGTTTCCAGGATGTCGAACTTGTTGTAGCCCATGGCGATCGCTTTGCGCACATTGACATCGGTCAGTATCGGATGCGCCGGCTGGTCTTGGCGATTGCCGTCCGCGTCAAATGCCGCCGTCGGCTGGGTCGGGTCGGCCCAATTCAAACTCATGAATTTAACCGACATTTGCGGGAAGATCTGCCACTGCAAGTTGCTGGTATCCGCGATTTGGTCGAAGATATCGCCGTGCAGATAAGTGTAATCAATCTCGCCGGCTTGCAGCGACTGCGCAGCCAATTCGTGCGACCCAACATTACGATTGATCAGGTAGGGAATGCCGACCTCGCCGCCCCACCAGGTGGGGTTGGCGTAATAGCTCTGATATTCGGCCGGCTCGTAGGCGTCCATGACATAGGGTCCGCCGCTGATCTCAAGCGGATTGGTGCTGATCTCGCCATTCTTGAAATCGCTGAAGTCGGCTTCGAAGCGATGCGCCGGCATGAGGCGAGTCCCGCCCAATTCGGCGAAGACCGTGCAATCGGGCGCGCTCAAGACCACGCGGAAGGTCTTGTCGTCAACAACCTCGACGCCCTCGACATTGACGAAATCGGCCGAGCGCCACGAACCAACCTCCGGCGATTTGATCGCGTCGATGACAAATTTCATGTCATGCGAAGTGATCGGCACGCCATCGCTCCAATTCGCGTCATCGCGAATATGGAAGGTGTAGGATAGCCCATCATCGCCGGCTTCCCAGGTTGTCAGCCCGGGAATCGGGTCATAAGTCATCGGGTCGATTTCATAAGGCTTGGGCCACAACACGCTGTAGGCTTGGAACGAGGCGCCATCGCTGCTTAGCACTGGATTGAAGGTGCTGACATTGCCGAAGCCGCGAATGACGATTGTTTCCGAGTCCTGGGCTAGCGCCAGAGCCGCCGAAAATACGAGCGCAAGAACGAGGAAAAACTTCAAGACTCTCATGGGTATCTCCCTTTATTGATAATTTGAACATCTCGATAGAACCGCGTTCAATCATAGACTATAACACTTTCGCCGCGCGTTTACGAAAACAGAGCAATCTGTCGCCGGGCGGTCGACTCCGGCCGCTGAAACACTGTGAACGCAGAGGGCGCCGTGCATTTTCTGCGCCAACCGAAGTCGGCAATAGCATTACTGAATTCGGCTTGCATGCCTAGAACAAAAGTGCTATCATCTCGAACATAGCGGAAACATCGCATAAGCACTACACTTGCACAGACTCCTAGATAAAGCGAGACGATGACGATGGCAAAGGCGAGACGGGCAGTGAAAGAAACGCAGATCATCGACAGTCAGGATCATCAAGCCAGACAGAAGGCGCTGGACGCGACCTTGACCGATATCACCAAGCGCTATGGCGATGGCACGATTTTTAGCTTGGGCGCGGGAAACCACCTGGAGATCGAGGCGATCCCCACCGGCTCGCTCGGCATTGATATTTCGCTTGGGGTCGGTGGCGTGCCGCGCGGGCGCATCACCGAGATCTATGGTCCCGAAAGCTCGGGCAAGACTACGCTCTGCCTGCACGTTGCCGCGGAAGCGCAGAAGACCGGCGGCATTTGCGCCTTCATCGATATGGAGCACGCCCTTGACCCGGTATATGCCGAAAAGATCGGCGTCGATATCCAGCAGCTCTACGTTTCACAGCCGGATACTGGCGAGCAGGCGCTGGAGATCACCGAGCATCTGGTTCGTTCGGGCGCGCTGGATGTCATCATCGTCGACAGCGTGGCGGCGCTGGTGCCGCGCGCCGAGATCGAAGGCGAAATGGGCGATTCGCATGTCGGCTTGCAGGCGCGCTTGATGAGCCAGGCGCTGCGCAAACTCGCCGGCGCCATCAAGCAATCCAACGTCTGCGTCATCTTCACCAATCAATTGCGCGAGAAAGTGGGCGTGATGTTCGGCAGCCCCGAGACGACGCCGGGCGGGCGCGCGCTGAAATTCTATGCCAGCGTGCGCATCGATATCCGCCGCGTTCAGCAGATTAAGAACAGCGGCGAAGTCGTCGGCAACCGAACGCGCGTGCGCATCAAGAAGAACAAGGTGGCCGCGCCCTTCAAGCAATGCGAATTCGACATCATGTTCAATCAGGGCATCAGCAAATCGGGCGAGATCATCGATATCGGCACCGAGCTCGGCATCATCGACAAGCGCGGGGCGTTCTATCGCTACGCCGATGAGCTGCTGGGGCAGGGGCGGGAGAACGCCAAGGGCCTCTTGCAGAGCAACGGGCGGCTGTCGGATGTGATTGAAGATCGGATCCGGAATACTTTCGGCTTGCCGGCGCTGGCGGAGGTGGCTGGGGAGGGGGGATGAAAATGAATAGTACTAGCTTCTACGTTCGTTAGCAGGGTCGATAAACGGGAGAATACTCTATGATGTCCCAAGAGAAGATGACAATACCGTCCATTATAGATTCGTCTACTTCTGCGGAGGAACGCGTCCGCACAGATCTAGGGGTGGCTTATTGGGCTGAATCGACAAATCTTATGGAGCGGCTTGTAGAAGACAATAGCGTAGACTTGATAATGACAAGTCCTCCGTTTGGGCTCGTGCGAAAAAAGGAATATGGAAATGCTGACGCCAGCGACTACGTGGACTGGTTTCGTCCTTTTGCCCAACAGTTCGCGCGTATACTAAAGCCGAAAGGGTCTTTAGTTGTTGATATTGGTGGCGCATGGAATGCAGGAAAGCCGACCAAAAGCCTATATCACTACGAATTACTACTTTGTCTCTGCAACGAGTTTGGTTTTCATCTGGCACAAGAGTTTTTCTGGTGGAATCCCTCCAAGTTGCCAACTCCCGCTGAGTGGGTGAATGTAAGGCGCATAAGAGTAAAAGATGCTGTAAATAACATATTTTGGCTTTCTCTTGATCCGTTTCCCAAGGCAAGTAATCGCCGCGTGTTAACTCCATATAGTAAGAGTATGGAAGGTTTACTTGAGTCAGGTTATCGGGCTAAGAAGCGTCCTAGTGGTCACGACATTAGCAAGAACTTTGCAAACGACAATGGAGCCGCGATACCGCCAAACCTAATTGCGGTTGCTAATACCGAGAGCAACTCTCATTACATGCGTTACTGTAAAGAAAACGATCTGCCGGTGCATCCCGCACGATTTCCCGCTTTGATTCCGGAATACTTCATTAGATTCCTGACAGACCGTGACAACTTAGTAATTGATCCATTTGCCGGTAGCTGCGTGACAGGCGAAGTATCAGAAAGGCTTAGGCGCAGGTGGATTTGCAGCGAGATTGAAGAGAAGTATCTACTCGGTGCTAAGGGGCGTTTCTTGAAGCCACCATCGCCTAAGCAACTGCGCTTAACGGGTGCGAAAGTTGAGTCGTACAATATACAGCGGCCTGGCGCACTTTGGGATGACAGCCCGGAGGCTCCGCTTCCTGACGACGGAGGACTCTCCCGACCTGCCAAACGAAACAAGGTATAGCTCTTACGAAGTATGCCACCTGCATCTCGCGAAACCATAAATCGCGCCATCTTGGATGCCATTGGCGAGTGCGGCGCAATTGGCGTACCCATGCGTTCGTCGGCGGCGCATCCTCGAGTATATCTTGTTGCTCAAGACGGTCGACAGACGTCTCTTTGGGTGTACTGTTGGACCTTGACACCTGGAGGACGCCCTGCGCTTAAAGACGAGTATCGTATTCAGATGACAACTGTGGAATCCCCGCTGCCCTTGAACACCGGTGGTTATACGATTCTGTTGGGCTATGATCCAGATCGCGGAGTGTTTGCAGGTTTCGATCTGAATTAGCATCAAAGTTTTACTGGGAGATCCCCTTCGGTACAAGTCAGCAAGTCGACGCTAAACGATTGTCTGCAAGATGGATTGTCGTTTCAGACAAAAAGCAATGATGAAATCGCTATAGGGGTAAGAAGTGATCATTTGCTGTTCTATTGCGAACATGCTCAAGC
Organism: Chloroflexota bacterium; assembly: GCA_028875185.1. Classification (GTDB taxonomy): domain Bacteria; phylum Chloroflexota; class Anaerolineae; order Aggregatilineales; family Phototrophicaceae; genus UBA6055. The sequence goes on along the minus strand of JAPPFH010000077.1, from coordinate 64,310 downwards.
GTTACACGGGTTGGGTGTGGATTCGACTTATGTTGAAAGAGCGGAGCGTGTTGTAAAGACTCAGGATATTGCTGACACTGAACTTCAAGTCTTGCCAGAACAGAGACAGCTGGTATTGCGTGAAACTGCGCGCTGGTCTCGTTCGTCAACGTTTACGAAACAGGTCTTGAACGCGTACGACAACAGGTGTGCGGTTACTAGGCGCAAGCTCAAGCTAGTTGAGGCGGCTCACATTCTTCCAGTCAACGCAGGCGACCATAGTATCGATAATGTTCGCAACGGTATAGCGTTATCGCCAACATATCATCGAGCGTTTGATAGAGGGCTAATATACTTGGATGAAAGCTTAATCATGCGTCTCAATAGTTTAGCCGCGGACGATCTGATTCGACTGGGGCTGGATTCGGGTATCGACAGTTTCGCGGCACACTTGGGAAAGATTCACTTGCCTTACAATTCTGATCAGCACCCAGATCCGCACTTTATTCGTCTTGCAAATAGTTTTAGAGGACTCCAAAGTTAATTGCTGCCTCCCCGCCCTGCGCGCCAAGCCTCCTCGCTCACCAACTCGCCATTCTCCACGCTGCTGTCCTTGAAGCGCTTGTTCTTGTCGAAATAAAGCTCTATCTCCGCTTGAAAGGGACAGCGCGCCGCGCTCGCCACCTTGCGGCACCAATAGCCCTTGCCGTCATCAGTCTGCGACAGGTCGTTCAGCGGATCCACCCGCACCCGCAAGATCTCCTTGCACATCTTGGGCTGCACATAGAAATAGATGCCGCGGTCTTCGTTGCGTCCGCCGCCGAACAGGCTCTTGAGGATGTTCATCGCGGATGCCTTTCAGTATGCGTGAGTTGGGGAATTATGTCCCATTATAGCCTGTAGGTCGGTGGCGCGCGGGCGCCTAGATGGCTCGCCCCACCAACTATCGCTATTGGCAAGACGGCAAATGCAAATCCCAGGCTTCCAGATCGGCGATGAAGCGATGCGCCGTCATATCCAGGTGCACCGGCGTCACGCTGACATAATCGCGATGGACCGCCCAGACATCGGTGCCGAGCTCATCGGTGTTGGCGGTCGGCGGCTCGCCCTCGACGCGCGCGACGCCGGCGTCCACCTCGACCAGACGATCGCGGTAAATGCGCAAGCCCTGACGCGTCAGCCGGATACCGCGCAAGTCCGCCACCTGCGCGACCGGCGGCACATTCACATTGAGAATAGTGAAAGGCGGCAAGCCCCTTGCCAGCACCATTTTTACGATTGGGATTGCGATACGCGCCGCAACATCATAATGCTCGCGGCGATCGGCGTCCGCGCGCGCCAGCGAAAAGGCGACCGCGGGCAGGCCGTGTATCGCCGCTTCCAGCGCCGCGGTGACCGTTCCGCTGTAGGTGAGGTCCTGCGCCATGTTTTCGCCGCGATTGATGCCAGAGACAACGACATCCGCTTGCCCGTCCGCCAAGCCCAGCAGCGAGAGCGCGATGCAATCGGCTGGCGATCCAGCGACAGCCAGCGCTGGTATGCCGTCGCCCACCGTGCATCGAGAATAAGGGAGGTCTTGAAACAGTGTAATCTTGTGCCCGCTGGCGCTTTGGTTGATCGTTGGCGCGCAGATCTGCACCTCGCCCAGAACACCCATCGCTTCCGCCAGCGCCAGAATGCCCGGCGCCTCATAGCCATCGTCGTTGGTCACGATTATTGAAACCACGCGGGCGTCCCTCCTTGAAAGCGAGTGATTCAGTGGAACCAGAAGAAGCGCACCGCCATCGCCGGACGCGTGAGATCAGGCTGCGAAATTATCCGCAATCGCCCCGCTGCAAGACAAAGGACGCGCTATTCATCGTATTATCCGTTTCGTCGGTCTCCGGCAGGTGATTTCCGCTATCGACGATCACGCGTATGAACTGCTCTTCATCAACCCGCCTTGTTAGCGCAATCGGGATCTCAATCATGGATTCTTCGTCCGCCTTCAGCGTATTGAGATAGGTTGGCGGCGGGTCATCAATGAGCGCGCTTCCATCGCTAGCCAGCAGCGCTTCCGCGATCACCCAGGCGACGCTACCCGTTTCGTCGGCGCCGGCGTTGCGGATCCGCGCCTGAACATTCGATTGCTGACCGCAAACGATAGGCGCCGCAATCCGCACCTCTTCCAAGACCAGGTTCACCCCGCCCGCGGCTGGCAGCGGCGGACCAGCCTCCACCGGCAGTTGCGATAGATCGCCGGAGGCGCTGACGAATTCAGCGTATACCCAAGCGTCCGCTAGATCATTGTAGCTGATTCGCACCCATGTACCGGTGGCATTGACCGCGACGATCGCGATTTCCTGGTTCTCGTCCAGGTTGCCCACCAGGTCATAGGTGGCGCCGGGACCTTGACGTATCCGCGCCGGCTGCAGCATCATTCCGGCGACGGCGATATCCGCGGCGATCGCTGGCGCCGATTCAGGCGCAACGGGCGTGGAGACTGTGGTCGACGGCGATTCGGCGCCCGCCTCGGCGACTACTAGAACGCGCACATCTTCGCGGGCAGCGGCGCCGTCGCCTCTTTCGGCGAGGACCGAAATCGTGAACTCTCCGGCGCTGCTCGTCGGCCAGTCGAGCGTCAGCGGCAGCACCGCCGCATTGGTTTCGTTTGGATTGACTTTCTCGCCCAGCAAAGCCTCATCCAGCAGAACGCTGATCCGCGCCAGATCCGGACCCGCGTTCTCCACCCGCGCTTGCACGATGACGGTGGACCCGGCCAAAAAGATCTGGTTTGGCGAGGGCGACGCGATTTTGATGACGGGCGCGCCTTCAAAGCTCGCCGGCGCGGGTTCACCGGTGAAACCCAGGTTGCAGCCAGCGCATATCAGCGCGATAAGTATGAGCGCAGGTTTTATGGCTTTGATCCTCTTTATTGCGACGCCAGAATGCACTGCCGATCTCCTGAGCAACTCGCGCTCAACTCGGCTCACTCTAGCAGAATGCGAGCCTTTTTGCGAGATGCGCCAGCCTGCATAATGCCTGCGCTCGGGCGCGATACCGTCGTGTCTCACGCATTCCAAGGGCGCGATCCGGCTTTTGTTTCAGGCTCAAATTGTGTACCATATTTACACTGTTCAAGCGATAGACCATCATGACCGAAATCGCCCTCGTGAATGGCAAACGGTTAATCCTCGGCGTCAGCGGCAGCATCGCCGCCTACAAAGCGGTTGATCTCGCCAGCAAGCTGACGCAGGCCGGCGCCCAGGTTGATGTCGTTATGACCGAAGCCGCCCAGCGTTTCGTCAGTCCGCTCAGCTTTCAAGCGGTCAGCGGCCGTCCAGTCTACAGCGATATGTGGCGCGCCGAGGAACGTGGCGGATTGCCTAGTCACATCGCTCATATCGGCTTGGCTGAAGGGGCAAATCTTCTGTTGATCGCGCCGGCGACCGCCAATACGCTGGCGAAGCTGGCAGGGGGGTTTGCTGACGATCTGCTCTCGGTCACGGCGTTGGCGGCTTCGTGTCCGCTGGTCATCGCGCCGGCGATGGATGGCGGCATGATCGAACACCCGGCGACGCGAGCCAACCTGGAGACGCTAAGACAACGCGGCGCGCATATCATCGAGCCGGAGACGGGCCGGCTGGCCAGTGGTCTCATGGGAAGCGGGCGTCTGCCAGAGACTGCAACTCTGATCGGGCATGTTCGGCGCGTGCTAGGTTTGGGCGGGGCGCTGTCTGGGCACAAGCTGGTGGTCACCGCTGGCGGGACGCGCGAGGCGCTGGATCCGGCGCGCGCCATCAGCAATCGCTCCACGGGCAAACAAGGCTACGCCATCGCCCAAGCGGCAATTGACGCCGGCGCCGATGTCGTATTGATTACCGCTGCGGCAGACCGGCCGCCACTTGTGGGCGCTACGCAGCTGAAGGTGGAATCCGCCGAGTCAATGTCGGCAGCCGTTCTCACGCAGGTCGCCGATGCTTTCGCCCTAATCATGGCGGCGGCTGTCGCCGATTATCGCCCGCGCGATATCGCCGCGCAGAAAATAAAGAAATCGAATAGCGCGCTGAATCTGCCGCTGGAGCGCACGCCGGATATCTTGCTGGCGGTCAAAGCGGAGCGAGAAAAAACCGGTTATCCCATGGTTGTGGTTGGCTTCGCCGCCGAAAGCGAGAATCTAATGGCGAACGCCCGCGGCAAGCTCCGAAGCAAAGGCGTTGATCTCTTGGTCGCCAACGACATCAGCGCGGGCGACGCCGGTTTCGCAGTGGATACCAATCGCGTCGTCGTGCTCGATAAGGATGGTGGCGCCCACAAAATTAACCTCACCAGCAAAGCGGCGATCGGCGCCACCATTATCGAGCGCGTCGCCAGTCTGCTGGCCTGTGTCCCTAGTCCTGGCTAAGCCCGAGTTCTTGCACTGAGCGCAAGGCGTGGCAGTGGGCGAAATAGGCGGCGAGAGTCTGGCCGCAGCCAACCTGATAGTAAGGGATCAGCCAGGCGACGCCGGCGGCGGCAAAGCCGGACTGCGTGTAAGCGACAGCCGTACCCCCGTCTCTTGCGGCGAAGCGAATTTCAATCGTCGTGTCCCCTTGCCAGGTGGGGTCGCGCCAGGTGTAGCCCAGTCGCGCCGGCGGCTCATAAGCATTGACGCGCCCGATTATGAATTCGCTGCCATCGAGGAAGGTCTCGTAATAGCGCCCGCCCAATTGCGGCTCGAAGCGAATGTGCAGCGGTCGCGTGCCTTCAGGCGCGAAGCTGTAGGGGAAGACGCCTTGCCGGGGCCACCAGATGTCCATTTGCTGAACGAAGGTATCGAAGGCGCGCTCTGGCGGCAGGGGGACGGTGGCTTTGAGGGTTACATCGGGCATCGTGATTTATTCCGAGGAATCAATAGCTACGCTCTCTCAGCGGATGCAAGGCTCAATTGAACCAGTTGGCGCGAGCGATAGAAGCAAATGTCCACCACGTGAAAGAAATTCAATTGACCTAGAAGCACAGGCACATCATTATTGTTTGTCCAGCCAAAGCGTATTCTAAGCGGATGCCAATTGCCTATGACCAAGTCAACCACTAATTTCTTAGTTTCAAGTTCGCCACCGAAACCTTCCAGATGCCACAAGTCGGGCTGTCGCGACCAATCCGCTCCTAATGCCAGTCCTACCGCGTGAGGCAGAATACTCGTATCCGCTCCACTATCGAGCATTGCCATAGTGTCAATCGATTTCTCGCGATACTTGATGCTGACTGGAATGAAAGGACGCACTACCTGATCGTCAACATACTCTGTGCTTCGTATGTATGGAAAGGAAAGCAATTCAGCCATCAAGGAGTGATTCTTCTTCAAGCATTTGCAAGAATTCGGCCGACGCTTTTGGTTTTATGCGAATTGGCGGAATGAATCTAAACTCTTGCTGGCTCTTAGCAAGGCGTTCCCATTCTTCATTCTGCGCTTTGGTCAGCCCGTCCGCCAGTAGCGCCACTACCGCCAGCTTCTGGGCATGATTCAGCGCAAGCAGTTCCTTCCGCAGTTCTGACGCTATCATAGTTCATCTCCATTGTTGCATTACTATGCAATCATACCACATCGCCGCCGCCAGCCGCTTGCCCATAGCCGACCATCTCGGTTACACTGCAAGTGCCAAAATCGAAACGGAAGCCGCGCCATGTTTGATGACGTGAAGCAAGTCAGCGAAGCGCTCCGGCTGCAGCAGTATATCGCCACCGAAGAGATTTCCACCGTCGTCTTCCTGGCGGAGAAACTGGGCAAGCCGCTTCTGGTTGAGGGTCCGGCCGGCGTCGGTAAGACGGAGCTAGCGAAGGCTTGGTCCGGCGCTTCGAGACAGCCGCTGATCCGGCTCCAATGCTACGAGGGGCTGGATGAAAACAAGGCGCTCTATGAATGGGAATACGCCAAGCAAATGCTTTATACGCAGTTGCTGCGCGATAAGCTGAGCGACCTGCTGGCTTCCGCCGAGACCTTGCGCGCAGCCGCCGACCGCCTGGGCGCGGAAGACGATGTCTTCTTCAGCGAGCGTTTCTTGCTGGCGCGCCCCTTGCTGGCGGCGCTGCTCAGCGATGAGCCGGTCGTCCTGCTGATTGATGAAATCGACCGCGCCGATGCAGAGTTCGAAGCTTTCCTGCTCGAGATCCTCAGCGACTTTCAGGTGTCGATTCCGGAGTTGGGCACGGTCGCCGCGCGGCATCATCCAAGCGTTGTGCTCACCAGCAATAATACGCGCGAGCTCTCGGAAGCCTTAAAGCGACGCTGCCTTTATCTCTTCGTCGATTACCCCACGCGCGAAGCCGAGCTCAACATTGTCCAGATGCGCGTGCCGGAGTTAAACGACAAACTGGCGCGGCAGGCTGTAGAGGTCGTGCAGGGCATGCGCCGCATAGATCTGAAGAAGAACCCCAGCGTTTCCGAGACTATCGATTGGGCGAAGGCGCTGGTGACGCTCAACGCCGATAGCATCGATCAGAAGACGCTGGAAACCACCTTGACCGTCCTTCTCAAGCATGAAAGCGATGTGCGGAAAGCGCGCCGGCAAATCATGCGCGGCGGCGACGACCGCTACGAGAGCCGCGGTCCGCGTCGCTCGGATTGGAATTAGGCGCTGGCGAGGGGCTGGAAATCCGCCGGGAAACGGCTACACTTGGGCGGTTGATCGAGCAAGCAGCAACTGAGGCCATGAGTGTTTCCAAGGCATTTGCCGAACGTCCACAAGGCTTAACGCGGTCGATCTACCGCTTGCCAATCAGCCTATACCGGCTGGGTTGGGGCGGATATTTTGGCTGGCTGCCCATGTTGGTCATGACGACAAAGGGCCGGCGGAGCGGCGCGCCGCGCCATGTCATGGTCGAGTTTCGGCGGCATGGCAGCAAGTATTATGTATTTTCCGCTTGGGGCGATCGAACGGACTGGTATCGCAATCTGTTGAAGCATCCGCGCGTGACAATTCAGCATGGCAAGCATGCATTCGCGGCTGACGCCCGACCAGTGCAGGACAACGCCGAAGCGCTGCGCGCGCTCTATCTTTTCACCCGCAACTCGCGGCTGTATGAGCTTTTGTTCGCCGGGATAAATTCGGCGAAGGCAGCCGATCTCAATACGCTTGCGGATGTGGCGCAGGAATTCACGCTCGTGCGCTTGGAACCCAATGACGAAAAGCCGGAGTTGCCGCCGGTCGAACTTTATGACGATCAAACGCGCCAAATGGCTAATATCTTCGCGCTGACAATAATTATCCGATTTCTACTCTTTCTGATTCGACTCGCGCTGCCTGTTAAGCACGGCAGGCGTAAATGAGCCGTGCGCGGTCATATCCACGTGGCCGCCAATCCGAATCACAGATCAAACTCGATGCCCTGCGCCAGTGGCAATTCGCCTGAGAAATTGATCGTATTGGTTTGCCGGCGCATATAAGCCTTCCAGGCATCGGAACCCGATTCGCGGCCGCCGCCCGTCTCTTTCTCGCCGCCGAAAGCCCCGCCGATCTCGGCGCCACTTGTGCCAATATTGACGTTGGCGATGCCGCAGTCCGAGCCGGCATGACCGAGAAATGCTTCGGAACGGGCCAGGTCGCGCGTGAATATGGCGCTGGACAAACCTTGCGGCACGGCGTTGTGCAGCGCGATCGCCTCATCCAAGCTTTCGTATTCCATAATGTACAGGATGGGCGCGAAGGTCTCTTCGCAGACCAGCGGACTCTGCGCCGGCATGCGGATGATGGCCGGCTCGACGAAGTTGGCGCCGAGCATCGGCAAGCGTCGGCCGCCAGCCAGCAGTTCGCCGCCGTCGGCTGTCGCTTGCTGAACCGCCGCCAACATTGTCGATACCGCGCTCTCGTTGATCAACGGACCCATCAAAACGCCATCCGCCATCGGGTCGCCGATTGAGACGGTCTTGTACGCCCGCGCCAGCCGGTCGCAAAGTTCATCGACGATGAGTCGGTCTACGATCAGCCGGCGCGTCGTGGTGCAGCGCTGGCCCGCCGTGCCAACAGCGCCAAATACGATGGCGCGCGTCGCAAGGTCGAGATCGGCGTCGGCGCTGACGATGATCCCGTTGTTGCCGCCCAGCTCGAGGATGCAGCGCCCCAGGCGCGCCGCCACCGTTTGCGCCACATGCCTGCCGACGCGGACGGAGCCGGTGAAGCTGATCAGCGGCAGGCGCGCGTCCTTGATCATGCGCTCGCCGACCGTTTCGTTTTCGCCGATGACCAGATTGAAGACGCCGTCGACGCCATGCGCCGCCATCACGCGATTGCAGATATGCTGCACCGCAATCGCCGTCAACGGCGTGGTGGGGGAGGGCTTCCAGATCATCGCATTGCCGCAGACAGCCGCGATCGCCGCATTCCAGGACCAGACCGCCAAAGGAAAGTTAAAGGCGGTGATGATGCCGATCGGTCCCAGCGGGTGCCATTGCTCGTACATGCGATGCCCCGGGCGCTCCGAGTGCATCGTCAAGCCATAGAGCTGCCGCGACAAGCCGACGGCGAAATCGCAAATGTCGATCATCTCTTGCACTTCGCCCAATCCTTCAGCGCGGATCTTGCCATTCTCCAGCGTCACCAGCTCGCCCAGCGGTTCTTTGTATTCGCGCAAAGCCTCCCCCAGATCGCGGATGACTTCGCCGCGTTTGGGCGCTGGCAGAGCGCGCCACAGATCGAAGCCCGCCTGCGCGGCTGCGGCAACCGCGTCATAATCGGCGGCTGATGCTTGCGATACCGCCGCGATCACCTCGTTCGTCGTTGGGTTAAGCGATGCCAGTTCAGCGCCCCCGCCTTGAATCCAGCTATCGACGCCCGTGCAGACTCCGGCATTTAGCGTTTCAATACCGAGCCTTTTCAGAATCTCGTTCATACGATATAACCCCCATCCCCGGCCCCTTCCCCCATAAAGAGCTGAGGACAGGACAAGTTTAGTCTAATCGAAAATTTATGGCTTAAGTTAGACTTCGAAAGCATCTATTCTAGCGAAAACTGTAGGGGCGACCCACTGGGTCGCCCGAAATAGTCCAAGAAAACACGTAATTTGCGACGAAGTTCTGCACGCTGCAAAACTGTCCTGTCGTCAGCCATAAAGAGGGAAGGGGAGCCACTCACGGGTCTTGTAGATAAACGGGCATGACGCGATCGGCTGGAAACGCGTCGGCGTCTCGCGCCCGCAGACGGCGCCAGGCGATTTCGGCCAGACAACCAGCCCGCCGAATGCGCTGGGAGGCCGGCGCCAGTTCAATCCGCGCGCCGGCGTCCCGCGCCTGCCGGATGACTTGCAAGCCAGCGGCCGAGATTTCGCCACACAATCGAATTGGTCGCTTGTAATTCGCCAGCAGCGCTTGCCACTCGCTGATTTGCGGGGCGCGCCGCTCGATCCAGACATCGCCTTCACAGCGATATTCCGCCCAGATCACGCGATTCCGCCCAGCGAACACCGTCGCGATTAAGGGCGTATCATCGGGCTGGAGCGGCTGCGCGGCGATGGCAGTCTCCAAGGTCGTTGCCGGTATCAATGGCAAATCGCGCGGGGCGGCCATGCCCTTCGCCAGCGCCACGCCGATTCGCGTACCGGTGTATGACCCCGGACCGACGGAGACGGCCAACTGCTCCAGATCATCCGCGCTCAGTCCGGATTGCGCCAAGGTCCGCCCGATCAAGGGCGCCAACAGCGCGCTGTGCTGGCGGCCCGCCCGCAGAGTGCATTCGGCGGCGAGCGACTCGCCATCATGCAGAGCGATGCTCAAGATCTCGGTCGCGGTGTCAATCGCCAGCAGCATGCGCCCCTCGCTGTTTCAAACCCAGCGACTGGCGCAGGTCATTTAGCAGCGCCGCATGCCGCTCGCCCCACGCGCCAAACCGCAGGTCGCGTTCATCATCTTCGCGCATTAGAAAATCGATCCACAAGCGCTGGTCCGGCAGGATGTCCAGCACGCGCTCGGGCCATTCAAAGATGACGATATCGCCGCCCTCTAGAATCTCATAAATGCCCAGCGTCTCGGCTTCGCGCGCCCTGCTGACGCGATAGAAATCGAGATGAAAGAGCCGCGCTCGGTCCGCTCGCCGAATATGCTCATGGACCAGGTTGTATGTTGGGCTGGTTAATGGCGCGGTCGCGCCCCAGCCGGCGCCGATGCCGCGACTGAAGACGGTCTTGCCCGCCCCCAATTCACCCGCCAGGCAAATGACATCGCCCGGCGCCAGCAGTTCACCGAGAGCGGCGCCCAAGGCTTCCGTGCGCTGCGTCGTTTCGCTTATCGTAAGCCACTCAGCTTGCCGCGCAACTTTCACATGCGTTTCCCGCGGGACTCTCTTGCATCACTTACACTGTCATTATACCGATTCAGCGCGCGGAAGCAGCTACGGTCCGAATGAAGAAAATGCGAGGACGTCTAAACCGCTCGCTCAACTCGGTTTGAGCGCGACCAGCGCGCCGAACCGCGCCGCCTGATAATCGCCTAGCCGGTAACGTTCCATGCCCCGAGCCGATGTCACTACATAATCCGATTGGTCAGCGATGCCAGAGGGATTGCGGTTGCTGTTTTCCAATTCAAAGGTCGAATTCAACAAATGATCGAAGGCCATGCCGAGGCGGTAGCTCTCGTCAACAGTATGCCGAGGCAGCACCCACCAAAGCTGGGGCAGGTCCGGCAGCAGGTCGTAATTGACGGCGACGGATCCGGGCTCGGACCAATCGGACGCGATCCAGGCGGCCGCGTCATAAATGCTGCTGTATAGATTGAGATTCAGCGCCGAGTGTTCCGCCGGGTCATGACGCGAAACTCGGAGGACCGTATCGCTTGCGCTCAAGCCGACGTAAACGAAAACGAGCGCGACCGCCAAAACCGTCAGCCGTCTATACGAAGCCAGGCTGTAGATGCCGTATCCGCAGATAAGGAATTGCAGTCCGCTGACACCATAGTAATAGGTCGGCTGTTGGTTCGGTCCGGCGCGCGCTAAACATAAGCCGGCGACGAAAGAAAGAACGAGCAGGAACAAGGCAAGATTACGCCCGGCGGCCGAACGGATTATGAGCTTCTGAGCGCGCCAGCCAGATCGATTCCGATTCTGGTCGCCGGCAATCGCCGAAAACGCGGATCGCAATTGCCGCGCGAAACGAGAAGCGGCGACAAGCAAGCCAGCCCAGAAACAGGCTTCCAGCAAAGCGCGCAGAAGGGGAACAGCCTGATGCAAAGCCGGCTGATGCTGTCGCAGAGTCGCAAGATCGGCGCTGAACGCCAAGCGCAAGCCCACTAAAATCTGATGTGGAATGCTGAGCAGCCAGGCGATGCCGCGTTCGATGCGTGAGCGCTGTGGTTCCGCCGGCGCCACGACGCTTTCGTCGCCCTCCTGCGCTGCCGTATCTTCGTGAGCGCGTCCCATCGGTCTCAAATGAGCGTACTCCGCCACCACCTCTGCGCTAATGCGGCTTCGCCGCGTGATGTGGGCTTGAAGATCGACGAAGTCAACGCGCGCTTCGTATATTAGATATGGCGCGAGCATGATGAGAGATAAGAGGAACCCGGCCAGCAGACCGCGGCGGTTCAATGGCAAGCCCAGCAAAATCAAGGCAATTACCAGGACGCCATACAGCAGCGCGGCCGAAAAATGGGTCATAAAGGCGGCCGTCGCCATGAGCAAGCATAGCGCTGTCTGCCAGTCTCGATTCTCGCGCTTCCAACGGAATAGGAAATACGCAAACAGCGCGAAGAATCCGGGCAGCTGCAATTGCGCCCAGGCGGTGAAGGCGCCCGTAATGCCGACATTGCTGAACGCGAAGAGCATCGCCGCCAGCAGACCGGCGCGGCGATCAAAGAGTTCGCCCCCGAGCCGAAACAGGATGCAGGTGGTCAGCAGATTAAAACTGAGTTGCGTGCCGACCAGCACAAGCCTCACATCGCGCGTGACCAGCAGCGCCGGCAGCTGCATCCACACCAGAAAGGGCATATTGAAAGCGCCAACGCTCGAAAGCGTGCCGACGACGGGGAAGGCGCCGCCGTCTAACCACGTCTGGCCGCGCGCGAGCACGGGTACATAATCCACCTCCCAAGCCAGCAAACGCGAGGCGTAGAGCTTCAAAGCCGCGCTCGCTATCAAAAGCAATGCGAAGGCGACGGACATGAACCACGAGCTATCTGTGAATCTATTCAAGTCGTTGAACCTCGTTGACGCCTGCATAAGTGCTGGCGGCCTCAGTCGAATGGCGGGGGCGGCGATATTTTGTCGCCTGGGCGCCAGCAAGAACTAGCGCGCCAGCTCGCTTGAGCGCTCTGTGCAATCGGGCTATACTGTTTTGGCAAAGAAGACCTGCGGCAATCAAGATTGCGGGACGGAACAATGGCGCGCGAGGATCGCGGCGGCGCCCTGCAAGCGGCGCTCCAACGGCTGGGCTTGGTGGTCGAAGGCGTGAAGACCAGCGTCATCGTCAGCGATGATGGATTTGCCATCGCCGCCTTCCCCGGCGAAGATGGCGGAAGCGCAAGCGATGACCCGCTGACAGCGCCGCAAGTTGCTGCTGTGGCGGCGACGCTGGCGGCTTTGGCTGAGCGCAGTCTGGATCGGCTGGCGCAAGGCGAGATGGGGCGCCTGCTTTTGGAAGGGGAAGCGGGCACACTACTCAGTTTTCCCGCTGGCGATGTGAGCCTGGCGCTTCTGGTGGACAAAGAAGCCAGCATGGCGCATGTGCTCTTCGCCGCGCAAAAGACCGTTGCCGAAATCGACGCCATCCTCGCGAGCGCGAAATCGGATACGCAGTCCATGCGATGATTGGATTTTGCGGCATCGCGGTCCGCGCGCTTACAGCTCATGGAAAGCGGGATGAAAGCGCGCATGCCCGCGGACGTCAGCGAGCGCGCGCTCGTCCACAACCGCAACCATGAAATGCTCGTGGGGGCCACCGGGCTCGACATAATCCGAACTGAAACCGAGCGGCTGCGCCGGCTGAAAGCCGAAGCGCGGATAATAGCGGGGGCTTCCCACCAAAAACAGCAAGCCGTAGCCGATATCGCGCAGCGCCCCTATTCCGGCGCGCACCAACGCTGAGCCGATTCCGCGTCCTTGAAAGAGCGGCTCTACCCCAATCGGTCCCAAGCCCGGACAATGGCGGATAATGTCGCCATCAGTTATCGTAAGCATGGTATAGGCGGCATGCCCGACAATCACGCCGTTTATTTCCGCTACATGAGACAGCAGCAACGCATCTTCCGCGCGCAAGCGATCGACCAGGTCAGCATGCGCCTCGCCCGCGAATGCAGCGGCTTCGACTCGGTAGATTTCGTCGATGTCCGCCGGTGTTTCGAGCCGTATGTTGAACTGGCTATTACATAGAGATCCCATATGCTCTATATGGCTGATCAAGGTATCCGTTCAGTTTGATGAGTAGAATCGTCGCTCGCGGAATCAATCTTTGCCGCTTCAGCTTCAAGTCTCAGCACAGTCTGCTCATCAAGACCAAAATACTCGGCAAACTTCGAAACACTCATTTTCATTGATTGACGCAGAGCCTTTATATCACTCGCTTCCGGGAAGTGTACGGTGTAAGTGCCAGGCTTGGCATTCCCCTTCGCGAATTCTAATGCTTGCAATGCGCCTTCTAACAGGCGTTCTCCGGCTTCAGTCATCTTGTTGTCCTTTGTAATGTTCGACAAGGATTTCAAAAGCAAACTTCAAGTTATTTAGGTCTTGCCTTGATAGATTGAGTTTATCTCCCTTAGGTGTATAGTCTTGGATTATAATGGCACTGTATCCAAGGAGCAAAAGGAAGCATTATGGGCCAGGTACTCCACCCTCGCGCCGCCTGTTCCCGGTATCACCGCTCCCGCGCTAGGATTAAGCGCCAAAAATGTTATGATATCATTCAACTCATCTCTTGTGACGCCGGCTGCCTTTGCGCTTCGCGTAAACCGATCTAATTCTACCACAGTATGCACATGAAACTCCTCATGGACAAAACCGGACATACTTTAGCCATTATGAAATCTTGGCTAGGCTCGGTATCGCTACAGTTTTAGCAGCATGTCTAATCTGTAATATAGACCGTAACCTCAATTTCAATGAACCTGGCGAAATTCCTCTACCTCACCACCACCGGGCGCCGCAGCGGCGCGCGCCACGCGATCGAAATCTGGTATGTGGCGCATGAGGACTGCTTCTATATCGTCTCCGAGAAGCGCGAAGCCGCCCACTGGGTACGGAACATTCGCGCCAATCCCGCCGTGCGCTTCCGCATCGGCTGCGCATGGGATGACGATGATGCGGCTGACACCGATGGCATTGCCTCTTTTCCCGATGACCCAGCGCTGATCGCCGCGGTGGAAGCCAAGATGGAGGCCAAATACGGCTGGAGCAATGGGCTGGTCGTCGCCATCCGCTGCGGCTGACATCGGCAATCTTTATTGAGGTTCAAGCCAGCGCGCCGACGCATCGCCCTCAGCCACCCAGCCGAAGACCCCGCTGCCGAAGTCAGCGCGCCACCAGCGATGCGCATCCGCGCAAACGGGACCGCCCACGAGACGCAGCGCGCTGCCGGGCGGCGCCAGGAAAATCCGCGTGGTAGCGGTATCCGGCGATGTATATGCGGAAACTCCCGAAGGTAAAGACGCTGCCACGACGGCGGCGGCGCCGACTTGCAGAGCCGATTCCGGCAATCCGTCACAACTCGTGTCGATGACGTAGTCTGCCGCGTCTTTCGGTTCATTTACGGCAACATATAGAATGGCGGCGGCATAATTGCCTTCTTCCGCGCTGCCAACCCAAACATTGTAGCGCCCGGCCAGCGGAAGCTTAAATCCAATCCCCGGGTTCCAGGCGAGGTGATCATCGTTACAATGCCAACTGCCGTCAGCCGCGTTCACTAACAGTGTCGTATCGGCTGGGCTGAAGACCGCGAACCAGATCTCGGCAAAGGCGTCGCTGAGATCAATGCTAAAATCAGGCGCTTCCGCGACGAAGCCATGACACCGTTCGCCCGCAACATGGTCGGCAACTGGATTGCGGCCGCCTCCGGTGAGCTGAATCGTGAATGGCGCTGGCTGGAACCCTGGCGCCAGCGATGTTTTGCCATAGAGCGGATCGCGCTCTGGGTCAGGTCCGGTCGCTGTCGTGGGCAGCGTTTCCGGTCCCGCTTCCGCAATGGTGAGAACGCTCTCGTCATTGGTCTCCTCGGCGTAGCTGCCGATCCATAGGCGGTAGCCGCCCGCCGGCGCGCTGTGGAAAACCAGCGCCGGGTTCAAGCCGTTGGTATCATCATTGCAAGCCCAACTGCCATTGGGCAGGTTAACGATCAGCGTGGTGTCGGCTTCGCTGGCGATCAAGAAGGTGATTCTGCTGAATTCGCTGGTCAACTCGATAAGAAAATCGGGATCGCTTGCCGCATAGCCGAGGCAGTTATCGCCCAGATTCAGCGACTTCACGGCGATGTCGCCGCCGCTGAGCGCATCATGAGTGAAGGGCGCCGGCGCAAAGCCGGGGGCGAGCGCATGCGCGCCATAACGGGGATCGCCCGCCGGGTTCAACCCATCTCCGGCAGAGACGCCAGCCGCCGCCAGAGACAGAACGATTATGATGACAAGCGCTAGACGGCTCATGTTTCCTCCAGATTTCAGTTTGACATTCGTCGCGACGGCGTTCTCCTGTCAGGGCGCGACCGCAGCTTCACCCATTATATTCGGCTTTGTTCACGCCAGTTTGCCGGTCAGCTGCTGGCTCGTTTGCCGCCAGCGGGGAAATCGTTTACCATCTGAGAGAGACCCCCGGCAGCCTGGCAGCAAGGTCCGCGCCGATGCAGCAACGCATGATTGAATTCATCCGCGCCCTACGCGCCGCGGGCCTCCGCGTCTCTCTGGCGGAAAGCCAGGACGCCATGTTTGGCGTTGACGAAACCGGCGTGCAAAATGTAGCCACATTCAAGAGCACGATGAAAGCCACACTGGTGAAGAATCAGCGCGATCAGCCGCTGTTCGAGTACTTCTTTCCCCTTTTTTTCAAAAACAACAGACCGCCGCTGCAGGACATCCTCGAGCAATTGAGCGAGGATCAGCAGGCGCTCCTGAACGAAGCGATGCGCTCGCTGATGGGCGAGTTGGATGCCACCCGCGATCTACTGCGGCGGCTGCTCGAGGGCCGCGAATTCAGCGAGGACGAGTTGCAGCAGTTGGGCGACGCCTCCGGCTTGCCGCAGGGTGATGCGATGGTTACGCGTTCCTGGTTCGAGCGGCGAATGAACCGGGGCGCCGGTCTGACTCAACTCGAGCGCATGCTTGATGACTTGCTTGAAGAATTGGCGGAGATGGGCATGAGCGAAGAAGCCCTGGCCGAGTTGGAAGCGATGCTGCGCGAAAACATGCGCGGCTTGTCAGAGCAAATCTCGCAGCACGTCGGCACGACGCTCGCTGAACAAATGGCGGAACAAGAGCCGCGGGCGCGTCCCGATTTGCTCGATGTGCCATTGCAGCGGCTCAGCAGCGGCGATCTCGAAGATGTGCGCGACGAGGTGCGGCGGCTGGCGGCGCGCCTGCGTACACGAGCGGCGCTGCGCCAGAAGCGCGCCAAATCGGGACAGTTCGACGCGCGCAAGACAATTCGCAAGAATATGCGTTACGGCGGCGTGCCGCTGGAGGCGCAGTTTCGCAAGCGCCACAAGAAACCCAGCCTGATTCTCGTCTGCGATCTGAGCACCTCAATGCGTTACGCCGTCGAATTTCTGTTGACGCTCGTCTACGAACTCTCGGACCAGGTGAGGCGCACGCGCAGCTTTATCTTTATCCACGATCTTGTTGATGTCAGTACGATCTTGGCCGAGCTGCCCCCGCGCGAAGCGGTCGCGCAAGTCATGGCGGATAACCCGCCCGGTTATTACAGCACTGATCTCGGCAATAGCCTCAACAGCTTCCAGAAAGAATACATGCATTTGATCGACAGCCGCACGACAGTCATTTTCTTCGGCGACGGGCGCAACAATTACAACGACCCGCGCCTCGATATCGCGCGGGAGATGCAGCGCAAGGGAAGACGCCTCATCTGGTTCTGCCCCGAGCCACAGCGTCAATGGGGCAGCGGCGACAGCGATATGTGGGAATACCGCATGGTTGCTGACAAGGTATTCATGGTCAACAGCCTGCGCCAATTGGCCGACGCCGTCGATCGCATCCTGGCGGATGGTTAGCGGGAGCTGACTGCACGCGTCAATCGCATGTTATGATTATCGTGTGATAACATGAAAGGGATAGACTCAGGCAGACGGAAGCAATGATGATGAGCGCGGAAGCCATCCGCAATCTGGAAGACCTGCGGCATTGGCGTGAACAGATTCTTGCGATTGCAAGCCAGCATCGAGCGCGCGGAATATTTGTATTTGGTTCGGTGGCTCGTGGGGATGCTCGCGGCGACAGCGATATCGATTTCCTGGTTGACTTTGAGGAAGGCTCCAGATTAAGGGACCATATCCGACTATTGCAAGACTTGAGAGAATTGCTGTCCTGCAGCGTGGATGTAGTGGATAGGCGCGCGCTGCGTCCAGAATTACGAGACATTCTTCTGGAGGAAGTGCGGCGTCTGTGAGCGCGGATCCTCGACTTTTTCTAAGAGATATTCTCGATCGCATTGAAAGAATTGACCGTTACACATCATACGGTCGCGAATTTTTTTTGCAGTCCGATTTGCATCAAGATGCGGTTATTCGAAGCTTTGAAGTCATTGGAGAAGCGGTAAAGCGCTTAGATAAATCTGTCATTGAGTTACAGCCTCAAGTTCCGTGGAGCGACTTCGCTGGATTCCGCGATGTTCTGATTCACCAGTACGAAAGGGTCGTACTGGAATCCGTTTGGTTATTCGCCAAAGAGGACTTGCCCAGTCTAAAGACAGCGGTTTTGGCTTTGCTCAAAGATTTTGAACATGGATTCCATGCATCTTCTTAGGGTGGTATCAAACTCCTTAGCTCAATTCAAAAGCATTGTATCTCCTTATCGCCGGTGTGAATCCTTCGACCATGCAGAGCGAGGAGTTTACGCTTGCTGACGGCTAGCGCTGGCGTTGTGATAAACTGTAGCGCGACGGTAGCATCAGAAACGAATCGATTCGCATGGCTGAAGCAACAGTTCGCACCTTAGAAGACATCCGCCGACTGCGCCCGCAGATTATGGAACTGGCGCGCCAATATCGCGTGCGCCAGGTTTTTGTGTTCGGCTCGATAGTGCGTGGGCAGATGCATGAGGACAGCGATATCGATTTCCTGGTCGAGTTCGATAGCGATTTCCGGCTAACTGATGTCATTCGATTGATGCAAGGGCTGGAAAAAATGGTTGGGCGAAAGGTTGATGTTGTGCCGCGGCAGGCTTTGCGGAAAGAGTTGGAGACATTTGTGCTAAGTGAAATGCAAGCCCTTTGAGACGAAGCCAGCGACTCTACCTTCAGGACATACTTGAGCGAATCCTGCATATTGAATTCTGCACTCGTGGTGGTCGCGAGGCATTCCTTGAAGACAGGTTGCTGCAGGATGGCGTCATACTTGCGTTCATGATCATTGGTGAAGCTGTCAAACGTCTGGACGCGGATTTGATTGAGGCTTGCCCGGAAGTGGTCTGGAGCGACTATGCCGGCTTCCGTGACGTGCTCATACACCGCTATCATGATGTGTTGCTTGAGCAGGTTTGGCTGTTTTCGCAGGAAGACCTGCCAGCATTGAAAACCGCAATCTCCGCGATGCTCGCCTCATTGGAACATAGCGAATCCGAGGCTTGAGTTCAGCGCATCGGCCCGCATGTTATACTGTCCCCAGTCATAGAGTGGTCGAGGTTTGACATGGCAATCCAAAACGAGCGCGTGATGACCGTCGCCGAATATCTCGAATGGGAAGAGCGCCAGGAAGTCAAGCATGAATACATTGACGGAGAGATCATCGACATGAGCGGTGGAACTGGCGAACACAGCATTATTATTGGAAACATTCAAGGACTTTTGTGGAGTCTGTTGAGCTTTCCGCAATACACTGTGCATACCAGCGAAATGCGCGTCAAATTCAGCCCGACGCGCTATGTGTATCCGGACTTGAGCGTCGTTCGTGGCGAAAGCATCTACGACGACGGAAGTAGACTGAACCTGCTCAATCCTGTGTTCGTAGTCGAAGTCACCTCGCCTTCAAGCGCGATGCGAGACCGTGTTGACAAGCTTGAACTATATTTTGCTGTGCCCTCGATAGCAGCCTACCTGATCGTCGACCAGGACCGCCCGCGCGCCGATTTGTACACGCGTTCGAAAGAGGGCTGGCATCTGCAGATTTTCAACAATGCCGAAGATGTGATTCCGCTGCCAATGCTGGATTGCCAGTTGCCGCTTGCCCAAGTATATCGCGGCATCGAATTCGCTGTGGCCGAGCATTGAGCCAAGCGTATTTGAGCCCCTCCCTCACATTGGGGTCGCGTAGGTCGCGTAGACACAGACCGCCGACACAGACCCGCCGGGGAGGGAATAGGGTGGGCTCGCAGGCTACTTCAAGTCTCGCCGGTGCCAGTCATCGGAAAACAGGTTGAAGTCGACTTCGCGCTGCGGATACTCGGCGATGATGTCTTCGTCGATATCAACGCCCAGCCCGGGCTTTTCCGGCAGCGAGAAGTAGCCATCGACAACCTGCGGCATGCCCTGTCCGACCGCCTTGACCGGCGGGTCGGCGAAGTCGTTGAAGTATTCCTGGATCTTGAAATTGGGTGTGGTCGCCGCCACCGCCAGCGACGCCATCGTCGAACAAGGACCGCCGACATTGTGCGGCGCCACCAGCACATAATACATCTCGGCTGTGCCCGCAAGTTTCTTCATATTCATGATGCCGCCGAAATGGGTGGTGTCGGTCTGGATGATATCGGTCGCGTTCAGCTCGAAGAGTTCGCGGTACTCATAGGGCGTGTGGATGCGTTCGCCCGTCGCCACCGGGATGCCCAGCCCCAAAGCCACCTCGCGCACATCCCGCAGCGCCCGCAGGTTCTCTGGCGGCACCGGCTCTTCCACCCAGCCGGGCCGGAACTCAGCCAGATCGCGGATGATCTCGACCGCCGTCACCGGATTGAAGCGTCCGTGCATCTCGATCAGCAATTCGACATCCGGTCCCACCGCATCGTAAACCGCTTCCACCAGCGATATCGAAAGCAGCTTTTCTTCGCGCGTGAATTCGTAAAAGCCGCTGCCGAAGGGGTCGAACTTGAGGGCGCGGTAGCCCTTGCCGACCACTTCTTTCGCCGCGGCGTACCAGGCTTCGGGCTTCCGCTCCACCCGGTACCAGCCGTTGGCATAGGCTTTGATCCGATCGCGGACGGCGCCGCCCAGCAGCCGATACACCGGCTGGTCAATCGCCTTGCCAATGATATCCCAGCAGGCGATCTCTAGCAGGGCGATGCCGGTCATGGCGATCTCGCCAGCGCGTCCGTAAGTTTCGCGCATCATGCGGTAGCACATATCCTCGGTGTTGAAGGGATCGCGCCCTAAAGCGAAATCGGGCACGGTTTCCTTGAGATAGCCGATCACAGGACCGACGCCACCGACCGGTCTCGCCTCAGCCCAGCCGACCAAGCCGTCGTCCGTCTCGACCTTGACGAAGAGCAGATTCCGCCAAGGCGTACCCATCACCATCGTGCTGACGTTGCCGATTTTCATTTTGTTTAACCCCCCATCCCCAGCCCCTTGCCCCACAAGGAGGGAAGGGGTGAATTCACTAAGATTTAGCACTACTAAAGTCCCTCCCTCATTTTGGGGGAGGGGTTTGGGGTGGGGGCTGGCTAAACCGCCGGAATCCCCAAATCATCCGCGCCGACAGCACCCATGACCGCGTCCCCGGCGTAACGCTTGATGATGTTCATCACCAGCGCCGTCCTGTGTACGCGCTCCTGCGACTGCTTGATAGCCGAGTCTTCAATATGAAGTCCGCTGGGATAGATATTCGCCGCGTTGCGCAAGCCCAGTTTGACGTAAACGGGCGCCGCCACCCGAATCAGCTCCGGAGTCTCATAATGGCGTACGAAACCGCCAAAGTCGTCGGGCGCCTCGACATAGACATCCAGCGGAATATCGATGGCCGCGCGGATCGCCGCCATCTGCGGCAGCGTCAAATCGGTCGGGGTGTTGTAGCTGCCCGCGCCCATGCTTTCCAGCAGCTTGATCGAAATGGGATTGGCCGCGCCCATCTGCACCGAAATCTTGACCACCAGATCGGCCGGCAAGGCGCCCGCTTTCTTCATCTCATTGACAAGCCAGAGCTGGCCTTCGTCGGCCACGAGAACCGAGCGCAAGCCCAGCTCACAGCCGCGGATGATGTCTTCCGTTGCGTAGACGACTTCGTCCATGCCCCGCAGGCGCGCGCCCAAGTTTTTGCCCGCGCTCGCCCGCACTTGCGCGCCCGTGCCCCAAGCCGCTCGCGGACCCACGAATAAGCTGACCTCGATGCCGGCTTCCGCGCCCAGGCGGCACATCTCGCGGATTTCTTCATCCGTAAGCATCCAAATGCCGCTGCCCTGCGAGACGCGATGAATGGTCACGCCATAGCGCTCGGCCGCTTCCAGCACTGCCGCCAAGGCCCGCGGGCCCTCGGTGCTGGGGATCTCGATGCGGTATTGCGCGCCATCGGGGAAGCGCTTTTCTGATGTCGGCAGGTCGTAGAGCTCGCCGGGCGGGTAGCCACTGTTTTGTAGGAAGTCGCGTGTTTTCTTCATGCCATCCCTTTGCCGCTTGCCGACAGGCGAATCAGGCGAGAGTATACCGAATCAGTTCGTAATTCCAAACATCGCGATCTGGACTTCTTGCTGGAATCCGCAGGTTATCTCTCTGTGTTTTCTATGTCTCTTTTTGATAAACCTCATCTTGGAAGACATCTGTAGGGGCGTTTCGTGAAACGCCCGCTTGTGTACAGAACATAATTCGACGGGCGAGCCACCGTCTCGCCCCTACGACTTTTCAATACTATCGGGTTTATTATTTTGTGTGAGCCAAGTTTGACTTGCGAAGGGCTGTGGCGAATATACGCTTTTGCGCACCCTCGCCTCATCCGATTACAATTGGATTTACCAATCAGAGAGGAAAATAATCTATGGCTCGAAAACGCCCGAATGTAATCGTCTTCTTCACCGACCAGCAACGCTGGGATACGACCGGCATCCACGGCAACCCGCTGGATATGACGCCGAATTTCGACCGACTCGCCCGCGCCGGCACTGATGTCCACAATTCGATCACCTGCCAGCCCGTCTGCGGTCCGGCGCGCGCCTGCTTGCAAACAGGTCTCTATGCCACGGAAACCGGCTGTTACCGAAATGACGTGCCTTTGCCCATCGAGAGCCGAACGCTGGCGCATTACTTCGGCGATGCAGGCTACGACACCGCCTATATCGGCAAGTGGCATTTGTCGGATGAAGGCGCGGGGCCCGTGTCAAAGGCGCGGCGCGGCGGCTACAATTATTGGCTGGCTTCCAATATTCTGGAATTCACGTCCGATGCCTACGACATGGTGATGTATGACGGCGATGGCGCGGCGCATAAACTGCCCGGCTACCGCGTAGACGCCCAAACCGATGCCATGATCCGTTACATCAACGATCATCAGGATCGACCGTTCTTCCTCTTCTCCTCATTCATCGAGCCGCACCATCAGAACCATCGTGATGATTATCCAGCGCCGCCTGGATACGCCGAGCGCTATCGCGGGCGCTGGCTGCCACCGGACCTGGCGGCGCTAGGCGGCTCCAGCCATCAGCAGCTGGCTGGCTACCTGGGCATGATCAAGCGGCTGGACGAAGCGCTTGGTCGGTTGGTCGACGCGCTGATCAGCCTGGACCTGCTGGAGGACACCATCATCCTCTTCACCTCCGATCATGGCAATCACTTCAAGACGCGCAACGCCGAATACAAGCGCTCCTGTCATGACGCTTCTGTACGCGTGCCGACCATGCTCCATGGTGGCCCCTTCACTGGTGGCGGACGGATATCACAGCTCGTCAGCTTGATTGACCTGCCGCCGACCTTGCTCGACGCTGCTGGCATCCCCGTGCCTGATGCAATGAGCGGAAATTCGATCCTGCCGCTGGTCCGTGGTGAAGCGGTCGACTGGCAAGAGGAAGTATTCATCCAGATGAGCGAGTCGCAGCTAGGGCGGGCGAGTCGCAGCAAGCGTTGGAAATATTCCGTTTCCGCGCCGAATGGAGACGGCTGGGACGATGCTTCCAGCGAACACTACGTTGAATCCGAGCTCTACGATTTGCTCGCCGACCCCGAGGAGCTGCACAACCGCGCCGGTCTCAAGACTCATCGCGCGGTCTGTGATGTGCTGCGTTCCCGTTTGATTCGCCGCATGATCGAAGCGGGCGAAGATGAGCCAATTATTGAGCCGGCGCCGCTGGTCCCCGGAAGCGGCCAACTCCATGTAGACATCGAAGAGGGCTGGCTCTAGCGACGTTTTGTCTGTCTTTTTGTCGCTTTGGCGGGCGACCTAATAGGTCGCCCCTACCAATCTTGCTCGGCCGCGCGAGTTGGCGGGTCGCCCGCGCCGACATCGTATGCCGCCCGTATAATATGCGTGTCTCATCTTGTGTATAATCAGGTGATGACAGAATCTCAGCGAAAGCTAGTGATCTGATGATGCAGCGCCTTTTGCTTCTGCTCCTTGCAGTGGGTATCGCCGGCGGGGGCGCGCTGGCGCAGACTAACGAAGAGAGCGCCGATTTGCCCGATATCTTCCGCATGCGGAACTTGGGCACGGAATATCAAGGCTGGAACAATTGCGCGCCCGCCACGCTCACAAATGCGCTGGTCCACTTCGGATACACCGACGATCAGTACCGCGCCGCCAAGTATCTGAAGCCCAATAACGAGGACAAAAATGTCAGCGCCTGGCAGATGGTGGAATTCGTCAATACGCAGATCCCCGAACTGCCCGTTTACGCCATCACGCGCGACGGCGGGACGATTGAACTGCTGCAGACCCTTATGGTCAACGATTTTCCGGTGGTCATCGAGTTTGGCTACGAGCCCTCCGGTTATACCTGGATGGGGCATTATTTGCTGCTAGCTGGATACGACGACGCGCTCAGTGAATTCAATAGCATGGACAGCTTCAACGGACCCAACACCCGTTACAGCTACGACAAAATCGAGCATTACTGGCAGCACTTCAACTATCGGTACATCGTGCTATACACCTCAAACCGCGAAGAGGAATTGATGGCGCTGCTGGGCGATGACGCGGATGAGTGGCAGAACCAGATCAACGCGCTGGAGATGGCGCGCGCCGAAGCGATCGACGATCAGGAAGATCCCCACGCCTGGTTCAACATGGGCAGCAGCTTCGTCGAGCTGGGCATGTACGATGCGGCGGCGCAGGCTTATGACAAGGCGATCTCGCTTGGCTTGCCCTGGCGCATGTTCTGGTATCAGTTCGGCGCCTGGGAAGCTTACTACCACACCGGACGTTACGATGACATGATCCGCATTTCGCGCCAGAACCAGAATGATGGCGGCGGCCATTACGTTGAGGAGACTTATTATTATTTGGGCATGGCGCGCGAGGGACGCGGCGAAGTCGGCTTGGCGCTGGAAAACTACATCACAGCGCTGACCTTCAATCCGAATTTCACCCCGGCGCGGGAGGCGCGCGATCGCCTGCGGGCGCCGGGTGGCTAGGATTTCTTGGCGGGTTTGCGCGCTGCCAAATCCCGCAGATACTTTCCAGCCGCCAGTTGCGAGCTGAATATCGCCAGTGCATGCGTCAATAGATGGAAGGCGTCGAAGGCTTTGAACTCCGTCGGAGCGTTGCTTTGCAGTGTCCCGCCCATCCCTTCAAAATGCCCAGGCCAGACCAAGATGGAAGTGAGCAGCGCGACGGTTAACATGGCGAAGCGGTAAAACTTTGGACGGCGAATCTCGCGGAAGCAAAGCGCCGTCACCAGCGTCATCGGCAGCGCCAGCGTCAGCGCCGTCGATAGCATGCTCGCTAGCGCGTTTATCAACAGCACGCGCAGCAGAGGAGGATCTGGCCCCAGAAACCCAAACCCCGATATGAATATGAAAAGGATCAAAGTGCCTAGTACGACTTCGGTAACCGCGCCGTAGGCAAAAGCCCGCGTAAACAGCTTCAGCAAAGGATTGGCTCGCCACATGATGCTTTGCCTTTCTCCTCGCCCCGATTGTAGCCGCATTCGCGACGCTCAAGCAAGTGCCGTCCGCGAAAAAGCTCCGTTCACAGCAATTGGCTCATCCACCTTCGACTGGATCTCCCGCAGCAGGCGTGACATTATCCAAGACCGGTTTATTCTCTTGATTGCGGTCCACAATCTCGCGGAGGTAGTTGTGCGCTACGTATTGGCTGAGCCAAAGAACGCCCATGAAGTGCGCGATAAACTGAAATACGTCTGAAGCGTCATAAAGCGACGGATAACGAAGCGCGCTCTGTATACCTGCGATGGTCAATATGAGAGAAAGTGGAAGCATTGCTAGCGCCATGACACGCTTGAAGCGATGTGGGGTTGGCTCGTAATCAAACAGCAGCGTTACAATTATCGCAATAATGCCATAAGTAATGCAGAAAAATATCATATTCTGAAATGCGTAGCTTTGAGCAATGCCGATAGCAGCTTTAGCTATTCCTACGCTCTTGGCAAGGCTGGGCTCTTTGACAATTGCTTCGGCAACTCCTCCTGCGAAACCTAATAGCCCACCAAAGACAATCACCCTCAGGTACATCCGGAGACGAGGACTAATGCTTGAGATCAAGGCGCACTGCCCCTAGCTCTTGAGCAGAAAGATCAATGATGCTGGCACACAAGTGAATGATACTGCCTTAAAGGTGTCTTGTAAAGCATATCAGCGAGACCAAGGCGCTTGATCTGATCCACTCAAGCATAGGTCGGCTGCAGATACGCCTCATTCACCGCAAAGAGCTCATCCACCATCGACTGAATCTCTCGCAGCGAGCAGACCGCGGCCGACAGCGGCGAGTATGCCACCGCCTGATAGATCAGCCGCTTGTCGCCCTTGAGGATGCCTTCGACCGCCATCTCTTCAATTTGCGAGTAGAGGTTGGTCAGCGGCGCCACCGACTGTGGCAAAGCGCCAACGGCGACCGCTTCCAGCCCATCGCGCGAAGCCCATACCGGTACCTCAACGCAGGCGCTGTTCGGCAAGTTGTCGACCAAGCCGGCGTTCGGCACATTGCCGTTGAATTTGAAAGGCGCGCCGCCTTCCATCGCGTTGATGATGTAGGCGGCATATTCATGCCCGCGCTCGAGGTCAATCTCGTCTTCCGCGAACCAGTCGTGGATAGCATCGCGCCAATCGTGCTCGCGCCGGCGGTATTCTTTGAGAATGTAGGCGTGATGCCCGGGATTCCAATTGGTGCCATGCGTAGCGTATTTCTCGATTAAGTCGGGCCTTTTGCGGAACCACCAATTGTATTCCGAGTTGTGCCCGCTCGATTCGGTCACGTAATAATCCAGCGCCAGGTACATTTCGTTGCGCGCCTGCTCGGCATTGTAGATGTCTTGGTTTTCCGTTATGGCGCGCTGGATGAGCGGGTAGGCGTCTTCGCCATTCCAGGTGTAGTCGATGAACCAAGCCGTGTGGTTGATGCCGGCGCAGGTATAGTTGATCTCGTCATAAGGCGCGCCAATCCAGTTCGCCAGCATCTTCGAGGTGCCCTGTACGCTGTGGCACAAGCCGGTGACATTGATGTCGGCTTCGATGTCCATCGCCCGGCAGAGCATCGCCATCGGATTGGTGTAATTCAGCATAAGCGCGTTCGGGCAGTAGCGCTCCATGTCGCGCGCGATATCGACCAGGACTGGGATCGTGCGCAGCGAGCGGAATATGCCGGAGACGCCGCGCGTATCGCCGACGTTCATATCGACGCCGTATTTCATCGGGATCTCGATATCGTGCCGCCAAACTTCGGTCGCGCCCACCAAGATCGTTACGACAACGTAATCGGCGCCGCGCAGCGCTTCAATGCGATCCATCGTGGCGGTAACCCTAGCCGGATACTCGCCAGCCTCCACGATGCGGGACACAGCGCGCTGGGCGAAATCGAGGCGCTCGGCGTCGATATCCATCAGCGCGATCTCGCTGCCTTCGAGCAGGGGGAATGTGAGAATGTCCTTAACCAGCTTGCGCGTGAAGCCGAAGCTGCCGGCGCCGATGAAGGTGATTTTTGGCATGGGATGGGTTGCTCCAGTTCTTAAGAAAATGAAATCAGCTGGATTCTGTGGCAATATCCAGGAATTCTTGCCAACTGCAGTAATCGCCAACTCCCTTGTCATCGACATAGCCGATGCGGCATTCGCGCAGTTCTTCTTCTGTTAGCTGCGCCTGCTCAACCAATTGTATGAATTCGTCGCGTTCAGGCGATTCTATGCCAATTGGGACGACATCGAGACAGCGCACCTCGGTCAATTCACCATAAGAGTAGCCTCGCACCACCCGACCGCCCGGCTCAAAGAGCGTGTATGTTTTGGTTTTCATTGTTCGCTGCGCAATTCAATTCGCGGCTACGGGTAGAGGCTCGGGTTCGCTGTATCCGTCCATTCTGCCTTCGCTCTTGAGGAATTCGCGCGCGTCGTAATACTGTCCGACGCCGTTATTATCGACATGACCTACGCGGCTCTGGCTAAAGCCTGCCGTGTCCATTTCATTTTGAGCATCGCGGAGCATGACGAGGAAAGCATTCAGGTCCTGTGACGCGATTTCGCTCGGAATGAGATCGATGTAGCGCCGCTGAACCAGCTTGCCAAAGCTGTAAGAGCTGACTTGCCTTCCCCCAAGTACATATAATACATATTGTTTTCTAATCATAGCGTTCTAACCTCGCCCCAGCGTTGAATCGAAGCCCATAATCTGGCGGGTGAAAAGAACAGTTCATAGCTACCTTCAGCCAGAGAGTATACACGATAAGTATCGCCTTTGTCGTCATCCTCCGATATCGGAATGAATCCAATTCTGTTTACAATAGCTTTCGCTCTGGTACGGGAGTTCATCTCCTGCGGTCTATCCAAATGCAGTCCATGATCAATCCAATTTCGGATTGCTTTGGCCACGCTGACATAATCCCAGCCCAAGTCACTGGCGTCCAAGTTTGCAACTAGCGAAACCTTGCCAAAGCCATCGGCAAAGCGATCAGCGCTCGTATCACCTTCGCCTATCAGTTCAAACAGATTGGACACGATTACAGTCAAAGCCCAGGCGTGGGCTTCATCGTTGTCGCTATACAGCAGATTGCCAGAGTACACCGCCATGTCGATCGCGGCGTCTCGGTCAATCTGAATTGTAGCGTCCGCCGCCTCGCTCAAATCAAGCCCTCCAGCCGATCCACCAGCCCTTCCAGCACCTTGAACGTCTCCTCCACCGCCAGCGGCGTCGACATATCCACGCCAGCCGCTTTCAACGCGGGAATCGCATACTCGCTTCCACCCGCGCGCAAGAACGTGTGATAGCGCCCGACAGCGCCGTCGTCTTCGCCAGCCAAGATCGCATTCGCCAGCGCATGCGCCGCCGAGATGCCGGTGGCGTATTGGAAGGTGTAATAGGCTTCGTACAAGTGCCCGAATTGCGCCCAGGTAATGCCCGTCCGCCGCGGGTCATCGCTCATCGTCTCGCCATATCCCTCGGCATAAAAGCCCGCCATAATCTCGTTGAGCGTCTCCGGCGTCAGCGGCTCGTCGTTCTCCATGCGCGTGTGTACCTCGAGTTCAAAACGCGCCAGCGTCGGCATAATGAAAAAGTAGCGGTGGAGATTGTCCATCGCCTCCTGTATCAACGCCAATTGGAAATCGCGGTCGTCCTGTCCGGCGAACAAATGCGCCCGCACCATCGCCTGATTGAAGTTCGAGGCGACCTCGGCAGCGAACATCGAGTAGTTGCTGTAGACGAAGGGTTGACGCGCGCGGGTGTAGTGGCTGTGCATCGAATGGCCCAGCTCATGCGCCAAGGTGCTCATCGAACTCAAATTGCCATCGAAACTCATCATTATGAAGGGGTGGCTGTCATAAGTGCCGAAAGAGAAGGCGCCCTCGGATTTGCCCTCGTTGATGGCGTAATCGACCCAGCGCTCTTCCAGGCAGCCACGCCGCATGGTCTCCACATAGGCCTCGCCCAGCGGCGCCATGCCATCGGCGATCATCTCCACCGCCTCGGGATATGTTAGTTCCGGGTCATTAGCCGTCAGCGGCGCCCATATGTCCCATGGATGAATCGTCTCGTAACCGAGCGCTCGCCGCCGCACATCCCAATAGCGATGCCAGGTGGGGATATGTTTTTTGTAGGTGTCGATCAGATTGTGGAATACTTCGACCGGGATATTGTTGGGCGAGAGCTTGGCCTGCAAGACGCTTTCGTATCCGCGCAAGCGAGCCAGCGCTACGTCGCGCGTTACCGATGCCAGATAGGTAGTAGCGAAGGTGTTTTGGAATTCCAGGTAGCTGTCGGCGTAATTCTGCCAGGCGCTCTTTCGCGTCTCGCGCTCGCCGCTCGCCAGCAGCTTGTTGATAGTGCTCTGCACCAGCGGCTGTGGCGCCCCGCCGCTGTCAGCCGCCGGCTCGAATTTGAGGTCCATATCATTGAGCGCGCTGCGGACGCTCTCAATGCGCCCAAGCGGATCGCTCAACAAGCCCAAGACCGATTCGACCTCGCCCGATAGCACATGCTTCTTCTTCCGCAGCAGATCGTCGATATGGTGCTGATAGTGTTTGAGATCATCGCGTTGCAGCCAGCCTTGCAACTGGTCGCCATCCAGCGCCAGCAACTCGGGCTCGGCGAAAGCGGCGCCAGCCATGAATTGCCCCGCCAGCCCCTGCGCCTGCCCGACCATGCCCTTGATCTCCTCGTTCTCCCCATCGCAGGCTTGCCACATCACCGGGTACATATAGAGCGTCCAGACGCGGCGCGCGAGCGCTTGATGAAAGTCGAACCATTCGGCCAGCCGTTCGGGACCCTGCGAGAGCGTGCCCTTGTAGCCGTCGATTTCGGGCAGCTTGGCCATCGCCGCCTGGTATTCTTCGCGCCAGGCGTCGAAGGAGGCGAAGACACTCTCGTGATTCCAGGTGGATTCGATCGGAACGTCAGCGCGTGCGGGCACGGTGGTCATTGGGGACTGTCCTTTCTTTAGTCTGTATGCGATTGTGGCGATTGTAGCAGGGGCGTACTGATTTGCTTAGAGAAACCAGCCGGAGAGTTGCAAGTAGCAGCGATGCTGTTTATCGTTCTTGAATGGCTGAGCTAACGAAAAACGTACGATTGCGCCGCGCGGAATAACTACCAAGGGCGGCTCCTCAAATCCCACATATGGAACATCAAATGTTGGATTGTTGCCATCATCATCAAGATAGATGTAGCGAGGTTTCCTTTCTCTATTTTGTGAGACCCAAAATAGTCTAAGCGCATTATCAAGACGCCAGAAACCGGTACTATAACTTGGTAGACCGGTCTTTGACGCGACGAACCACTTATAATTGTCAGTAGGCTTTACGAGACCATCAAATAATTCTGCAGGAGAATAAACGCTTTGGCAAAATCGATCGCGAATAAAGTCAACCAATTTCCTCTGGTCTATCCTGGGAGACGACGGCGTAGCTTCAATGACCCTAACATCTTCTGAGTGCGGACTAGTTCTATTGTCGGCTTGAATTTCTTCAAACGTTATTTCCCAAATGCAGCCAACCTCGAATGGCGTGTCCGCTGGTTGATCTTCACCCGATGCTGTCAATAACCGCACGCTTTTGAGTGATTCATCCAAAACTAATCCGCCAACACAAGCTTCGTCCCACTTTTTTGTTTTGCCCACGATCAATACTCTCGGCATCACAATCCCCTAAACAACGTTTAGATGCTTCACGCTCCCGCCCATCTTGTCTTTGAATCGCGCCGCAACAAGCGAGCGATGGCAGGCGTCGGCATGCTGCTCGACGCAGAATAGGACGTATCGTTGCAAGGGCTTATCTGTCGGGTATAGCGCAAGTTGTTTCGCCCGTTCCAAGACCGTGTAAGGCTCTAACTTTAGTTCGGCTTTTCTCTTGCCGTACTTCAGAATCTGCTTCTTGTACTCTTTGACGTAGGCTGCGCTAAGCCCCGTCCTATCACGTTTTCGCGTCTGTTCTTCTTTATCCGCTTGCCACTGCAACGCGCGGATTTCCTTCGTCGGCGCAAGCTCTTTCAGATACGCGTAGCAAATCCCCAATTCGTCCAATTTCGCCTGCAAATAACTGCTGTTCGCGTACTTGTACTGAGACCCGCGCAGGCCGCGCCGAGCGCGTATGTCGATGAATAGATCAATCTCATTTTCGACCAAGGCGCCAAAAAACGACTCTTCGGTAGAACCGTAGACTCCGATAGTGAATATGCTTTGTGTGTCAGCGGTCATGAAGTCGCATGTTGGATAGCGCGGCCGCGATTCAGAGCAGCGCCTCTTGATAGTTCGTCTCTCGGATTTGTGATTGCGAGAGCGGCTCGCCATAGCGGCCAATATGCGTTACGGCAATTTCGTCGCTGTCAAGCGTCTTGCCAAGCACGTAACCCCGATGACACTCGTGCGGTTCAAGCTCGCTGCACATGATTACGATTCTTCGACCAATCGATAGCGCTCGTTTCAATTGCGAGATGCCCCGCTGATAGAAGTCTCTTGATTCACACTTCTTGGCATCCAGCAGTTTTTTCTTGCGTTGAGGACTGTAGGTGTAGCAGTGGCTGTCAGCTGGTCTGCCACCGAGCGATTTGCCCATAAATTCATACTGGATCCCGTTTCGGCTAAGAATCGCGGAGAGTCTTTCTTTGCTGAAATCTGGCGCGAAACGGGAATATGGCTGTGACCGAACATCGACAAGGGTATCGATTTCGTATTCGTTCAGAAGCGCAATGAATTCGTCCGTCTCGCGGCCACCGTAGCCGATCGTGAAGATTTCGTTCATTGGCAAGCTACCTCTGCAATGAACCGATAACTACCGTGATTTTATCCAATTTACGGCAGTTGTCAATATTATTCGCTCAAATGTTCAAGAGAAACTGTGCGCTAGTCCGCTGCCCTACTTCACGCGCCACTCGAAAGGCATTATGCACTGCGCCCGTTTGGTCAGCGCCTCAACGCTATCCCCGGCATACTTTAGCAGCGCCGCCGGATTTCCCTCGGCCACCTGCGCGCCGATCGGCTTGCCCTTCTCGCGGATAAGCATCGCGGGGGCATTATGCGGCAGCTGCGCTAATTCACGCGCCTTGTCAAGCGCGCGCTGCAAGTTGCCCAGCTCATCAACCAGGCCGCGCTCCAAAGCTTGCGCGCCGGTCCAAACGCGCCCGCCGCCGATCTCGTCGATCTCAGCGCTGGTTTTGCCGCGGCTCTCGGCCACGCGGTCGAGAAATTGCGCATAGATATGCTCAATGCTGCCGCGCATCATTCCGCGCTGCGCCTTGCTGAAGGGACTCTCGCTGGTCATCATGTCGGCATGTTCGCCGCGCAAATAAGAGAAGGCGTTGACGTGCAGTTTACGCAGCATTTCGTTATTCACCAGCTTGCCCATCAGCACGCCGATGGAGCCGGTAATCGTGCCGGCCTGCGCCACGACCCAGTGCGCCGGCGTCGCGATATAATAGCCGCCCGATGCCGCCACGCCACCCATGAAGACCACCAGCGGACGCGTCTTGGCGAATTCCTTCAGCGCCGACGCCATCGACTCCGACGCCGTGGCCGAGCCGCCGCCGCTGTCGATATAGAGCACCAGCGCGCCGCATGCCGGGTCCTTCATCAGATTGCGCACCTGCTGGTTGAGGGTGACATCGCCCAGGCGCTCGCCGCCGACAAAGGGCAGCGGGACGGGCATATCGCTCGGCGGGGTGGCGCTTTCGCCATCGACGATCATGCCGCCGCCGTAAATCAAGCCGACATATTTCCCGCTGAAATCGCGCTCCGGCAGCAGAATCTGCCCATCGGCTTCTTCCCACATCGTGATCTTGGTGATGCCGAGATACTCAATGAGCTGCTCCTCGTTCATGATGCCATCGATGTAGCCCTTCTCCAGCGCAACATCGCCGAGATGCAGCCCGCCATCGATCATGTGCTGGACTTCGTCCAACTTCATCTTGCGCGTGCTGGCGATGCCGTCTAACACTATTTCGAATATGGAATCGAGCAGCCAATTGGTCTGCTCCCGCCCTTCCTTGGATGGGTCTTTCCGCGTCAGCGCGTCAGCCGCGCCCTTGTAAGGCGAAATCGCAATAGCGTCAAATTCCAAACCGACGGTCGCCAAGCCCTCCTTGAGAAAGATCTGTTGGCTTAGTAAACCGGTGGTTTCGAGCATGCCGCCAGGCGACAGCAGGACCTCATCGCAGGCGCTGGCGACAAAGTATTCGAGCGTACGATATCCCGGCGCATAGCTCAGCGCGCGCTTGCCCTTTTCCCGCAGGCGCAGAATCGCGTCGCGCATCGTCTGCAGGTCAGCCGTGCTGCCAGCGAATCCGCGAAAGTACAGGATGACGCCCAGAGGCCGCGGATCATCGCTAATGCGGTCTAGCGCGCTTACGAATTCCATCAAGCTCATCGGCGGCGCGCCCAAGACCTGGCGCTGCACGAAGTTGCGCTCTTTGGGGATCGGCGCGAAGGAGCTCGGTACCTCGATCATGACGTAGTCGATCGCCTTGACGCGCGCCCGCTGCATGTTGAGCAGATTGACGCTGAGTTGCTGGATCAATCGTTTGGTTTGGGACATGGCTTGGACTTTCTTTTATTGGTTTCGCCACAGAGACGCAGTGAACGCAGAGTAAAATGACAGGTATTCCGCCAATTGACCTCTATTCATTGTATACGTATTCGATAGCGCCGATGTCGCAAGCCCTCATGCGCGGCTATTGCGACAAGCGCGCTTTGAGCGTTATACTTGCAACCAGACGAAACATGATATGCTACTCGCAGATGGTTCGCAAGGCAAAGCGAAATGGCGACTCAAGAACGGTTGCTTGATATTGACGCCGTCAGTGAATTGATACGGCAGCCCGAATTTGCTGATAAGCGATTCTACCTAATGGGCGGAGAAATCTTTGAGATGTCACCTGTGCAACGCGTCCATAGCCGGCTTGCCTCAATAATCGACTTTTTCCTGCGCGGATATGTCATGTCGAAGGACTTGGGAGAAGTGCACGTTGAACTTGGCTTTCACCCGCCCGGCGACCGCCACACACTGCTCGCGCCGGATGTCGCCTTTGTCAGCCACGCGCGCTTGAGCCAACAGCCCGAGAATGGATTCTTGTCAATCATGCCAGAGCTCGCAGTGGAGATCGCCTCGCCCAGCGATTCCTTGGCACAGCTCCGGCGCAAGGCAAGAATTTATTTGGACAATGGCAGTCGCGTAGTATGGATAGTTCTGCCTTCTGAAAGAGGCGTCGATGTATGTCGATCGGCCGATGGCGCGCGCCTGGACATCGAGTTTATAGGCGCCGATGGCCTGCTCTCCGGCGAAGACGCGCTGCCCGGCTTTGAGTTGGAACTTAGTCGACTTTTTCCCACACCCAAGTAACTTGGTTTTGAAGGTCGAGTCGCCGCCTCGTCCCTACAATTGCCGCAGTTAAATCACATCCCCCAAACGCTGAATATGCGCGATTGTCGTGGCGATGCCCTCATCGAGCGGCGTCTCGTAGACCGTGTCGAAGTTCGCCCGCAACGCGCTGTCATCAAAGCCGGCGGGGAATGGGAGGGGATCATCCACCACCTCAATCTCAGCCCCGGGCAGCGCGTCCCTTGCGATCGCGGCGAAGCGCCCGACATCCGACGGCGGTCCGCCCAGATTGAAGCCGCGCGCGCCATCCAGCGGCTGCTCAGCCGCCAAGATGAATTGCCGCGCCACATCCGACGCCCACTGGAATTGCATCGCCCCGCTGAAGGGGATCTTGTAGGGTTGCCCCTTGGCGGCTGCCACCAAGGCTTTGGTCGGCTCACTGGTCATGCCTTGATTGCGCCCGACGCCGTATACCGTGTAGGGGCGCAGCGCGGTGCTGGTGATGCCGTTTTCTTCGTAATAGACCAGCGCCGTTCCCTCATTGCAGACCTTGTAAGCGCCGTAGAGCGTGCGCGGGTTTTTGGGCGCGTCGTTGGGGATGAGACCCGGCGGAAAATCCGAAGGCGGACCGTAAACGCCGATTGATGACGCGTAGGCGACATGAGTGACGCCGTTTGCGCGCGCCGCTTCAAACACGTTGATCGTGCCGGTCACGTTGACCTCGGCGCCCAGCACCGGATTGGCGCGGCAGAAGGGCACTTGCAGCGCCGCCAAGTGGATGACGCGCGTAATGCCGTGTTCAGCGAATACCGCCTTAAGCGCATCGGTATCGCGCAGGTCGCCGCCTACGAATGTGAGAGCCGCCTGATCATCGGCGCTCATCAACCAATTGACGCGCTGGCGATCCACGCTTTGATCGAAGTTGACCGCGCGTTTCCCGCTCCGCGCCAAGTGATAGAGCGCCCAGGCGCCTATGCAGCCCATGCCGCCAGTGACCAGATAAGTGTCCGTCATTTTCAAGCCTCAATCATGCGATTGACCAGTTTGCCCAAGCCTTCGACCTCGACAATGTATTCATCGCCCGGCTGCATCCAGACCTTTTCCGCCATGCCCATGATGACGCCTTCGGGCGTACCTGTGCTAATGACATCACCCGGGCTGAGCGTCATTATCTGGCTGGCGTAGGCGATGACTTCGGCGACGGTGAAGATCATATCGGCGGTATTGCTGTCTTGCCGCATCTCGCCGTTCATCCAGCCCTTGATCGAGAGATTCTGTGGATCGGGAACCTCATCGGCTGTCACCACGTAGGGACCCAGCGGCAGGAATTTGTCCAGCGTCTTGCCCAGCAGCCATTGCCCGCTGAGCATCTGCAAGCGGCGCTCGCTGAGGTCGTTCATATTGCAATAGCCGAAGACGCAATCCAGCGCGTCTTCAACCGAGACGTTGCGCGCGGTCGCGCCCATCACCACGCCCAGCTCTGATTCGTAATCGACGCGCGTCCAATCGGCTTGCAGCGGGATGCCTTCATTGGGCGCCGCGATGGTGTTGTTGAACTTGCTGAAGAGGACCGGTTCCTCGGGCGGCGTTGCGCCGGTTTCGGCCGCGTGCTTCTGGTAATTCAAGCCGACGCAAAGAATCTTGCCCGGGTTGGGCACGGCTGGTCCAATGGTCAGGTCGTTCTCATCATGAAAGTGGGCGGGGTCATCGGTTGCCGCTGCCAGCGCGCCCAATCGCGCAAGCACAGCGTTGCCGCGCCCGTAGACCGCGTCCGGTGTGATCGAGCGAGGGACGCCCGCCGCAGCCGCAGCCGCCGAAACATCGAGAATGCCGCGCGCTGTTTTCACGCCTAGCTTCAAGCCGTCGTCAGTTTGGTAGGTTAGCAGTTTCATAATCTTCCTTTATCGTTCAACTTTGTCGCGCGCCTAGTTTACACGTTGCCGTTTGACAACTGTAGGGGCGACCGGCACGATCATTCCCGCTTTGTTCAAGGTTTCTCAATATAAATGAACTCTCTCTCAGCATGACATCTGTAGGGGCGTTTCGTGAAACGCCCGATTGTATTCGGGCAATCTATCGACGGGCGGCTGACGGTCAGTGTCTATACGATCTCCTACATCTTTCGAACAGGATCGCGTCTGTTGTTATCTGCAAGCTAAGTATTGATTTGCAAGAGGCATTGGCGAGGCAACCAGAGTGTGGCGAGAGGCCGAATCTACTTCAGCGCCGCCTCGCGTTCACGCCGCTCCAGCTCCTCTTTGTACCAACTCTCTCGCTCTTCATCGAACTTCAGCACACGGAAATACTCGGCGTATTCGACCCCGACCATCGCACCGCCATCGCGATTGCCTTGCATCAGCCACTTCTTCGCGCCGTTCTCGAAGTCGTCGCCGGCGCCGATCTGGGAGACATGGGCGCTTAGGGCAGCCATCTTAAGTTCAATCGTGCTGCTGATGTCATGGTAGTGGGTCGGATCTGGCGTCAGATTCAAGTAGAGCTCGCCGATCTTATGCGGCTCGAAGCCCTCGGCCAGCAGCTCGGGGAAGATCGGCCGCGTTTCGGCGCTGGGGAAAACGGCGTAAATCGAGGCTTCGCCGGCCGCGCGGTGGTCGGGATGATTGACATAACCGCGATGCACGAAGACGCTCGTCGGGTCTTGGCAGACGACGCGATAAGGCTTGGTCTCGCGGATGACGCGCGTGATATCGCGCCGCACAGCAAGCGTCGCCTCCAGGCAGCCATCGGGATAACCGAGGAAGCGCACATCGCGCACGCCGACGCGAGCCGCCGCCTCCATCTGCTCGGCATAGCGCAATTCGATCAGCTGCTCGCGCGTGACGTCCGGATCGTTGCTGCCGGCGCCGCCATCGGTGATGATGACATAGGTCACGGTCGCGCCTTCCTCGCGGATCCAGCGGGCGACGCTGCCGGCCACGCCGAATTCAATATCGTCATGATGCGCGGCTGTCACCACAATATGATAAGGCTCCTCGCGCTGGGGGATGGCTTGCAGCGCACTGTAATCAATCGTCATGGCTTGTCCTCTATCTGGTGATCCGCCCGCCTCAAAGCGCGCCGGCTGGCAGTATATCACGGGAGTGGTGAATATCGCAGAGTTGCGATGCTTGCCGAATTGCACACGGGGTAATTCACCAAAGGTCGCGTGGACACTGACCGCCGGCACAGAGATTGCTTGACAAGATCGGGCTGAATCCGTATCGTCAGTATTCTCCACTCCCTATATCACAGCGCATGGATAAGCGCGGATACTGCGATACAATTCAATTGCGCGAGGGAGACATGCGCCTTTGCGATGGAGGCGGTAATGGCACAAGCTTCGGAAGTCAAAAAGCCCCGCAAGAGCGACCGCGAGCGAATCGCGGAATTGGATCTGGATTCACTTTCAGAACAGCAGTTGCGGGACCTGTACGAAGAGATCTTCGGCGAGCCCAGCAACGAAGAGATCGTCGCGGCGCTACACGAGGCGGAAGCGGAATACAAAGCAGGCGACTACGAACCGACACCGCTTGATAACGATGAAGACGACGAGCCTTACCGCGACCCGACGCGTCACGAAGTCTTGCAGGGTATCAAGCAAGGCTGGAAGGGATACTTGGCGGGACATGTGCTGACGGCAGAGCAGTTCCGTGATTATCTTCATGAAACCTGCGAGTAAGCGATTCGCCGATGCCCCTGCAATTCAGGTATTCGGAAGATTTCGCCCGAGACTTCGCTCGTCTGCGTAAACGATATCGGCGCATTGAAGATGACCTGGCGGCGCTAGAGTCGGAAATGCAGCACAAGAACGCCCGCGGCGATATTGTTCGCGGTTACGGCCTGCCGATATACAAAATACGCATGACGAATCGGTCGGCACGCCGCGGCAAACGGGGTGGCTTTCGCGTCATATATTATCTTCAAACAAGCGAATCCATCTTGTTTATCCATATCTACTCCAAGTCTGACCAGGATAATGTTAACGATAGAGAAGTCTGGGGGCGACTGACGAATATCGATTAACGGCAGCTCCACCTGCATATCCGCCACAATCCGCATTCTCATCTACCAATACTGAGATTATCATTGACGCCATTTGAGCAAGGGGCGTCACCCTATGCCGCGTCATATTCGGCTGCTGTGGGCGGTCTGCATCGGGCATTTGACCAACGACATCTTCTCGTCGATGACGCCGGTGCTGCTGACCTTCCTCGCCGCCGGCATCTTGCCCATGAGCAACATCCAAATCGGATTGGCAGTCAGCATCGCCCAATTGCTCGGCGCGATCACACAACCGTACTTCGGCATCCGCGCCGATCGCTCCGGCGGGCGCGCGCTCGGCACGCTCGGCTTGGCTTTTCACGTCGGTTTATTTACGCTCGGCGTGATACTGGCCGCCGCCACCCGTCACTACTGGCTTATGTTTATTCCCATAGTGCTGGCGCCAATTGGCAGCGGCGCGCTGCATCCGGTTGGCGCGCTCCATGCGGCTGAAGCCGTGCCGCGGCGCTCCGCCTTCAACATGGCGCTATTCTTCCTGATGGGGCAGACCGGTCTGGCGCTGGGACCTGCCATTGCCGGCATTTTGCTGGAGCGGGCCAATCCGGATTTGCTCGGCCAGTTGGGCAAAGCCGTCGGCGTCCACCATTTCGGCATTCAGAACAATCTCACGCCGATCATTCTGCTGTCCGTGATATCGCTGCCCGCTATATTCTTGATGGCTACCAGCATCCCGCGCCATCACGAACATCACGAAGCGCAGAATAAACGCAAGTCCGAGCGCGAAAACGGCGCGAAGGAGCATTTGCCTTTATTCGCCTTTCTGATCCTCGGTGTGATCGTTCTGCTGCGTGGATTGGGGCAGCAAGGTTCGGTCGCGTTTGTGCCGGTTCTCTTTGAGCAAAAAGGCTGGGACCCAGCCGCCTATGGCGCCATCACAAGCTCGTATTGGATCGCCTCAGCCGTCTCCGGTTTGATTTTCGGCCGCCTGGCGGATCGCTTCGATCGGCGGATGGTGATGATGCTTAGCATGCTCTTTTCGGCGCCAGCGTTCTTTCTGCTGCCCGCGTACGAGGGCGCCTTCGCCTTCTTCCTGGCGATCGCGGCGGGCGGCTTGTCTGGCGGCGCGCACAGCTTGATCGTTGTCATGGCGCAGGACTTGATTCCAATGCGCAAGGGCTTCGCCTCAGGCGCGATACTGGGCTTCATCTTCGCCACCGGCGCCATCGGCTCGCTCGCCATCGGCTTCATCTCGGATCAGATCGGCTTGTCGCTGACCTTCCAAATCGTCGCCGTGATGATCGCGGCCGCTGGCGCGCTAAGCTTGCTTTTGCCGCGGCAATCGAAAAGCTGAGGTGTATATTCGTCGCCAATTTTGAAGTGCCGCAATATGCCAAAGCTGCTCTACATCTCAACCATGCGCCTGCCGACCGAGAAGGCGCATGGACTGCAAATCATGCAGAATTGCGAAGCCTTCGCCGCCGCTGGCTGCGATGTCACCCTCTGGGTGGCGCGCCGCTGGAACACACGCGAAATGCGCGCGGTCGCCGATCCATTTCACTACTACGGCGTGGGCGCCAACTTCAAGTTGCGCCGCATTCCTTGCATTGACCTCTTCCCGCTGTTCCCTGCCGACAGCGCCGGCGCCCGGTTGGCATTCTACATATTGCAACTGTCATACGCGCTGGCGAGCGTCATCCTGCTCCAATTCACGCGCGCCGATATCTATTACAGCCGCGATGCCATCATCATGTCCCTGCTTGCCCGAATGAGAGCGAAGCCCTCGCTGGCTTTCGAAGCGCATCAGTTTCCCGCTTCGGGACGAGGCGCGGCGCTGCAGCGTCAAGTCGTAACGAGCGCCGGCAGCGTCATCGCCATTACGCCGCGGCTCCGAGAGGATCTCATCCGCATGCGCGGCGCCGACCCCGCTCGAATCATCGTCGAGCATGATGGCATCCGCCGCGCGCGCTTTGATCAAAAGCGTGATCGAGCGGCCGCCCGCGGACTGATTGGCTGGTCTCAGCAGGCTTTCATCGTCGGTTATGTGGGCCGGCTGCAAACACTGGGCATGGACAAGGGGGTCGGCATGCTGGTTGAGGCGCTGGCGGCGGTAGACGGCGTTTGCCTCGCGCTGGTCGGGGGCCCCGATGATATGGCTGATTCACTGCGGAATCGCTGGCGCGACCTGGGCATGCCGCCCGAGCGCTTTCTATACGCCGGCCACGTCCCGCCGGATGAAGTGCCGCTTTACCTCGGCGCCTTTGATGTCTGCGCGCTGCCGCTCCCAGCGGAGGCGCATTTTGCGCAATACGCCTCTCCGATGAAGCTTTTTGAATACATGGCCGCCGGGCGCGCCATCGTCGCCTCTGATCTGCCGTCCTGGTCGGATGTGGTGACCGATCGCGAAACGGCGCTGCTGCTGCCGCCGAACGATGTCGCCGCTTGGTCAGAAGCGATTTATAGCCTCCGCTGTGATGAGGTCTTGCGGGCGGAGCTGGAGAAACGCGCTCGAGAGCGGGCGCTGGAGCACTATGCCTGGGACGTTCGTGCCGAGCGCATCCTCGCGCATATAAATTCAGCGCGAAAACTGTAAGGCTTGTCCGGTACTGTGGCAAATCAGGATACTCATGAAGCAAATTACCCGCATACCCCCACCCCAAACCCCTCCCACATGAAGACTGACGACAGGACAGTTTTGCGGCGGGCAGAATTTCGTCGCAAATTTCGTGTTTGCTTGGGCTATTTCGGGCGACCCACTGGGTCGCCCCTACAGTTTTCGCCAGGATAGATGCTTTCGAAGTCTAACTTATACCATAAATTTTCGATTAGACCAAACCTGTCCTGTCCTCAGTCCTTGTGGGGTGCGCGTAGACACTGCACTACGGCAAGGGGGGGGGGGATGGGGGACAGCAATGCTCGCCCCTACGATTCCTTAGCAATGGACGTGCCTCTAAGCTGCGTCAGCGCGGACTCGGCGGTGAAGCGATCGACATCGGCCGCGCGCATCAAACGGATGATGGCTTCATCCTGCCTGTCGGCGCTCAGCAGGGCTCGCAGTTCATCTGCGTCCAAACCGGCATCAATCAGCAGTTTGCTGCGCTTGCGCTTTTCCTCGACTTGCAGGAACTGATACACGCCGAAGGCGAATAGCGTTGTCATCAGCAGCAGGTTCACGAGGATGAAGAGGACGAAGATCACGGCATTTCCAGAATTGCCTAACAGGTGACCTCTAGCCCGTCCGTCCCGAAGACGCTGAGCCGCTGATCGCTGTTGGGCAGTCGATTGACGCTCGCCGGGCAATAATGAAACTGCAGCGCCCAGCGCCGCCGATTTGAGCGCGTGGGCGGCGTGCCGTGATGCAAAAGGCAGTGAAACAGCAAACAGCCGCCCGGCGGCAAGGGCACAGCGGCGATTTCACCAAGGCGGACATCAGTATCGCAGATTTGCCAATCGCGCCGCGTCCAGTGCGGCATCGGTCCATCGCGATGGCTGCCGGGGATCACCATCATGCAGCCGTTTTCCGCGCTTGCCTCGTCCAGCGCGATCCAGGCGCCGACGATTGTCGTCTCGGTCGGATAATCGAAATAAGCCATATCCTGATGCCAGGGCTTCTCGCGCCCGATCCGCGGCGGTTTGAGCATCGCCTGATCTTGCGACAGGTCAGCCCGCTCGCCCATGATGCGCCCCAGCAGGTCCAGCAGCGCCGCGTTCTCTGATGCCGCCTGCATGCGCGTGTCAAAGGGGACGACCGGCATCATCTTGCGCACGCTGTCCAAGCGCTCTTCATCGGGCAGCTCGAAGAAGCGTTCGCCCACAACTGATTCAACCATGATGTTGTCATTGTCATGGCTGAGGATCAAATCGTGTATGGCCGCGCGTCCGGCCTCGATAGCGGCACGATCAATCGCATTGTGAATCACCATGAAGCCCAGCGTGTGAAACGCTTCAATATCGGCATCGGTCACCTTGGCGAAGCCGTCGATGCCGGCCCCGATCTCTGCGCTGAATTCGTACAATCCGGCTGGCGGCGCTTCCAAGCCAAACTCATCCTGTTTCAAGTCGAAACTCCCCAATCGCCAGAATCAGCTACACATTCGTCATGCAGTTTCGTCGATGGAAGGATATGGCAAATGTGGGCGAGCCCCCGCTGCGCGTAGACACTGCAGTTCGCTCGCCCCTACAACTCTCGATTGAACGGGTAAATGAACGCATAGCTTGCTTATGATTAATCCTAACTTTCACGTTTGCAAAATGTAACACTCGCAAAGCGTCAGCGCAACTGATGCTGGAATTGCGCCTCAAGGCTGTCGGCCAGGCTCAGCCAGTTATCGGTATCAAGCAGCGCGACTTCCTCATCGCTCCAAAAAGCCAAGGCAATTTGGCGCGCTTCCGGCGTCGCCGGCTTCTCCCGCATGATCTGCCAGTCAGCCATGCGCCGCCCATAATAATGCTCGACCAGTTCCGCCATGATCGCGTTCACCGTCGCCTCAACCAAATAACCGATGCGCGGCGGCAGCGGACCCGGTTGCAGCGCATGCGCCAGATCAGACAGCGCCTTCATGTAATTCGCCGCGCCCGGATATTCGAAGTCTCGCTGCGCTTCGGGTGGCAGACGCGAAGGCGCCGTGCCCGTATTGACCATCTGCGCCAAAATCTGTCGCGCGAAACCCCCATCGGGGTAATAGAGCTCGAAGGTCTCCAGAAAGACCTGCGCCCGTTCAACCGCCACCGCCAGCGCCAGGTAAAACTCCAAATCCATGAACAGGGTCTTCAGCAGGTATTGACAGCGCTCGGGGTCGCGCGCTTCGGCGGCTGCGCGAAGTTGGCGCAGCCGCCTGGTCTGTGGCTCTGTCAACTTTGTTCGCATCACTTTGACCGCTGTCGCTTGCTTGTAGCGACTTGGTTTAGGCCGAATAACCAATCCGATTTGGATCGCCAATGTAGTGGCGTCTCGCCGAGAAGCCCGTCGAATAGCTTACCGCATTACGGAGCGCGTTTCAGCGCCGCGCGTAGACACAGCGGGTCAAACGCCCCTACAAATTTCGATATTTGCAAGTTAAAGAATAGAGATGACACAGAGAACAGCGCCCCTTGCTGATATAATTCAGATTGAATCCTTACAGCAAAAGGACTTTATAATGGCAATAGCATCCCCTGACATCCGCGTCGACACGATCGCCGAATATCTCGGCGAAGAAGCCGATTATCTGCTCAACCACCGCTGCGACACCATCCCGCACGAAGACCTGGCGCTGCCCGGTCCCGACTTCACCGAGCGCGTCTGGCTGGATAGCGACCGCAATCCGCAAGTCATCCGCAGCTTGCAGCAGATTTACGACGGCGGCCGACTTGGCGGCACCGGATATGTCTCGATATTGCCCGTCGATCAGGGCATCGAGCATT
Organism: Chloroflexota bacterium; assembly: GCA_028875185.1. Taxonomy (GTDB): domain Bacteria; phylum Chloroflexota; class Anaerolineae; order Aggregatilineales; family Phototrophicaceae; genus UBA6055. Next base: position 20,467 of record JAPPFH010000077.1, on the reverse strand, counting down.
CTGCTGGCGCATCATTCGCCCCCAACCCGGCATACTTCGATCCCGCCAGGATCGTTGAGCTGGCGCTGGAGGGCGGCTGCAACGCCGTCGCATCGACCTTCGGCGTCCTCGGCTTGACCGCCCGCCGCTATGCCCATCGCATCCCCTTTATCGTCAAGGTCAACCACAACGAGTTGGTCACCCATCCTAACACGCACGAGCAGATCATGTTCGGCACCATCCAGCAAGCCTGGGATATGGGCGCGGTCGCCGTTGGCGCCACCGTTTATTTCGGGTCAGCCGATTCCAACCGCCAGATGGTAGAAGTGGCCGAAGCCTTCGCCCTCGCCCACGAACTGGGCATGGCGACCATCCTCTGGTGCTATATGCGCAATCCCGCATTCACGTTAAACGGCGTCAATCACGAATCCAGCGCCGACCTCACTGGGCAAGCCAATCACCTCGGCGTGACCCTGGGCGCCGATATCGTCAAGCAGAAGCTGCCGACCCAGAACTACGGCTACCGCGCGCTGAACAGCGGCGACTCATCTTACGGCAAGCTGGATGAACGGATTTACAGCCAGCTTAGCAGCGAGCATCCAATCGACTTGACGCGCTACCAGGTCGCCAATGGTTATATGGGCAAGGTCGGTTTGATCAACTCCGGCGGCGCCAGCGGCGCAAACGACTTCGCCGAGGCAGTCTCGACCGCGGTGATCAACAAACGCGCTGGCGGCATGGGCTTGATCAGCGGCCGCAAAGCTTTCCAGCGCCCAATGGCTGACGGCGCGCGCCTGCTCAACGCGATACAGGATGTGTATCTCAATGATGAAGTAACTATCGCTTGAAACATTTGGTATTGGTAATTGGAGAGAGAAAATGTACTAAAACACTTGTGCTAAAGAATATTATATGTCAAAATGGCTTTCAATCTCATGGAGATGGATGAAATGACTGATACATTCAGTCCTGCGAAACGTAGCCAGGTGATGTCAAGAATTAGGGCGAAAGACACTCAGCCTGAGCTCTTGATACGTAAGGGGTTGCATGCGAAGGGTTTTCGCTACCGACTGCACGTCCGTAAGTTGCCCGGTAAACCCGATATGGTTTTTGCTCGCTACAAAGCAGTCATTTTCATAAATGGTTGCTTTTGGCACGGTCATACTTGTCATTTGTTCAGATGGCCGGCTACCCGAACTGGATACTGGAAACCCAAAATAACCAGAACCATTGAACGAGATCGCAGAAACTTAAGATGTCTTGATCGCAAAGGCTGGCGAATTCTAATAATATGGGAGTGTGCTATTCGAGGGAAAACCCGCATGCCTGTAGAAAATGTAATCAAAACTGCTTCACAATGGTTGTTATCTGATGTAGCACATCTAGAGATCAACGGATAGGAGGAACTTCACAACAGAGGCTTTAGATCGAATTAGCAAGTTAAAAGGGACTCTGATCATGACGCAGATGATGCAACGCGAACTTGATTTCCCGAAAGTAGGTATGCAGTTTTATCGTTTGGGTGAACTTTTTTCTGGCGCTGGCGGCATGGCGCTTGGTGCGCATAGAGCGCGGGTTGACGGCTACGGCTTCCAACATATCTGGGCGAATGACATGGACAAAGACGCCTGTACGACATTGAGTAGAAACGTGTCTGTACACGATGTTATTCACAAGAAGGTTGAAGAGTTGGACTTTGAGCAACTGCCGAAGATTGACGGGCTGGTATTTGGGTTTCCGTGCAACGATTTCAGTGCAGTTGGCGACCGCGATGGAATTGCTGGGAAATATGGCGGGCTTTATCGGTGGTGCGTAAAAGGGTTGCGGTCACTCCAGCCATTGTTCTTTGTAGCAGAAAACGTTAATGGGCTGTCATCTAATGGTTTGCCGATCATTTTGTCAGCATTTGAAAATGCTGGATATGATCTCCATAAGCACACCTATCGCTTTGAGGAATATGGGGTCCCTCAAGCTCGACACCGCATTATTATTGTCGGCTTTAGGAAAGACTTGGGAGTGAAGAACTTTGCAACTCCTTTGCCAACAACTGCTGACGATCCGGTTACTTGCGAGCAGGCATTGGCTGATATTCCCGCAGGCACCGCAAACAACGAACGCACAAACCAGTCTCCTCGTGTAGTTGAGCGGCTCAATCATATCAAGCCTGGAGAAAACGCTTTTACTGCCGAGCTTCCTGAGCGTCTCAAACTTCGGATGAAGAGCGGCGCGAAAATCAGTCAGATCTACAAGCGGTTGATCCCAAACAGACCATCATACACTGTGACAGGCTCGGGAGGGGGCGGGACGCATATATACCATTGGGACGAGCCACGTGCGCTGACAAACCGTGAACGTGCAAGACTTCAAACCTTCCCTGATGATTTTGTTTTCTATGGTGGTAAAGAATCAGTACGGAAGCAGATTGGCATGGCACTTCCACCTTTAGGCGCGGAAGTAGTTTTCTGTGCAGTGCTGAAGACGCTTATAGAAAATGGAGTAACTGCCAGTGTTCACAAATAATCTGTTTGAGCGGGTTTTAATTGAACCCGCATCTCAATATTCAAAAACGCGGCTACAGATTGTAAGTGGCTTTGCCACAGCAAGCATGGCTCACCGTCACCTTGAGGAATTGGCAAAATGCAATGCGAGCGCATCCATTGAGATTATAGCGGGAATGACAAATTTTCTAGGCATTGAGAAAGCGCAACATGAAGCTTTATGTGAACTGGTTCGCAGTCAACCTTATTCTGATTATGGCTTGGACTTCAGATGCCGATATGTTGCTGAAGGCAACCCTATTCACGCGAAATCTTATTTGTGGCTGGATGCATCAGTTCCATTGCTGGCGTTTTGCGGCTCCCCAAACTACACGATCACTGGCTTTGTCCGACAACAGATAGAAGCGGTAGCGAAAACAGACCCTGCTAGTGCCGCTGGTTTCTATGAGAGGTGCCTGCCAAATACGGTAGATTGCTTGGATGAATCAGTAAATGATTACGTCAACCTGACAGAGAGTAAAAGGATGCATGATTACTCAACTGAAGATTCTGTGACGCTGACACTCTTAGATAGCAGAACAGGTAAAACTCATCAAAGAGCAGGATTGAACTGGGGACAGCGCCCTGGGCGTGATAGAAATCAGGCGTATATTCCTATCCCTGTAGAGCACCGAGATTTTTTCCCGGAAATAGCTGAGCAGTTTACTGTTTTAACAGATGAGAATATTCCGCTTGTCTTTGTCAGAGCTCAACAGGAGGGCAAAGCGTTGCACACGACACAGAACAATGCTTTGCTTGGCGAGTATTTCAGGAAGCGGTTGGGATTGTATTCTGGAGAGTATGTCACCAAACAGCACCTCTTGGATTATGGGCGAACAGATGTAACGTTTGTCAAGATTGATGACGAGACTTATCTGATGGATTTCCGCCCAAATACTTCAGCTGAACATTACATAGAAGGCGCTGCAAACTAGCAATTTGTAAATCTCGTATATTCCGCCATATCTTTTACCTCCCATGCGATACGCCCAAGTCGCGCTTAATGTGCCGGCGCGCAAATCCTTCGATTACCATATCCCGGACGAATTAACGGGATTGCTGATGCCCGGATCGCTGGTGCGCGTGGAATTCGGCGTGGCGATGCAGCCCGCCGTCGTGCTCAGCTTGCGCGGCGAAAGCGACATCCCCCAAACAAAGCCGATCATTGAGCTGCTGGATCCGGCGCCGGCGCTTTCGCAGCCTTATCTCGATCTGGCGACTTGGCTAAGCGAGACTTGCCTCGCGCCAATTGGCGCCTGTGTCTGGCTGATGCTGCCCCCGGGCTTCACCGGCAAATCCGACCGCCTATATCGTTACTTGCGCGATGAGTTGGATGCGGATCAGCCGCAGCAAATGATCCTGCCGGGCGCCGATCCCAAGGTTGAGGACCCGCTGCCGCGCCGCCTGCTGGATTATCTCCGTGACAAGGGCGCCAAACTCGCGCCTCAGCTCAAGCGCGCTTTCCCCAAGCAGCCGGTCGAGACGGCGCTGGCGCATCTGGAGAGCGTCGGCATGGTCGCGGCGGAGTCGGTTTTGGCGCCGCCCGCCACGCGCGCCAAAACAGTAAAGCGCCTCTATCCCAACTACAGCAGCGAAGACATCGCAGCCTTCGGCTCCAAAATGGAGAAATCCGCCAAGCACGCTGATCTGCTGGCGCTGATCGCCGAGCGCGACGAAGACGCCCTCGGTGTGAAAGACGCGCTTGACGCCGTCGGCGCCAAGAACAGAGGTCCGCTGAACAAGCTGGTTGCCGAAGGTTTGGTCTTCATCGAAGAAACTGACCGCGGCGAGCAAGATCTGATCATCCTCGAAGCGACGCCGGAACGGGTCGAGACTCTGCTTGAGACCTGGCGCGGCACAGCCTATGCGGCGCAGTTGCTGCGCGACCTGCTTGACTTGCCAGAGCCGCCGACCATGCCCGACGCGCTTCGGGCTACCGGCGCGAGCCGTACCATGATGAACAAGCTGGTCAAGGTCGGCGCGCTCGAATTGCGCGAAGAGCAGGTCTGGCGCGATTCGCTGCGCGATTTCGATTTTGTGCCCGACAGCGCGCCCAAACTGACGCCCGATCAGCAGAAGGCATGGCATGTGATTAAGCCCGCTCTGCGGCGAGATGAACCGGCGCGATTCTTGCTGCACGGCGTTACCGGCAGCGGCAAAACCGAAATCTATTTGAGCGCTATCGCCGAAACGCTGGCGCAGGGCAAGAGCGCCATTCTGCTGGTGCCGGAGATCGCGCTGACGCCGCAGACCGTCCGCCGCGTCTCGGAACGTTTCCCGCGGCGGGTTGCGCTCGTGCATGGCAGCCTGCCCGCGGGCGAACGCTACGACGCCTGGGCCCGCGCGCGCGCCGGCGATGTTTCCGTCATCGTTGGCACGCGCTCGGCGCTGTTCACGCCCATGCCAAATCTGGGTTTGATCGTGCTGGACGAAGAGCACGACGCCAGCTACAAACAGTCGCCCTGGATGATGGAGCCGCATTATCACGCGCGCGCCGCCGCCGAATACCTGACCGGCATAAACCGGGGGGCGCTCATCCTGGGCAGCGCCACGCCCGATCTCGCCACCTGGTATCGCGGACGGCGGGGGCGCTATACGACTCTCCACTTGCCCGAGCGCATCATGGGCCATCGCCAGCGGATTCAGCAGCAGGCGCATCGCCTCGGCGTCGAATCGCGCTATCGGGAAGAGCGAGCCGACGCCCTAACCATCCCCTTGCCGCCGGTCAGCCTGGTCGATATGCGGGCGGAACTGCGCGCGGGCAATAACAGCATGTTCAGCCGGGAATTGCAGCGCGCGCTGGCGCATGTGCTGGAACGCGGCGAGCAAGCGATGCTGCTGCTCAATCGGCGCGGTCAGGCGACCTATGTCTTCTGCCGCGATTGCGGTTACGCGCTCGAATGCGCGCGCTGTGATACGCCGATGACCTACCATCGGATCGAACGCTCGCTGCGCTGTCATCACTGCGGCAATAGCGCGGCGGCGCCCGATACCTGCCCCGCCTGCGGCTCAGCGCGGATTCGCTACTTCGGCGCCGGCACACAGCAAGTAGACGAGGCGCTAAGCGCGCTCTTTCCCGCCGCCCGCACCCTGCGCTGGGATATCGATAGCGCCCGCTCGCCGCGGATGCACTTCGAAATCCTCGACCAGTTCATCAAGCGTCAAGCCGATGTGCTCATCGGCACACAGATGATCGCCAAAGGCTTGGACCTGCCGCTCGTTACGCTGGTCGGCGTCGTCAGCGCCGATATCGGCTTGGCGCTGCCCGATTTTCGCGCTGGCGAACGGGTCTTCCAGCTCTTGACCCAGGTTGCCGGGCGCGCTGGACGCGGCGTGTTGGGCGGGGCAGTCATCTTGCAAACGTATCAACCGGAACATTACGTGATCCAGGCGGCGGCGCAGCATGACTACGCCGGATTCGCCGAGCGCGAATTGCGCTATCGCCGCGAATTGGGTTACCCGCCGTATCGCCGTCTGACGCGGATCCTCTTCAGCTACAGCAAAGCGGAAAGGGCGAGGCAGCAAGCTGAATTCGCCGCTGAGCGCTTGCGCCAGATTCTGCAGGAACGCGAGCTCACCGGCAGCGCAATCATTGGACCGGCGCCCTGTTTCTACACCCGCGTCGACCGGCAATACCGCTGGCAGCTGCTGCTGCGCAGTCCTGATCCGCGGGCGGCGCTGCTTGATCTCTCGCCTCAGCCCGGCTGGCGCATCGACATTGATCCGGTCTCGGTCCTTTAACTGGCGCGTCGGCGCTCGCGAATGGACCCGGTTTCGCCCGGCTGTGGACAGGCAGACGTAAAACGCTACAATACTGCTTATTGTCGTCTGGTGGAAACAGACTATGTGGATCATTCAGATCTGTATCGCTTCATTCTGGTGGTATATCGGTATTCTTCTGCTCTTTCGCGATACGCTCGTTTGGAATACGTTCGGCGAGATCCCCTGGGTGAGAGCCACTTTTCGCGGACCGTCCACGCGGAAATGGGAACGTTTCAGTCGCGACGGAGGCTTCATCGCGCTCGTCACCGGCGGCTTGCTATTCATCACTTTGCCAATGGGCATAGGCGTCTTTGGCATCATTTTGGCTGTGCCGCCGTTGCTTTTCCTCTTGTGAATGGCGCTGCTTATGAAACTATCATCGTCGCCCGCAGCGGTAGGTAGAGACCAGGCGCCTTATTCGGGAGCCGGCGCAGGCGGCCTGAGGAAAACGGCATGCGCAAATTCTTGAGTTTGCTGGTCGGGATGAGCATCGGCGCCATGATCGGCGCGTTGCTCGTCATTTTCTTTTCGCCTGTCGCTTCCGATGAATTCCAATCTAATCTGCAATCGCATTATCAACGGGCGCTGAAATCGGGACGCGAGGCCAGCGCTAGGCGCCGCAAAGAGCTCGAAGAGGAATTGCATGAACTGCGCCAGCAGTAATCATGCCGCCATCTGCTGACAGACTCGCCTGCCGTCCCCTTGGTTATGGTTGATTTTTGGCGCCAATCTCTATCTCATATACTAGCTGCCCAAAAGGACTTTACCTGCAAATCGCCCATATCCATTAGAATAGTCTCTTGTATAGACGAGCTATAGACAGCTAAATTCACCCTGAATTAGCCGCCTATATCAGGGTTGCATCGACTACATGGCTGCTGATACGCCGACAAAGTTCGAGTGGCGATTGGATATTGAAGTGCTCATCGCCACCATCATGGCGCCGAGCATGGTATTCATGGTCAGCACCGCGCTCAGCGTCGCCCTGCCAGCGATCCAGCACGACCTGGGCGCGGCCGGCGGCGACCTGATCTGGATCGTCAATGCCTATTCTTTGCTGCAAGCCGCCTTCATATTTCTCAGCGGATCCTTCGGCGATCATTACGGGCGCAAGCGCGTCTATCTCATTGGCATCGTTATTTTCGCGTTGTCTTCGCTGGTTTGCGGCACGACGAATTCAGCCAATGTCTTGATTATGGCGCGCGCCGCCCAGGGCGTCGGCAGCGGCATGATGATAACCTGCAGCCTGGCCATCGTCGCCGCCTTCTTTTTTCATCATCGCCGCAGTTGGTCGATCGGCGTCTGGTCCGGCTTTACCATGCTGATATCCGGCGCCGGTCCGATCTTGGGCGGCTGGCTCACGGAATTGGGCATGTGGCGCATGATATTCTTGATCAACATTCCGCTCTGCCTGGCCGCCATCCTCATCCTGGTTGTATATGTGCCGGAGAGCTACGATGAAGAAGCGCCGAAAGAGCTGGATATCTCGGGTACTTTTCTCAGCACTATGGCGCTGATGCTCAGCGGCTTCTTCTGTATCGAAGGTCCGCGGCGCGGCTTTGACGACCCGCTGGTGCTGCTGTCAGGCGCGGCCGCCGTCGCGATTCTGCCCATTTTCATTTGGATCGAAGGGCACAGCGACCATCCGATGATGCCGCTGAACCTCTTCCGCTCGCGCACATTCACCGGCGCCAACACTTTGACGCTCCTGCTCTATGGCGCGATGAACAGCGTTCTCTTCTTTTTGCCCCTCAGTTTGATCCAAGTTCAGGGTTATAGCGCCGCCGCCGTCGGCTTCGCGCTGCTGCCGATGACCGTTCTAATGGTCGTCCTCTCTTTTATAATGAGCCGCGTCATCGATCGTTACGGGCCCCGCCTGCCGCTGATCGTTGGTCCGCTGCTTATCAGCCTCTCCTTTGTGATGCTGGCGACGCTGCAGCCGGAAAGCGGGCAAGACACCTACTGGGCGACGCTCTTTCCCGCGATCTGCCTCTTTGGCGCTGGCATGGGCGTTACCCTTGCGCCACTCACTACGGCGGTTATGGCATCGGTCGACGAGCATCATGCCGGCATGGCGTCTGGGCTGAACAACACGGTATCGCGGTCGGCGCAGGTATTGGCGATCGCGGTCATGGGCGGCATCGTGCTGGTCCTGTTCAAGCAGTCCTTGCTGAGCGATCCTTCGGTTATCGCGCTGCCCGCCGACGCCCGCGCCTTGCTCTCGGCGGAGTCGGTCAAGCTGGCGGAGACCGCGCCGCCCGCGACCCTGACGGCGATGGAGAGCGCGTACCTGCAAGATCTGATTCGCGAGACCTTCTCCGGCGCCATCAACGTCATCATGTGGATCGCCGCTGGGCTCAGCCTTTTGAGCGGCTTGCTGGCGGCACTGCTCATTGAGCGCGAATTGCCCTTTGCCGAATGAGCCCCCGCCCCCGCCGCCAAGCCCGAAGCGACTTTCGATCAGCGAAGACTGGAGATGTCGCTCGAATTGAATTTCGCTTGATTTGCCCAAGTTTGACCAATGTTGTGATATGCTGAAAAGGTATGATTTTACTATTTGCTGTATTTGAGAATTACAGTGGCGGCAATTAGCCTAGGCATCGGCGGCCGGTCCACCGGGTTTTGGGTGTTGTTCGCCACCATCTCGGCCGCGAGCATGGCTTTTGTCGCCAGCACGTCGCTGAATGTAGCGTTGCCCGCTATTCAGGTCGAGTTGGGCGCGCGCGGCGCCGATCTCATTTGGATTCCCAATTCGTACGTGCTTGTACAGGCGTCGCTTATCGTCGTTACTGGTTCTATGGGCGATCATTTCGGGCGCAACCGTGTCTGCCTGTGGGGGATATTGCTTTTTAGTTTGGCTTCAGTCTTCTGTGGCATAGCGACAACGACAAATGTCATCATCGCCGGGCGGGTGGCGCAGGGCATTGGCAGTTCCATGATTGTGCCGAACAGCCTGGCAATCACATCCGCCTACTTTAGCCGGCGAGGGCAAGGCTGGGCATTTGGCGTATGGGCGGGGTTCACCGTGCTGATGGCGGGCGTGGCGCCCTTCTTTGCCGGCGTCGTTACCGATTTTGGCATGTGGCGGCTGATCTTCTTCATTCACATCCCGCTAGGCCTAATGGCGGCCTTTGCCATCATTCGTTTCATCCCCGAGAGTTTTGACAAAGACGCGCCCCGGCGGATGAGTTTTGCTGGCGCGCTGCTGATTATTTTGGGATTGGGCGGGCTGTCCTTCGGCTTTATCGAAAGTTCAACCTTCGGTTTTGACAGCCTGCTTATCATCGCCCCCATCGTTATTGGGCTGCTCGCGATCGCGCGTTTTCTGCATGACGAAAGAACTGCCAAGCACGCGATATTGCCGCTGCGGCTGTTCAGATCCCCCACCTTTAGAGCCGCCAATCTGATTACGCTTATATTCCATGGCGTGATCCAGCCGGCGGTTCTCTATCTGCCGCTTAATCTTATCCAAGCGCAAGGCTACAGCGCCACCTTCACCGGGCTTGCGACTGTGCCGATGATATTGGTCGCTACGGTTGTCTCCGCCGTGGTCGGGCCTCATCTGGATCGGCGCGGACCGCGGTTTATTTTGACGATTGGCTTGAGCTGCTGCGCCTTGAGCCTGGTCGTGTTAGCCAGCGTCGGCTTAACGGGCGGCGAATCAGATTACTTCAGCACATTCTTCCCGGCTGTGTTTTTGCTTGGCATCGGCTTCGGCATGGTGTTTGCCCCGCTGACGATGGCGGCGATGGCATCGGCGCCGGAGAACAACGCCGGCATCGCCTCCGGTGTAAATAATACAGTGGTGCGGACGGGGCAGGTGTTGGTCATCGGTATTCTGGGCGGGCTGGCGATTTCCTGGTTCGGCCAGAATTTGAAGAACGATGCTTATATTCAGTCGCTGCCGGCGGAGACCCAGATTCAGTTGGCGGCTGACGCGGGCGACCTGGCGGAAACGGCGATACCCGACACGCTGACGGAAGATGAGACGGAACAGGTTCGCCTGGTGATAAGGCGCTCCTTTGCCGATATGTTCAGCGTATTGATGTCGATCGCCGCGGTTTTCTGCCTGCTCGCTTCGTTGGTTGCCTGGTTCATGATTGATGACGGAGAGTTAAAAGACAGGCGAATGCGCGATATCGAAGGCGCGCCGTAACCGCGGGCTGGGCGGCTTGAAGCCAATTAGCCCGGAGCGCTGTCGCCATACAGAGCCTCGCGAATCCCCTTGAGATAGCCAATCGCGAAGAGCCGCCCGATCGCTGAATAACCAGCTTGGTCGTTGCTGTCCCCGGCCATGGTGGGCACGTGGTCGGGGCGCAGTACGCCGCTAAAGCCGATGTCGCGATAAGCGCGCATGCAGGCGACCATATCTGTCTGCCCGGCGTCATGGAAACTCTCCTCAAACTTCGCCGGCTCGCCCGCGACATCGCGCATGTGCACGAAGAATATCTTGTCGCCAAACTGCCGAATCACCGCGGGCAAGTCATCGGTCATCAGCGTGAAATTGCCTTGGCAGAGGGCGATGCCATTCATCGGGCTGGGCACGAGATCGAGCAGGCGCTGGAAGTTCTCGACGCTGCGCATGATACGCCCCAAGCCGCGGATCGGCGACAGCGGCGGGTCGTCCGGATGCATCGCCAACTTGACGCGAGCCGACTCGGCGACCGGGATCACGCGCTCCAGGAAATATTGAAGCGCGTCCCAAAGCCGCTCTTCGCTCACTTCGCCGTACTCGGTGAGGGGCGCGTCACGCATTTGGCTGTGATCATATCCGGTAACCAGCGCGCCGCCGCGCGCGCGAATCGTCGTTGAAGTGCGCATCCAGTTCATCACCGGCATCCATTCGTAGCACCATACTGCTATGCCCAGCCTGCCCATGCTGTCGATCAACTCACAGACGGTATCGATCTCCTCATCGCGGCCCGGCAAGCCCAGCTTCGCCTTTGTCAATGGCGGGCGGCTTTCGATAACCGCCAGTTCAAAGCCGCGATCTTCGTAAGCGTTCTTGACCCGCATCAGCGAGGTATAACTCCAGGGCGGGGCAGCGCGATAATGATCGGCGAAGTCCAGCTCGCCGACGGCATGCGTCACACCGCATTGGGCGACCAGGTCCCACAACTGCGAATAGACGGGCGGCAGCATCTCGGCGATCTGAATCATGGTACATCCTCTCGTCTGGTCTAAGTAAGCGACTATCGTTTACGAGAATAACAGAAAATACACGACATGGCGGGTTTTACGAAACGCCGCGCGCATGATAATCGTACAACTTATGATTCTCGCCCTCATCGACTGTGTTCTCGGAGATTCCAAGTAAGCCATGAGCATGTCCGCCATTTGGATGAAATCTCGAATACAATGCGAAGTGGCTCGCCTGCTCATGCAATATATGTCCGACTGTTTCCTATGGCTAACTTGGTTCTACTTCCGTAGTTCAATTTGGCATTACAATTCCAGCCATGCAAGCGACACATGAACACACCAGCGAAGACAGCGAAGACCTCGCCGGGTTGAGCGCGAGCGACGTACGCGAGCGCATCCGCAGCGGCCAATCCAACGACTTTGAAGCGCGCGTGGGCCGCAGCTACTGGAATATCTTCCGTGAGAATGTGCTCAATCTCTTCAACATCGTTCTGGGGTCAATGCTGATCATCGTCATCGCCTTGGGCGATTACGCCACCGCTTTCTTCGCCGGCTTCAGCGTCGTCTCCAATACCTTCTTCGGCATGATCCAGGAATTCAACGCCAAGCGTCAACTCGACCAATTGGCGGCGCTTGTCGAACAGACCGTGCGCTGCCGGCGCGATGGCGAATGGATTGATGTGCCGATGCGCGCCGTGGTGAAGGACGAGATCATCCGAATCGAGCCGGGCGACCGGCTGGTCGTCGATGGCGTCGTCCTGCGAGCCGATTCGCTGGAGATGGACGAATCGCATCTGACTGGCGAATCGGACGCCGTCGGCAAAGCGCTCGATGACGCGGTCTTGTCCGGCTCATTCTGCATCGCCGGCGCCGGCGTCATGCGCGCGACCAAGGTCGGCGCCGAGAGCCACATCAACCGCCTGTCCGTCATCGCCAAGCAATATAAGCTGGTCAAGACGCCGACCCAGATCAAAATTGATATCACGGTCGAAGTCGCCGTTGTCATCATGGCGATATTCGTGCCGCTGATCTTCGTCACCGGCTTTAGCACAGGCAACGAATTCCTCGAGATCGTGCGCAACGCCGTCGTCTTCACCACCAGCCTGGTGCCGCAAGGGCTGGTGCTGGTGGCGATCTTGTCGCTGACCATCGGCGCCGTCAAGATCAGCCGGCAGCAGACGCTGATCCAGCGCGTCAACGCCGTCGAGTCGCTGGCGAACGCGACTGTGCTCTGCTTCGACAAGACCGGCACGCTGACGCAAAACAAACTCGCCGTGCGCGAAGTGGTTCCCATCGAAGCGGCCACTCTCAGCGACATCCACAGCGATCTGCATAGCTTCTTGAAGAATCTGGCGCACCTGAATAACACGGCTCAAGCTATAGACCGCTACATAGATGACGTGGTGGTCGACGCCGATTACCCGCCGAAGCTGAAGGAGATTCCCTTTTCCTCCGGGCGCAAATGGGCGGCCGTCCGCCTGCCGGAAAAGACCCTGTTGCTGGGCGCGCCCGAGCGCCTGCTGCCGAGCGACAGCCCCGAATTGCAGCGGGCGGAAACACTTTCCGCTGATGGCATGCGCGTTCTGGCTTTTGCCCAAATGGCGGGCGAACCGGATGTGGCCTCCGGCGTCGCTGTCTATGATGTAGCGCCGCTGGCGCTGATCGTCATGAGCGACCAGATCCGCCACGACATCCAGGACACGCTGGCCGCTTTCCGCGACGAGGGGCTGACGCTCAAGGTGATCTCGGGCGACAACATTGAGACTGTGCGCGCTATCGCCGCCGCCGCGGGCATGGATATCGGCAGCCGCGCCTACAGCGGCGCCGAACTGGATGCGATGGGAGCGGGCGAATTTGACAGCGCCGTCAGCGAGAGCCACGTCTTCGCCCGCATCGAGCCGGATACCAAACAGCGCATCGTCGAATCGCTGCGGCGCAACGGCGAATACGTCTCGATGGTGGGCGATGGCGTCAATGATGTGCCGGCGCTGAAAGAAGCCGACTTGGCCATTGTGATGAACGACGGCACGCAGATCAGCAAAGATGTCGCCGATATTGTCTTGCTCAACAACGCCATGTCGACGCTGCCGCGCGCCTTCCGCGAGGGCAAGGAGACCACCCAGACCATCTTCGGCACGATGAAGATGTTCCTGGTGCGCAATTTCTTCATGGTGGCGCTCTTCGTCTGCATCGCTTTCATGGCGCTTCCATTCCCGATTACGCCAGTGCAGATCAGTTGGGCGACCTTCGGCACGGTCAATCTGCCGGCCACGCTGATCGCCTTTGGCTGGCTGCGCCCGCGATTCATGGCGCATTACCGGCGCGATGTGCTGGATTACATCGTCACCATGGGCTGCATCGGCGCGGCGGTGATGACACTGCTCTACCTCATCGTGTGGTTCGGCGGCGGCGGTGATTTGACGATGACGCGCTCGGCGATGACGATCATGGTCGCGCTTTACGGCATGCTGATCACCTGGCATATCCAGGGAATCGACCTCTACAACCCCGATTCCTTCCTGCAGCACTGGCGCATCCTGCTGCTGAGCAGCGCGCTGACGGCGCTGACCATCATCGCGATGTACCTCTTTCCGGCGCTTTTCGAGTTTGATCCGCCGCACTGGGATGGCGGTGATGGCTCGCTGATGATCGTGGCGATTGCGGCGCTATTCACCCTGACGATGGCGCTGCTGTCGCAGGCGATGCGGCATCGCTATTTGCTCAATCGCTTCTGGGATCTGCTAGCGCCGGATCGGGAGTGAGTGGATTGCCGGCATCGAATGAATGTGCTAATGTTGGCATACTTGTTTGAAGATTTAGGAACGGATGCCAGATGCCTACTGATCCGAAACAATATCAGGAATCGCTCTTGCCGTGGTCACGGTGGAAACACGCTATTCTCATAGAATACCTGAAGGCTATGTCGGCCATAATGCGGTCATGGGAGTCGATCTTTTACGTTGATGGTTTCGCGGGTCCCGGAAAATATACCAAAGATGATGCTATTGGGTCACCAGTCCTGGCAGCAAAACATGCCCAAGAATTGGCACGTACAAACGCTCAGTATGCGCTTCAATGCATAAATGTTGAATTAGATAACTGCGTGTTTCAGAACCTAGAACGTAGCACAACACAATATTCAGACTACGTAACAAATCGTCACGGCGACTTTGGCCAGTATGTGGCAGAGATCCTGGGCATAATTGGTGACAAACCCACTCTTTTTTTCCTTGATCCTATCGGTCTTAAAGGACTGGAGTGGCAAGCACTGTTGCCCATTTTTCACCGCGATGCGAAAACTGAGCTCCTGATCCGATTTGATGCGCAGACGGCAACTAGGCTGACAGGCAATGAAGAGTCTCTTCACAGTACCTTTAACTCGATTCTCGGTGAAGATAGCTCTGATTATTGGCTTAAATGCGTGGCGAGCTATGATGACGGGGCCCAAAGAAAACGCGATCGCTTGACAAAGGCGTATGAGGACAAGCTTATCAAGCATTTCCCCTACGTAGGTAGAATCCCGATATTGAGTTCTGACGATGCCCTTAAGTACTATTTGTTGTTTGCGACCAAGAGCCTAAAAGGCATGCAAGTAATGAACGACGTGTGTTTCGCAACACAAGGACTCCGAGATCGCACTTTGGACGCCGAGCGAAAAGAAGCAGGCATTGGGCAGCAGATGAGCTTCTTTGATTTGAATCCCGAAGACGAAATACTGCGGGAACTCAAAGCTCTCAAACAGGCGGTTCTTGTAGAACTCGAAGAGGTTGATTCGACTGTAAGAGACGAGCTACGTGGTCTGGTGGCTTCGCGAGCTGATAATTTTGGACGGTTTTCAGGGTCTCAGTTTACGGCAGTGCTGGGTGGTAGGCCGCGGAGTCTTAGTGTTCCCAAGGAATTCGAGAATCTCAAAGCTCGGATACAAATACATAATGGATTGACACCTGGAAACGATAAGGTCGAGATATCGCTGATGCGATAAGAGAGAGTAAGTTAGGCGATGGGGAATGCGTCTCGCCAATCCTGCCAGAAGTCTTTATCCATGTTTCCCTTAAAGAAAATCGGTACGTCCCGCTCATCCAGTAGCTCAATGAGCCTCGCCGTCCACTTCGTTTCGGGCTGGAAAACACGCCGCCCATTCGACGCCGCCCCAATAATCGCCCACTCGAAGGGCAGCTTCTCTTCCCGCTCCAGCCATTCCTCAAATACCGGCGCCACATCAAACCAGAGCGGCTCGACGCTCATGAAGCGGACTGTCGCCCTGATTTGCTTCATGTGTTTTAGGTAGGCTTTCAGCGCCCGCGCGCCACCGGTTGCGCTCATCAAGTGACCAGCCGGCAAGCTCACGCCAACCCAAACGTTCTCGGGAAATGGATTGAAGTCGGGCAGCCGGATCGGAAACTTGCTCAGCGTCTGGAAAGTGTGCCAGCGCGCTTCTTCCATCACATGCAGCACTTGGCGAATCTGCTCTTCCGGCGCCCAGTGTCCGAACAAGTCCGCCATGCTGCCGACGAAGATACCGGCTGGTTTCTTCAGCTTGCGCGGCGCGTCCAGGCTGTGCGGCCGCCAGTAGTGATGTTCAAATCCGTTTGGATAGCCGGATGTGAAGCGCTCGGCGATCGTCTTGGCATAGCACTCGGTGACCGACCCGTCCGGCATTTGCCAGGTGCAGCCGTGGAAACAGCCGCCGGTCGGATTCCAAGTGTAGCCGGGTAGTACCTCGCCATTGGCTGTCTTTATTCGCGTCCACTCAATGCCTTTGGGTGGATTCTGCCTGTTCATCCTAATCCTTCCGCAGCATTAGTCTGGCACAAGGATAGAACAAGTGTTTGAGACTCGCAACCTTTTTTTCAGGGTATTCTCATTTTGGTCAATTGACTGGAGCGATTCACTTCACTCTCCGCCCCCGCCATCGTTCCACAACCCACATTATTGCCGCCGCCGAAAATACGAAGAGCAGCGGGTCGGTCGGCGAGCGGTAGCGCGTCGAGGGATGGAAGAGCAGGTACACGAGCGTTTGACTGACCTGCGCGAAAACGAGCAGGCTCAGCATCCGCCATTCGCGGCGGCGCAGCCAGGCGCCCGCGATCGCCAGAAGCCACAGCCCGCCGAAGTAGATGATGTGCAGATTCCTCCCGACGATGTTGAAGAGGCTATTGTCCTGATAGGCGGCGTTGGCGGCGGTCACGCCAAGCTGCGAGCCTTCGCCGGTGATGATGACGATGTTTCCCGCGGCATCCACGCTCAGCTTCTCGCCTTGCCGCAGATTGCGCAGGGGCGTGACCTGCGGGTTCCAATAAACAAGCAGCTTGACGAGCATCAGATCGGGGACCGCCCCCGGATTTTCGCGCAGGTAGCGCCAACCGGCTTCGCCCAGAGCGGCGTTGCGGCGCAGGCGCTCGTCCGTCGGCGGAATGTCCAAGGGCGGCGCCAGCCATTGCACATCGTAGCCAGCGCGGAAAACGGCGGCCGCATAGGGGTTGTTGCCCTGAAAAACATTCTCGCCGCTATTGAGCGCGATCGGCACAAAGCCGCCATAAATGTCGTAGGCGCGCAGCAGCCAGGGCAGCGGAACCAGCAAACTGACGACAGCCACCGGCAGCAGCCGCAGAATCGTCTCCCGGAGGCTGAGTCTGAGCATGAACCACAGCGCCGCCAGCAGCGCCAGTGGCGGCAGCAGCGCCCGCGCCAAGACCGATATGCCCAGCGCCAGCCCCGCCAGCACGGCGATCGCCATTGCCGCGCGGTCGGTAGCGGTCCGTTCGCGCAAACGTATCAGCAGCCACACGAATAAATGCAGCAGCAGGATCCAAAACGCCGTGTCGTTTAGCGTCAGGTTTTGGAAGATCAGATAGGGGTAAAGCGCAAAGAAAAGACCAGCCAGCGCGCCGATAACATCGCCCTCTTGACCGCGGCGCGGAAAGAGCCGGCGGCAGATGTCGTAGAGCAGCGCGATCGACAGCGCGTCGAAGAGGATATGCAGCGCGGCGACCGCCAGGTATTGGCGCCCGAAGACGGCATATACGGCGGCGACAACAGCGCTGTACAGTGGCGGCAATCCAGCGTCGGGGGCGCCGGCAACGCGGCCGTATACGCCCGTCTCCAGCAGGTTCAGCGCGTACTCATCGTAGGCGACCGAGCCGTGAATCACGCCGCCGGGTTCGCTATAGGCGAAATGCTCGCGGAACAGCGCCAGCGCAGCCAAACGCGCAGCGATGGCGATGAGGAGGACGACCGTCAGTTTGCGCTGATCCAGCCTTTTCCACATAGCGATTCGTATGCCTCGTCTCGCCGATTGGCTCTAAGCCGCGCTCGGCAAAAGAAAAGCGCCCCGCTAGAAATTATACGAGGCGCTGGAGATTCTTGCTCAGTTGCGTGAAATCGGGGTGTGGTGAATGTGTTGATATATCCCTCGTTTCCCCCACTCTAAATCCCTCCCCGACGGGTCAGTGTCTACGCGACCCCAAAATGAGGGAGGGACTTCAAAAGCCCGTAATTCCTTGAAAAACTCCCCTTCCCTCCTTGTGGGGGCAAGGGGCCGGGTCACGTAGACATAGACCTTCGGGGATGGGGGGTTTGTCGCGCTATCAATGAAATTCAGCACTCCTTGAAATTGCGCGGTTAAACCGGCTGCTGGTAACGCTCGCCGATGGATTCGATCTCGTCCATCAATTGGTTGAACTGATCCAGGTTCAATTGCTGCTTGGCATCGGACATCGCCACATCCGGGTTGGGATGGACCTCGACCATCAGCCCGTCAGCGCCGCTGACCCGCGCCACCCGCGCCAGTGGATTGGCGATATCGCGCCGCCCGGCCGAATGCGATATATCAACGATGACCGGCAGATGCGTCTCTTGCTTGAGCAGCGGCACGGCGCTGATATCAAGGGTGTTGCGCGTCCACTCGCTGAAGGTGCGGATGCCGCGCTCCATCAATATGACCTGCTGGTTGCCGCCGGCCATGATGTATTCGGCGGCGTAGATGTATTCCTTCAGCGTCGCGCCGAAGCTGCGCTTGAGCAGCACTGGCTTCGCTTGCAGCCCCAGCGCCCGCAGCAGGAAGCTGTTCTGCATATTGCGCGCGCCCACCCAGAAGGCGTCCACATAGTCATCCATCATCGGGATCAGCGACAGATCGAGCACTTCGCTGATGACGACCAAGCCATATTTGTCGGCGACCTGGCGCGCGATTTTCAAGCCCTCTTCTCCCATGCCCTGGAAGTCGTAGGGCGAGGTGCGCGGTTTGTAACCCATGCCGCGGATCATCTTCACGCCGCGCGCAGCCAGGGCGGCCCCAACCGTATCCATCTGCTCGTAACTTTCCACAGCGCAGGGACCGGCGATCAACTCAAAGGTCTCGTTGCCCAGTTGCAAACCGTTGGCGAACTCAATGATTGTGTGCTGGTCGGGGGCTTTCCGTTGGACGAGGATCTTTTCTTGCGCGTCTTGCTCCTCCAGATGCAGCGTGGCGCGGAAGACTTCATGGAAGAGCTTGCTGATCGTCTCGTTGCTGAAAGGTCCGTTGTTGGCAAGCTGCAGCGCGGTCAGCATTTCCGCTTCGCGCTGCGGGTCATAAAATCGCGTGCCCACCTCCTGCTGCACCTTGCCGATATCAAGCGCGATCTCGGCGCGCTGATTCAGCAATTCCAGAATCTGCAGATTGATCGGGTCAATCCGCTCCCGCAGTTCTTGAAGGCGATTTGACTGTGACACGGCGCTTGTACTCCCGCTAGACAAGGAAATTCCAGGTGGGACGTATTATACACATGTCCTTCAAAAAGGCATGGCTGGATTTTTTGCTTGACTGGCGCGGATTCAGGCGCCGCAATCGCCCCGGGTGTAGACAAAGCGGCCGCTGATCCAGCCCTCGCGCCCCCAAAGGCGAACCTTGAAATAACCGTAGCGCTTCTCGCTGGCCGGCAGCCACTTGCGGATGGCCGTCACGCCGATGACTTCGCCGCCGGGCGGGCTCTGGCGGAACTTCACATTCGCCCAGGGCCGCACCTCGCAGCCGCGAAGCGTCTGGCTGTGAGGCTTGCTGGGTTCGGCGGTTGCCAGCGGCGCGGCGCTTGCGCTTTGCGACTGACTGGATTGCGGCGGCGGGCTTTCGCCGCGCAGCAAGACGACGGTGCCGGCGCTGTCGATGATCGTACAGGTCATGCCAGCGCGCGAATACGCTGGCAAATCAGACAGCTTGCGCGGGGCGTAGGCGGCGTCGAGAAAAACGACGCGCCCCAGCTGATTGAAGCAGACTTCGACGCCCGGCGTGACATTGCTCCAGACATCGACCGCGTCGAGGATGCCTTGCTCGATGACATCGGCTCTGCCCACGCCGGCGGGACCGACCCGCTTTCCCTGGGCGCCATCTTGCCAGTTGCTGACCTGGATGCCGGCTGGCAGGTGATTGAGCGTGTCTCGGATGGGGGTGGGACTGGGCGCTGGAGTGGGCCGCGGCCTGTCATCTTCCTCCTCATCATCATCGTCGTCAGTGTCGTAATAGCCCGGCGGCGCGGGAAGGGTAGTTGCCGAAATTTGCAATAAAAGCCCTTGGCTTATGCCATAGGCATTTCTGGCGCGGAATCCTTGGCGTACTTCGTAAAAGGTATCGGGGAGCAGACCCGTGAAAGTATGGCTGTCGACATTGCCGTAATTATACCAGACGTTTGAATCGATCCTTCTTGGTCCTTCATAACTGGTTGCGCCGGGGGATTTGGTCCAACTTGCGGTGATGCTGTTATGCGTGACGCGGGTGACGCGGAGGTTCGTCACATCTGGCGGGGCTTTGTTTGGGCCATCTAATGTGGTAGCGCGGGCGGTCACATGGCTGGAAACGCCGATGGCGTTTTTGGCGCGGACTTGCAGGGCGTAGGCTCTAGCGGCGGTGAGCCCCGTCAAGGTATAGCTGTCTACATCGCCGATATCGGACCAGTTGGTGAAGTCAACTATAGTGGGATTGTAGCGGACTTCGTAGCTGGTGGCGCCGCTGGATCTGGTCCAGGTGAGGGTGATGCTGTCGTTGGTGATGCTGCCGGCCGAGACGTTAGTGG
>JAPPFH010000070.1 GCA_028875185.1 Chloroflexota bacterium | reverse complement strand
GTGTGGTGAATTTCATTGATAGCGCGACAAACCCCCATCCCCGAAGGTCTATGTCTACGTGACCCGGCCCCTTGCCGTAGCGCAGTGTCTACGCGCGCCCCACAAGGAGTGAGGACAGGACAGTTTTTCAACGAACAAAATATCGTCCCGAATTCTACAATTTCTAGGGCTTTTTCGGGCGACTCATTGGGTCGCCCCTACATCTTTTGCGCTACGTCGGGCGACTCACCGCCGCGCGTAGGTCGCGTAGACACTGACCGCCGACACTGCGGTTCAGTCGTCCCTACATCTTTTGCGCTCCATCGGGCGACTCACCGAGTCGCCCCTACAATTTTCGCTCTTAGAGTTGCTTGTGATTGGCGCATCGAAGCATCCATAGCCAATCGGATAAAATCTGTCCTGTCGTCAGGGGGGCGGGCGCGATATGTCAAAATGCTGGCGAAATGCGCTATAATCAAGCGGTCGTTAAAGTCGAATGGCAAGTATATGGAGGAAACTTCACATGACGAAACGATTTGCTTTCCTGGTGATATGCGTCTTGCTGGCGGGATTATCCGCCGTCAGCGCCGATGGGCATATGACGCCGGTCAAGCTGCAATTGCAGTGGGTGGCGCAATCGCAGTTCGCTGGCTATTTCGCCGCCGTCGACCTCGGCTTCTATGAGGACGAAGGCTTGGACGTCACTATCCTCGAGGGCGCGGTCGAGATTGTGCCGCAGCAGGTGGTCGCTTCCGGCGGCGCCGAATTCGGCCTGGCTTGGGTGCCGAAGGTGCTGGAATCCAACGAGCGCGGCGCCAATCTGGTCAATATCGCGCAGGTCTTCCAACGCAGCGGCACGCTCGAAGTCTCCTTCGTCGACACCGGTATTGAATCGGTCGAAGACTTCGCCGGCATGCGCATCGGCACCTGGGGCTTCGGCAACGAGCACGAGCTCTTCGCCGCCATGCGCGCGGTCGATATTGATCCGGAAAACGCTGATGACGTCACCGTTATCCAGCAGCCCTTCGACATGTCGCTGCTGCTCAATGGCGAGTTGGACGCGGCGCAAGCCATGACCTACAACGAATACGCGCAGGTCCTCGAAGCGGTGAATCCGGATACCGGCGAGCTCTATCAGCCGGAAGACCTGAACGTCATCGACTTCAACGATGTCGGCACCGCCATGCTGCAAGATCACGTCTTCGTTAACGCCGACTGGCTGGCGGAAGAGGGCAACGAAGATCTCGCCGTCGCCTTCCTCAAAGCGAGCTTCCGCGGCTGGATCCACTGCCGCGACAATCCCGATGAATGCGTTGGCATCGTGCTGGATAATGGCTCGACCCTCGGCGAGAGCCACCAGACCTGGCAGCTCAATGAGATCAGCAAGTTGATTTGGCCCTCGCCCGCCGGCATCGGCATCATGGACGAGGACCTCTGGGCGCAGACGGTGGCTGTGTCGATTGAGGGCTTGGTCATCAGCGAAGAACCGGGCATGGACGCCTACCGCAGCGACTTGGCGCAGGCGGCGCTGGATGCGCTGGCGATGGACGATGTCGATGTGGTCGGCGATATGTGGCAGCCGGTCGAGGTCATGCTTCGTCCCGGCGGCGAGTAGTCGCCCAGCCTAATTCCCTCCCCGGCGGGTCAGTCGCCCGACGGAGCGCAAAAGATGTAGGGGCGACCCACTGGGTCGCCCGAAATAGCCCAAGAAAACAAGTAATTTGCGACGAAATCCCGCTCGCTGGCAAACCATTCTAATCAACCGCCCGCATCGCCCGCCGCGGCGAGAGCCAGAATGGCGGCAGGTAGGCGGGCAGGTTCGAGAAGGGCAGCAACTCCGGCTTGAGCTTGATGCCGAGTGTATTGCGGATGAAATTGCGGCGGTGCTGGATGCGATCCCAGGCGGCCGGATACTTTTGCCAGAAGGCTTTGCGCGTCGGTTCGTCAGCCAGGGCGATGCCGTCTTCGATATTGGTACTGTGATAAGGCGAGTGCGTCGCCGGGATGACATCGACCTGTATCGCCATGCCCGAGCGCAGCGCGATATCAGAGCCGGCATAAATCGGCGAGTGCAGCCATTCGTCCAGATGAATCAAATGACCGGGATTCAGCCCGATGCCGAAGAAGGGATCGCCCAGACGCGACTCGATGACCTGATGCAATTCGCCGCCGGTGACGCCGATGCCGATCGCTTCGTACCACTCAACGATGGCGCGGAAATAAGGCGCGACCAGCTTATCAACGTAAGCGCGCGCAGCGGCCGGCAAGTCATTCTCATCGCGCGCCAGCCAGCCGCCGCGAGCGTTCAGCGCGCCCCAGACGCCATAAGCCAGAAAGACGGGATCGCCGACCCTCAGGCGGCGCGGCGACGGGCTGGCCAAGCCGAGGCGCGCGCGCTCGCCACTGGAAAACATCAAAT
This sequence comes from Chloroflexota bacterium, assembly GCA_028875185.1. Taxonomy (GTDB): domain Bacteria; phylum Chloroflexota; class Anaerolineae; order Aggregatilineales; family Phototrophicaceae; genus UBA6055. The sequence goes on along the minus strand of JAPPFH010000070.1, from coordinate 9,555 downwards.
GGCAAGACTGGGGCAGCCCGGTCATTTGCATCAAGGCGACCGCCTCGAATTCGCTCATGTCCGCTTCGACGCCGAAAATCAGATTGCGAACCGCTTGTGAGGTATAAGTCGCGGCGAACTCGAAACAAGCCAGTTGATCGACTTCGTTGATGGCGCGCAGTCCAGTTTCCGGGTGCATGAAGATGTCGCTTGCGTTGAAGAGCCGGTCACGGTCGCCAACGATTTCCGTCAGGACATCAACGATGAACGCGGGAATCTCCAGCGCCCGCGCGTGGTCGCCCGCTTCGCGCTCATCAAAGGACTTCCAGCCGGCGATGCCAAGGCGTTGACCGGCGCGCAAGCCGGCGGTAATCAAGATGTCCCGCAGCATCGGGCTCTGGCCCCGCGGCTGCCCCAGCAGGCTAAAGGTCTGATAGAGAACGCGCTGGAGCTCAATGCTTGAGACGCCGCTGTACGCCATGCCTTCGTTGCCAAGCAGGAGCGTGGGTTTCCGCCCAGGCAGGAGAATCAGCAAAGCCTCCTCAAAGCGCGGATCGTAACCGGTCAGATAAGCCAGATTGGCGAAGTGTTCGCGATCGCCATAGACGAGAAGGGCGTCGTAGCCAGCGTCCATAGCGCGCGTCAAAGCGGCATCAACGCGCGCCTCATAAGTCGCGGGCGGGATGACGGGCTGCAGGCCGGGCAGCCCGAATTCCGGCAGCTTCAGTTCCCCCAGTTCAACGCGGCGCGGCATGAGTCTCAAACCTCGATGACGCGGTTGCGCAGCGCGCCGATGCCGTCAATTGTGATAGTGACGACATCATCAATCGCCAGCGTGAACTCGGCCGGCGGCACGATGCCGGCGCCAGTCAACAGCATGACGCCGCTGGGATAGCAATTGCTGCGGCCCAGATAATCAATCAACTCGGGGATGCTGCGCTTGATCTGATCGGTTGAGACGGAATCGCTGAAGACATCGTCGCCGGCGCGGCTGATGACCAAGCGAATGGTGGTATCCAGCCACTCGTCCGAGGGCGCCAGCAGGATGCCGGGACCGATGGCGCATGAGGCGGTGTAGACTTTCGCCTGCGGCAGATAGAGCGGGTTCTCGCCTTCGATGTCGCGGCTGCTCATATCGTTTCCAATCGTGAAGCCGAGCAGCTCCAGGGCCGGATTAACGACCAGCGCCAACTCAGGCTCAGGCACATTCCAGCTTGAATCGGCGCGGAAGCCGGCCGCGTCCAGATGCCCGACCGTGTTCTTGGACGAGGCTTTGAAGAAGATCTCCGGGCGCTCGGCGGTGTAGACGCGGGCGTAGACATCGCCGCCGTCGGCTGATTCTTCCTGACGCGCTTTGCGGCTGTCGAGGTAGGTGACGCCGGCCGCCCAGACCTCCTGTTCGTCCAGCGGCGGCAGCCAATGCGGGGCGTCAGCGGCGGGCGCGTTGTCGAGGTCGCTGGCGGGGAAAGGGCGCGGCGAGGCATCGGCAGCGGCTGCTGCGGCGGCGATGGCGCTGTCCACGACGCCGCAAGAATCACGGAAGAACGCGACCAGCGAGGGGAAGGCCTGGCTGACGTCATGCACCGCGCCGCCGCGCAACACGCCCAGGCGCGCCCCCTCGCCCGGCTGATGGTAACGAATAAGAATTGGCGCGTTGGTCATGTCACTCTCCTTATGATCCAGCAGCGTATGGCGATGATTCGCGCTGCTTAGGCTTGTTCTGTTGCAAGCATTACCTTACCGAATAAGGGGTCGATTGCGCCACATTTGTCGCTCATTCCCATTGTCATGCTGTAAGGCTTGTCCGATACAGTGGCAACTCAGGATACTCATGAAGCAAATCGCCCGCATACCCCCACCCCAAACCCCGCCCTGACGACAGGACAGGTTTGGTCTAATCAAAAATTTAAGGCCCAAGTTAGACTTCGAAAGCATCTATCCTGGCGAAAACTGTAGGGGCGACCCATTGGGTCGCCCGAAAAAGCCCGAGAAAACACGTAATTTGCGACGAACTTCTGGTCGCGGCAAAACTGTCCTGTCCTCAGAAACCCCTCCCCGACGGGTCAGTGTCGAAGAGCGATGTCGAAGGGCGATGTCTACGTGCCCTACGCGCGGCACCGTAAATCCCGCAGAATATTCAATATCGCGGCGGGCGTCTCACGAGACGCCCCTACATGATTCTGAGTCGTCCGATCATATTGCGCTGCGCAGTCTGCGCCCGCTGTGCACTCTGTCTTGCCTCGTTGGCCTCTATGGTGAAAAAATGGCGCAATGTTCGCCAAAGCCCTTCCCCATCGGACTTGCAATCACGCCACAGCTAGGTTATGAATCAGACTTGGACGACCGAACGGACAAGGAGGCGCGCCATGCTTACGCCAGACGCGGCGATTGCCAAGCGCGAAGCGATGCTGCGCGATGGATATGTGCTGATTGAAAATATCCTGCCCGAAGACTTTCTGGACGAATTGCGCGCCGAGACCGAACGCCTCATTGCCGCCCATGAAGAAGCGCCGGAGCATCGCTTTCAGGGCCAGCACATCAAGATTGCCGCGCAAGACAATGCCCTTATCAAGAAGCTGCTCACCTGGGCGCCGGCCTACCAAGCGCTTGACGATATGGGCTTCGGCGATTTTCGACCGGACAGAGACCGACCCGCGGAAGTCATCATCCTCACCAAAGAGCCCGGTGGTCCGCCGCTTTATTGGCATCAGGACTGGATGTGGTGGAACGATCCGCTGAGCCTGTCGCCCTGGCCCGAGTTCATGTCGCTCAGTTATTATTTGACGGATACGGCGGTGGAAAACGGCTGCCTAAAGGTGATCCCGGGCAGCCATCGCAAGCGCTTCCCGATTCATGATGAGTTGACGCCAGCGCATGAACAAGGCGCCCGCTTCGTCGCGGATGACGATCCGGTCATGTTCCGCGATGTGCCAGAGCAGGCTTTCGTCCACGTCAAAGCGGGCGATCTGGCTTTGATGGATGCGCGCATCCTGCACGCGGCCGGCAAAAATGTCACTGATCGACGGCGCACATTGGTCCTCAGCTGGCATCGGCGGCCCACCGGCACGACGCCCGACTTTTGGCAGGGCGATCTCCCGAAAGAAATCATGGAGCGCGATCCGAACGCGAAATACGAAGGCTCGCGGATTCCCGGCGAATTCTTAAAGCCTTAGGGGCCCCATCCCCGAAGGTCTATGTCTACGTGACCCGGCCCCTTCCCCCAAAATGAGGGAAGGGGAGCTAAGTTGCAGGCGCGACCTTCAGAAAAACCCCTCGGTCTTAAATGGGGTCGCGTAGGTCGCGTAGACACCGACCGCTGACACAGATCCGCCGGGGAGGGGTATGGGCTGGGGGTTTGTATGAGGGAGCTTCCAATGATTCAAGAACTTTTCAGCCTCGAAGGACGCGTGGCGCTGGTTACTGGCGCGGCGCAGGGCATGGGACGGGCGATGGCGCTGGCGCTCGCCGACGCTGGCGCCGACCTGCTGATCGCCGATATCAAGGCGGATGGCTTGAGCGCAACCGCCGATGAGATTGCCGCGCTGGGGCGACGAGCGCTGCCTGTCAATTGCGATGTGACCAGCATCGAGCAGATCCGGGCGATGTTCGCGCGGCTTGATCGCGACTATGGGCGGATTGACATACTCGGCAATGTGGCGGGTCCAGGAAAGCTGGGCGCGCCGGAAGATATCGATCTGGCGCTGATGGCTGATGTCGTCCTCGGCTTAACGGTAGCGCGCTTCTGCTGCTGTCAAGAGGCGGGGCGGAGGATGCTCGCCGCCGGCGCCGGCAGCATCATCAACATCTGCTCGATTGGCGGGGTCAGCGCGCTGGGGCGGGGCAATTTCCCCTACAGCGTCGGCATGGGCGGCGTCGCCCAAATGACGCGTGAACTCAGCACGGAATGGAGCAGCCGCGGCGTCCGCGTCAATGCGATTCTGCCGGCGCAAGTGATCAATCCCGGTTTAGTCGAACGCATGGAAGCGGATGACCAACTGGAGGCGCAGTTTCTCTCCGGTATTCCGATTGGCCGCCTGGGGCAGCCGCAAGACATTGCTGGCTTGGCCGTCTTCCTCGCATCGGACGCATCATCATGGATAACTGGCGCGCTGATCCCTTTCGATGGCGGCAACCTGGCGCTGAATGCTGGCGGGACGCCGGGATCGCTGCCGGGGGTTAAATGCTGAGTCATTTGCCACTTACCGGACAGGCCTCATAAGGGCTGCTCAATCGCTCGCCAACGATGAAAGAAGGCACAATCCATGCCCAGCGAACCCGTATTCGAGCCGCTGAACTTCGAGCGTCTCAGCGAGGCTGAACAACTTCGGCGTTCCAATGAATTTGCCGACCGTCTGCTCACGCGGCGCAGCGTCCGCCACTTCTCGCGCGAGCCCATCCCAGCGGAAATAATCGAGAACGCCATCCGCGTCGCCGGCGCCGCGCCATCGGGCGCCAACCAGCAGCCCTGGACCTTCGTCGTCATCAGCGACCCCGCGCTGAAGCGGGAGATTCGCATCGCGGCTGAAGCCGAGGAAAAAGAGAGTTACGAGCGGCGTATGAGCCAGGAATGGCTGGATGCGCTGGCGCCGCTGGGCACCGACTGGCGCAAGCCGCATATCGAAGACGCGCCCTGCGTCATTGTCGTCTTCCGTCAGGCTTATGGCATTCGCATCGATAAGGAAACGGGTGAAGAAGCGCGCGTCCTGCACTATTACAGCGAGGAGTCGGTCGGCATCGCGGTGGGCTTCCTGCTGGCGGCTCTGCACATTTCAGGCTTGGCCACCTTAACCCACACGCCCAGCCCGATGAAATTTCTAAGCGAGATCCTCGACCGCCCCGCCAATGAACGCGCCTTCGTCCTTATTCCAGTCGGTTATCCCGCGGCAGACGCCGAGGCGCCAGCGATCACAAAAAAGCCGCTCGCGGAGTTCATGATCCGCCGCTGATTGAGCGTATCATTTGCATATAACTCTGTGCGTCTCCTTTAATGAACTTACTAAATCCCATTTGCAATCAAAGCGAAATCTGTAGGGGCGAGAGACGGGCGGTGTCTACGCGCCCCTTGTCTCGCCCTAGAGCACGCACTATCTCAAGCACGGGCGACCCAATGGCTCGCCCCTACACAAGCTCAATTTAGTGGCTCCGGAGTTTTATGAATTCCGCATCCTGGCTTGGGAGCAGCGGTGAAGAAAATCTAAAATTTCGTCCCATAGGCTGGTATCAGCGCGCCTTGGATGATCGCGCCCTCGTCCGAACAGAGAAAGCCGATCACGCGCCCAAGCTGCGCCGGCGTCACACCGGAATGCGGGTCCTCGGCGTACCGCTCCGCCGGCACAATCGCCGATGGCAAGACCGCATTCACGCGAATGCCGCGCCGCTTGTATTCTTCCGACAAGCTCTCCGTCAGCCGCAGCACCGCCGCCTTGGACGCGGCATACGCGGCATCATTCCCGCTCGAACGCAGGCCGGGTCTGGCGCCGATATTGACGATTGCCCCGCCCCCGCCCTCCAGCATCGCCGGGATCACCGCCCGGCACAGCAAGAATGTGACGGTCGAATTCAAGCGGATCATCGACTGCCAGGTATCAAGGGTCATCTCATGCACCGGCTTCCCGGCGTCCCAGCCGCCGACGATATTGACCAGGATGTCGATGCGCCCGTATGCCCCCAAGACGCGGCTCGCCAGCGCGTCAACAACTGCGGGATCGGAGAGGTCGGCGCCTTGCATGCAAAGATGATTCGGATCATCGCGCAATTCTGGCATGCGCTCATAAAGCCGATCATCGCCGCAGGTCAAAGCCAGCTTGGCGCCGCCCGCTCGGAATACGGGAATCACGCCCGAAGCCAACAAGCCGGACGCGCCTGTGATTATCGCCACCTGTCCGCTGAATTGGGTCATTGAAGTCGCTCCCTCTGGCTTTGCATGTAACCTAACGATACCATAGTGTAATGAGGTCGCTCGTTGACAATTCCTTGACTTATAGCCAATAATAGAGTGGGAAATCGACTCGCGATGCGGAGGCAAGATATGTCGAGAGAGAGGGCAACTAGAGAAAGAATACTAATCGCTATCATCGCGGCGGCCGGCGAGCATGGGTTAGACCGAGTACAACTACAGAAATCAGCATTCTTGGTAGGCGAGGAATTCGAGGGTAAATTGACGAATTTCTATCAGTTCAGACCATATATATATGGACCCTTTGCACAAGATATCTATGCCGATTTAGAGAGACTGAGTGACGGGCCGATTATCGAGACGTTTTTCGACGAAGGTCGCCAATGGTATCGCATATCCGGTGATAATGAATCTTGGCAATACAGTTTAACTGATGAACTAGCGTCTGGCGTCAAACAAATTGTCGGCTGGATATCCGGAATGTCATCGTTTTACGAGCTCGTGCGGGCGATCTATTACCTATATCCTGAGCAACGCGAGAATAGCGTCCTGCCATATTCAGAGGATTTGGCTATAGAAGAGAGTATTGCGCGCGGTTTGCGCGACATGGCAGCGGGTCGTACACGGTCTATCGACGACCTCATATCAGAGTTGCAAGATTGAGGCTCCGTCCGTGCGCAAATCGGTGGTCTCTACACAGGACTTCGACAATCAAGTTAAAGCTCTTTCAAAGCCCAAGAATTATCCCAAACTACCGGCAGATCTCAAGAGCTTTATAAAGAATCTCTCAGTCGGCGAGATTCCGTCCAAACGTGCTCGCGGCGTGAAATCGGCGCCAGTATATGGCGCGCGTGTTGAGGACAGTTCAACCGGTGGAGGCAAAAGAGGCGGTTTTCGCGTTTTATACTTTGAAGGTGAAGACAAGTATATATTGCTTTTTATTGATAGACGCCGCGAGCTAGATGCGTGGCCGTCAGACATGATTTTGCGGATACTCAAGGAGTCGGGAATATGGACACCAAAGGAAAACGATTAAGCCGCCTATTGGTGGGTTACACGCTCCGAGATTGCCCAGCCAAATGCTGACTGTTATCGGGCAGCGCTCTACCTCAAAAATAGAGGAGCCGTTGTTCTCAGCGCGTCGCGATCCAATATATAATCCAATTCTTCAATGGAGAACCGAATGACCCACTACGATCTCCTGCTCAAAGGCGGCCGCGTCATTGACCCGGCCAACAATATCGACGCGCCGCTCGACGTAGCGGTCCGCGGCGACCGCATCGCCCAGGTCGCGCCCGAAATGCCCGCCGCCCAAGCCGCACAGACAATCGACGCCTCCGGCATGGTCGTAACCCCCGGGCTTATCGACATCCACACCCACGTCTACCATACGCGCGAGCCAGAGACGCTTAGCGTCATCGCCGATCATCACACCTTCCGCTCCGGCGTCACCACCGTAGTCGATACCGGCACCGCCGGCGCCAAGCATTTTCTGCATTTCAAGCGCACTGTCATCGACCGCTGGAAGACGCGCATCTTCGCCTTCATCAACATTGTCCAATCAGGCATGATTGGCGACTTCGAGCAAGACATCAACGAGATGGATCCCGAACTCGCCGCCTCTATCGCGCTCGCCTACCCCGAAGACTGCGTCGGCATCAAGACCGCGCATTATTGGGTGTCGGCGCCCTTCGATGAGGCGCACCCGCCCTGGGCCGCCGTCGATCGCGCGCTGGAAGCCGCCGAGATCTGCCAGAAGCCGCTGATGGTCGATTTCTGGCATCGCGAAGGCCGGACCTACCAAGAATTGCTGAGTAAGATGCAGCCCGGCGATATCCACACGCACGTCTACGCCCAGCAATTCCCCATCCTGGATGCCCAAAACAAGCCGGCCGACTTCATGTTCGAGGCGCGCGAACGCGGCATCATCTTCGACCTCGGGCACGGCGCCGGCAGCTTCTGGTTCCGCCAGGCGATCCCCGCACTCAGAGGCGGCTTCCCGCCCGATTCCATCAGCACCGATCTGCACATCGGCAACGTCAATGGCGTCGTGCACGACATGCTTAATACGATGTCCAAGCTGCTCTGCATGGGCATGAGCCTGAAGGAAGTCATCTCCCGCTCCACCGTCGCGCCGGCGCGGGAGATCGGCCATCCCGAGTTGGGGACGCTAAGCATCGGCGCCGAAGCCGATATCGCTGTTCTGCGCCAGGAAAGAGGCGAGTTCGGTTATGTCGATTGCGGCTATGCGCGCCTGGATGGCGACCGCAAGCTGAGCTGCGAGCTGACCATCCGCGCCGGCGAAATCGTCTATGATATCAACGGCCGCTCGAGGCCGCATTGGGAAGACGCGCCACCAGAATATTGGCAGATCCGCTACCCGAAGGGAGCCATCGAACCATGACCGATTATCAGTCGCTCGGCGTCCGTCCGCTGATCAACGCCTGCGCCACCATGACCAAGTATGGTGGTTCGCTCATGCCGCCCGAAGTCTTGGCGGCGATGAACGAAGCGGCAAAGTCCTTCGTCGATCTCCAGCATTTGCAGCGCCGCGCCGGCGAACGCATCGCCGAGCTGACGCGCAACGAAGCCGCCTACGTCACCTCGGGTGCCGCCGCCGGCATCATGCTGGCTTCGGCCGCCGCCGTGCTCTACAAGCATCCCGCCGCGCTTCAACGCTTCCCCGACATCGCCGCTTTCCACAACGAAGCGATCATCTTCCGCAGCCAACGCAATCCTTACGACTACGCCATTCAGCAGACCGGTCTGAAATACCGTGAGATCGAAGCTGAGCCGGCGGCCCTGCGCGCCGCCATCAGCGAACGAACTGCCTGCATATTCTGGTTTCATGGCGCGCTCGTCCGCACCCATGATATGCCGCTCTGCGAACTGATCGCCATCGCCGCCGAACATGACATCCCTGTGATCGTCGACGCCGCCGCCCAGCTTCCGCCGGTCGAAAACCTCTGGCGCTTCACCGAGATGGGCGCCGCCCTCGCCCTTTTCAGCGGCGGGAAAGACCTGCGCGGGCCGCAGTCCTCGGGCTTGATGCTCGGACGCCGCGACCTAATCGAGTCCATCCGCCCCATCAGCAATCCCAACCATGGCTTGGGCCGCCCCATGAAAGTCGGCAAAGAAGAGATAATGGGTGCGCTCGCCGCCGTCGAGCGCTACCTCAAGCTCGATCATGCGGCACGCGAGCGCTATTGCGAAGAGACCGTGGCCCTGTTCTGCGCCGCGCTTGACCCACTGCCCGGCATCCACGCCGAACGCGCCTTCCCCAACGAAGCGGGCCAGCCACTGCCCCGCTGCCGTGTAACAATAGACAGCGCCGTTCTCGACAAGTCGGCTGATGACCTCGTTGCCGATTTCTTCGCGCACGACCCCGCGATCGCCGTCGCCCCGGACAGCGAAACGAGCTTCTATCTCAATCCAATGACGCTGAATCCCGGCGAGGAGCTCACCGTCCGCGATGCTTGCCTTCGCGTGCTTGCTGCCTAAAATACACTAGGCAAGTCATGCAAAACGCGATGGACTGCTTGGGCAATAGCGGGCGAGCTGCCGGGGAGCGTGGGTCGCAGGGCACGTAGGTCGCGTAGACACTGACCGCAGACACTAACCTACGCGGGAGTGGTGAATTTCATTGATAGCGCGACAAACCCCCATCCCCCGGCCCCTTG
>JAPPFH010000045.1 GCA_028875185.1 Chloroflexota bacterium | reverse complement strand
CCTCCTTGTCGCACTTAGAGATAACACCATGATAACACGATACTATACATCTAGGAATAGCTTTTCTTCGCCAGGAGGGACAATCATAATCGAGTTTGGCGGCTTGTCTTTTGGCTGCCGGGTTTTGCCGAAAGCATTGGCCATTTTCGCCAGGAGTTTGCTGGCGCCTCCTCCGAGCGAGCAAGGTAAATCAACCTCTGTATTGACGCGCCGCTGAATATCGTGAGCGATTTCGTCGATGGGATCCCGCAGTATCGTCACATCGGCAAAGACATCATCAATCGAAGCCGGCTCAACAAGCGGCGCTGCTTCCAACAAAATATCCATCACTGCCTTAGAACGTTGGACGCAAACGCGAGGATTTGGGCGCGCAATAATCAGATCCGGGCAGAGCCGAAGCGCCTGACCCATTGGCATTGCTGATTTTATGCCGTATTTCCGAGCCGGGTAAGAAGCCGAAGCCACTGCGCCGCGCTCGCTCGGCTTTGCGCCGACCACGACAGCTTTGCCTTTTATCGTCGGGTCAAGCTGTTCCGCCACCGAGCAAAAAAAGGGGCTTATATCGAATAGCCACTATTCCCGCTTGAGCGGCTTGCCGAACAGGGCGCGAGCGACATTCTCGGCTGTGTCGTCAATGTGCAGGGTAAATGGCTTCTCGGTTACATGGATGCGGCTCTCCCGCTTCGGCGGTTGCTTCAGCTTGTCTGAGGGTTTCTTGGGCTTGTCGGATTTCTTGTTTTCACTGTTCATAATTCTGCCTTGTCTTTAACGAGGAATTTCAACACTACTGCAAGTCCGTTTATCAATATCACAACCTCTTGAACAGGGATTTCTCAAAAATAACGGCATAACAAGCAACGGCAATGATTACAAGAGCGGCTACATTGAGAGTAGAAAATGACTTTAGCATATCCATTATTAGCTGAAAATCAGTTGCATGGACGCCCCGACTCCAATACCAAATATGCCCGCGTCTTGCCATGTGATTCCGCTTGCAATACCGACAACCATTGCAATTAAGGTCACAATGCCAATTATGGCTTTAGGGTGGATGTTAAATTCTGCCTTCTTCTCTTCACTCATGTCTTATCCTTGAATAATGACGATAACCATTTGAACACCTTGCTCTTCACACTATCTGATGATCTCTCTACCGGCCCAATGTCTGCTATTGCCCACGCTCTTCCTTTATCATCAAATACGAAATCACCCCGATATGCGGTTGCAAAATTGACATTGCGGAATTATGTTTTGCAAATCCAGCGGTTTTGACGGATCCATGTGACCTTGTTGCAACTCAACTAGGTCGTCCCCATACCGGGAATCAGGACGACCTTCTCTTGCGCCACAAGTGGCACATTTATTCCCATACGCCACTTTTATATCTATAAAGTCATTTGCATTTAATCTGACTTCTCTTCTTGTCTTTTCGTTTAGCCATTCTGTTGAAGGCTTGAACGGATCAAGTTTGTGTTTGCCTCGCCCAGATAAATGCCATCCGTCTCTTTTGAGATGTCGTATTTGCTGGTCATGCCCAAGATCTGAATTATCCCGCATACAGATTGTGCTAATTGTATTTTTGTCTACGTGTTCATCTTGGTAATAATACAGTACGGCCAACCAAATCGACTTTGCTTGTTCGCTATAATGGACTGCATTGGGAAGTTTAACCTCGTCTCGCTCAAGATATTCTTCATGGATGTCTTGAATTTCTTCCCATGCGGACTGGAGATCTGATGGGGTTGGCAATTCTTTCATAGCATCTCTTTAAGGCGTCGATTGGCCACTTTTGCCATTTCTGTTTCAATCTCATAGCCCAAGAAGTTACGTCCCTCATATAAGCAAGCTACTCCCGTAGAACCGGAGCCAGAAAAAGGGTCTAATACTAATGCTTTTGGAGCGCAAAATATCCTTATCAGATGTCTTAGCAAGATAACTGGTTTTGCAGTCATGTGTCCATAGCGTTCTTTAGTTTTTGGTACTGGAATAACGGTGCCAGGAAATTTGGCAGTATCAACAAGTGGATCACTAACATCAATAAGCCCCGTTTCCCACTTATCCCAGTTCTCGACAAACGTACCTTCCCTTGGTGCTTGTGCAAGAATGATTGTCTCGCCTTGTGGCTTTAGTTGAGGCGTCTTCCGTCCACCTAGCTTTGTAATCAATCGCTTCTTTTCGTCTTCAGGCAAACTGCTTTTACGAACAAAATGATCTTGGGTAAATGCCTTTGCTTGTCCCTCGTACTTCCAAAGCAAGGTATCCCTAATCTCAAACCCAGCATTTTCTAATGCGATTGTCGAACGATGTGCTAACCGGTTCTGGCTGAACACAAGGCAAAACGCACCAGGTCTAATTATTCGCATCCACTCTTGAGCTATTGGCGATAAAAAGTTCTCTAAATCCTTTGCTTGTTGCGGTGAGAATTTCATGCCCGCTGGAAGTGCGCCTACTACTCCGGGTTTTACTCTTCTTCTCAACTTCGTGGTGTTCCAATCAGATCCCATGCCGTCAATAAAGTATGGAGGATCCGTTAGAATTAACGATACAGAGTTACTTGATAGTCCGGTCATACCAAGACGGCAATCAACATTTTCAATCATCGGTTCTGTTTCTATCTCGGTTAGGTGAGTATCCCAAAGTGTATTCTGCATGCCCTACTCCGCACTTTGTGAGCTTGCGCCAATCAGTTCATCGTACTTCAGTCGTTTGCCCCGCATACTGCGTACAACGCCCTTCATCTGATGCCGCGTATCCAGCGGGCGGTTGTTATGACGCCCCTTGAACTCGCTGACATATCTGTGCAGGTGTTTCGGCGACATCTTATGGTATGTTCCAGTATACCCACGCTTCATCAAACTCCAAAATGATTCCAGCCCGTTCGTGTGCGCTTGGTCGCGGACATACTCGCCGACGCTATGGCTAACTGCCTTGTGCTGGCGATCCATGCCTTGTATGCCCGCGCTTCATCGGTATACACTATCGCGTTCTCAGTTGTGTTGTCCTCAACAAAACCCTTCAATGTGGCCCCGTCAGTAGCTTCTACAACTTGCGCTTTTACATTGCCGCTGTCCCGATCTCGGAGTCCGACCACAGCCGTCTTACCGACAGTGCCGCGCCCAGCGCGGAGCTTCTTGTGCGAATGCTTGTTGCTCTCTTTGCCGCCGAAGTAGGTTTCATCAGCTTCTACTTCGCCAAAGAACTCCGCCTCACCAGATGCGTATGCCTCACGAATACGATGTAGCATGAACCAAGCCGTCTTTTGTGTAACCTTCAAATCTCGGTGTAGTTTCATACTAGAAACGCCCTTGATGCTTGTTACAACAAGATAGATAGCAATCGCCCATTTGCGGTAACTGACCTTAGAGCCTTCCATCAATGACCCGAACTTTACCGAGAATCGCTTCTTACATGCATTACAGCGATACGGCATCGTCTTGTGTGTTGCACCTTCCTTGATGTTGTCGCTGCCACAACACGGGCAGGTTACGCCATCTGCCCAGCGTGTTTGTATAAACCATTGCTCGGCGGTATCATCATCAGGAAACATCTCAAACAATTCCATTAGCGATATGCCCTTGCGGTAAAATTGCCCTGGAGCTTTCTGTGCCATGTCAATCTCCCTACCCTATGGCACTATTGTATCATACGAGGCTAGAGCTTGTCAAGTAATTTCCAGAGCAAAATGGCACTATTCGATATAAGCCCTAAAAAAAGCATCCAAATCAAGGTGTAAGATCTTGCGTGTTTTCGCCATTGCGACTAACCACGAACAACGTGACATACGGCAACCGTGGTTATATGATAGAACTTATGTTCTATTTTATCAATACGACAAACAAAGGAACGGTACATGTATATGACGCAACTGTTGCTTGCCTTGCGCGTCGCGGTTCATAATCTTGCCAACGGCGCTAGCACTGTGGTATTTTCGATGCTTGAGTTGCATGGAATGACAGGACGAGGACAAACATGAGCTATAGCGACTTTGATTTCAGCGGAAAAACGGCGCTGATCACCGGTGGAGGCCGCGGCATTGGCTTGGCCACGGCGAGGCGAATGGCTGCCGCCGGCGCTGACGTGATTATCGCCGAATACATTGTGGAAAACGGCAAGCGGACGGCGGCGGAAATCCAGAGCATGGGGCGCGAATCCATGTTCATCGAAGTGGACGTGCGCTGTTCCGAGAGCGTCAATCAAATGGCGGCGAAGGCGCTGGAGACTTTTCCAAATATTGACATTCTGGTCTGCAATGCCGGCATCGCGCAGGCGGTCAATGCGGAAGAATGCAGCGATGAAGATTGGCTAAATATGATGGCGGTCAATCTCAATGGCGTGTTCTGGTGCTGCCGCGCCATCGGCCGGCACATGCTCGAACGGGGCAGCGGCGCTATCGTCAATGTGGCGTCCATGTCGGGCATGATATCCAACACGCCACAGCCGCAGGCGCATTACAACGCCTCGAAAGCGGGCGTCATTCTGCTGACCAAGTCGCTGGCGGGCGAATGGGCAAATCGCGGCTTGCGCGTCAACTGCGTCTCGCCCGGTTATATTGGCACCGATATGACATTGGAAGGCTTCAGCAACGACGATTGGCGCCCCACCTGGCTTGGCATGACGCCCCAAGGGCGGATTGGCGCGCCGGAAGAGATCGCCCAGGCAATCTTCTATCTGGCGTCGCCGGGCGCCAGCTTTACGACTGGGTCAAATCTGGTCGTCGACGGCGGATATACAGCCTGGTAGCGGGCGGGCGCGCTAGGCTCTACGCGCGAAAGCCTAGGGTATATCCGGGCATTCGCTGCCGATCACATTGCTAACGATATCGCTGCGAATCCAGCCTTCAAGATTGGCGTCATCGACATTGACCTGTATGAAGTACCAGACCGGACCAGTTGGATTCCGCTCTTCCCGTTCCAGCTTCAAGACAGGCGCCACGGTTCCCGTACCCAGCCAGCCGACGATCGGCGTTCCGGCGCGATTCGTCGGCCGCGAGCGCACCCGGATGGAATTTGTATTGAGCACTACCACCTGACATAACTCGACCGGCGTGGCGGTGAAAGTTGGCGTGCTGGTGGCGGTCGGCGTATTGGAAGGCGTGGCTGTCGGGGTCGGCGTATTGGTATGCGTCGGCGTGTTGGACGGTGTGAAGGTGGCGGTCGGTGTGTAGGTATTTGTTGCTGTTGGCGTGTTGGTCGCCGTGCTCGTAGCGGTGGGTGTATTGGACGGCGTGAAGGTCATGGTCGGCGTGGCTGTTACAGTCGGCGTGAGCGTCGCCGTTGGCGTGAAGGTCGCGGTTGGGAAGAAATTGGCGCCGACGAAGTTTTGGATGGGTTCGCGATTCATAAAAACGACCGCGCCGCCAATGCCGCCGATTATCAGCAGAACGACCAGGATCACGAGGCGTCCGCGATTGCGGCGGCGGCGGAGAATGCCGTCAATGCGGGAGATATCGGCGCGTCTTCCAAGAATGCGGAAGGGGTCATCGCGCATGGCTTCAAGCCAGGTGCGTGCTTCCCGGTTGTTGCCTTCTTGCAGCGCTTCATCCGCGCGCTCGAGGTATCGGCTGAACAGGTCGTTGACAGTGGCGCGAAAGCGCTCGTCCTGCGCATAATCAGCCGCCATCTCCGCCAGCATCTGGCGCGCCTGCGTCAGTTCGGCGTCAAAATTCTGTGAGACCAGGGCTTGCGCCCGCCTAATTGCCTGCTGCGCGCGCGAAATATCCGCCTGCAAATTGCGCGACCGCATCAGCGTTTCGGAAAAGGCGCCGTCATTCGGGTCTAGCTCCAAGCCCAGCTCCAGCAGCTTGACGGCGGCATTCATCAGCAGAATGCGTTCGTCCAAGGTCGTCGAATTGTTGGCGTGGTTGAGCGACATCTGCGCCTGGTCATTGACTTGGCTGCGGATGCCAGCGAGCTTGTTGTCGACTTCCTTCTGCATCTGAGCCAGGCGCTGGCTATTCGGCAGCAGTTGGCGCGTGTGCGAGATCGAATTGCGGACGGTGGCGATCTGCGCGACTTGTTCTTCCAGCGTGCCGCCGATGGTATTCATATTCACGGCGACCTGGTCGTAATCCCGCTGGATCCGCCGGATCATTTCCAAGCGCTCTTCCGCTTGGGGGTCATTGGGCACTACACGCAAGGCGCCTTCGTATTTGCGCAGCGCTTCCGACCAATTGTCGTTCGCCATTAGCCGGTCGCCATCGGTGAGCAACTCGCGGGCGAGCGCCAAATCCTGAATATCGAGCAGCGCCTGTTCGACGTCTTTCCAGGTCAGAATCCCGTCGCGCTCGGCCAGTTCCCTCGCCTCGCGGTAAAGGCCCGAAGCCTGCTCGTAGTTCCCGGCGCGCACTAGTGAATTGGCGCGGTTGTAAGCGACGCGCGCCTCGAAAGGAATTCGATGATCGGGAACGATGCCACGAATCAGGTTGTCTTCGGATTTCTCGCGATATTCAAGCGCCGTGGGATTGTTGGCTTGCATCGCCAGGATGCGGTTGGCGACATCGATCGTTTGCTGGTACTCGCCGGAGTAGTAACTTTCGGTGAGTCGGGTCAGCAATTCATCCAGCGGCGACGATGACTGGAGACTCCGCTCAGTCCCGGCGGGCTGAGGCGCTTCTCTCAGGCTGCGTTCGGGCGGAGCGGGCGCCTCGCTCGATGGCTCGTAGCTGCTTGCGGTCCGCCGCGCTTCCCGCTTAGGCGCGCCGCTTTCCAGCGAAGGCGCTGAATTGACGTTATGGCGGTCGAAGAGCTCTTGCACACGCTGCTTCGACTGGGCGCTATGGGCGCCGGCTTGCTGCAGCAACCTGATCGCATCGCTGTTGCCGCTGTCCATGCGCAAGGCATCGGACAGAATATCAATCGCCTCGTCGATATCGTCGTCATCGCCGGCGATTTCGATGCGGATTCTGGCGCGGCGCACCAAGCCGCGCAGCGCGGCGGAATTTGGTTTGACGCTGCTGGCGGTTTGGCTGCCGGCAATCTCGGCGAAGAGCTCTTGCGCCCGCTGCTCCAGTGGCGTATTCTTCGCCTCCATCAACAGGTCGCGAGCTTCTTGCTCCAGCTCCCTCAACGCCTGGGCATCGGTTGTACGTTGCGCGCGCTGGCGCAAGTCCTCAATTGCCCTTTGCAATTCCTGCATGCATGGCATTCCTGTAACAGCGGCCACGTTTCCGCCCCAGATGGAGAGAAAGCGCGTGACCAGCGGCTATCGTTAGAAGAGCCTTACCACGGCGAGGGATTCTGTGATAGAGTAGTGCGCGTCCAATATCAGACTACGATCGACCCGTTATGGCATCGTTTCAGCACATCCGGCCAAGATACAAACTCATCTTATTCTATAACATCAAGCGCGATAAACAAGACCAATACTACCGCTACATGCTGAGCAGCTTTGTGCCGGATATTCAGAAACTGGGCGTATACATGCATATGGTCTGGCATGTCGCCTATGGCGATTACCCCATGCGCAAGATCGAATTTGTCACCGAAAGCGCCGATATACTGCGCCGCCTTTTCCTCAGCGACCAATGGGACGATCTGGAAACCAAACTTCAGCAATATGTTGATGACTACGAGCGCAAAGTTGTCGATTATCGCACCGGTTTCCAACTCTAGCTTGGTCCGCTAGCTGTCGGTCTCCTCGCTTGCGAATCACCGCCGACGCCATAGAATGGATAGTGTCGAGGGCGGCCAGCATAAAGGTGCGGGTTCAACATGGGCCAGATTGATCTTTTGCCCCTGCTGGAAGGGCAACCGCGTTTCATCCAGCAACTAATAATTGACATCTTTCCGTTTGTGGTAGCGCTGCTAATCATTGTGCTGTTGCGCTGGCTGCTGACTGCGATTCTGCTGCGACCGCTAAGATATATTGTGGGTCGGTCCGCGAGCGATCTCGACGATCGCCTGCTGGAAGCGAGCATCTCCCCGCTGAGGCTGGCTGTCGTTGGATTGTCGCTGTTTCTTGTGGTCGAAATCTTCGCCTTCGACATTGAGATTGAAGCGCTCGCCCGGACGGTCGCGCGCGCTGTGCTGGTGGCTGCCGTCTTTTACGCGTTCGTTCGTTGGTTTGATGTCGTTTCTCTGCAGCCGGAGATCTTCCGGCGCCTTACCGGCTGGACGATCCCGGAGCGGCTGCTGCCTTTTCTGAATACGGTCGTCAAGTTTCTTATCCTTGCGATTGGCGCCATCTTCGTATTGCAGGAACTGGAATTCGATGTCGCCGCGCTGATCGCATCGCTTGGCGTAATTGGCCTCGGCATCTCGCTCGCGTCTCAAGACACGGTGAGCAACATGTTTGGTTTCGCCGCCATCGTATCGGATAATCCGTTTAAGGTCGGCGACTTCATCACGACGCCAGCCGTCACTGGAATCGTCGAATCCGTCGGCGTTCGTTCGACCCGCATTCGCCAACTGGATCAAGCACTGGTTACCGTGCCCAACAATCTCTTGACGAATGAAGCCGTCCTCAATCGGTCACGGCTGGAGAAGCGGCGCCTGGACGCGACCCTGACCTTTACCTACAGCACCAGTTCTGACCAATTGCGCGCGGTGGTTAGCGAAGTTCGCGATTTGCTTTTGAACACGGCTGATATCGATCCCGAATCGGTCATTGTACATTTTGTCGCTTTCAACAGCAGTTCGCTGGATGTGCGGATTATCTGTCAGGTATTGCTTTCTGACTGGCAGGAATTTATAGCATTGCAAGAAAATGTGTTCTTGCAAATTATGGGCATCGTTGAAGCGCTCGGCATCGATTTTGCCTTCCCGAGCCGGTCCATCTATATTGAATCCATGCCGGCGACCGAATTCGCGACAGATGATCAGATTGGTCGGACCGCGCAAACGCGGGCGGACGCGCAGCCTGCGCCGGGCGCCAGCCTATCGCCGAACCCGGAGCCGCCGCCCGCTGCCGCTGGATCTGCCGAATCATGACGGTGGACAGCCATGATCTGCCCAGCGCTTTGGGCTTTACCGCTGCTGACCTCGAAGCGAACCGGCGGGGCGCTCTCAATCATGCGCAAAAGGAGCGTATGAAGCGCATCCGTCGGCGCAATACGTTCATCGCCGCAGCCATGTTTGTCGCCTTGGCAATGGGCGCGACCATTCTTTTTTATCTCGGGCAACTTAACCGCAGCCTCATTCTCTATAGCGCCGGCGCGATTTTGACGATGGTGAATGCTTTTACGGTGGTTCGGGCAGGGCGGGCTTACATGCGAATCGGCGTCGATTTGCGCAGGGGAAAAGTGGAGATTTTGACCGGCGAGGTGGAAAGGGTATTGCGGCGCGGCCGCGCAATCGACAGTTACATGCTGCGAATCAACGGCGTCGAGCTAAATGTGTCAAAGGAGGTCTTTGTCGGCTTCCGTCATATGGCGTCCTACCGCTTGTATCGCGCCGGCGTTTCACGCATATTGCTGTCTGCCGAAAGCGCGATCTAAACGCTCATGTTGGATCTACTGAATTCCGCGAGCCACGCGCCGCTCTTCGTCCCCAGCCCGGTTAATGCGGCGTTGACCGGGGCTGCGCTCGTTAGCAATCAAGAAGCAAACGAGAACCACCCTTGTTGAGACGACAGCCGTACCAGCGATGGCTTGCGATTCTCGGTTATCTATTCGTCGCGCTATATGTGACAGCGCCAATTCACAGCGAGCTGTCGTCGCGCTTTCTTGGCGCGGACTCGGGCGATGTATATGAATCGGCGCGTCATATCTGGTGGTATAAGACGGCTCTCCAGACTGGCGAAGATGTTTTTCATCATTCCCTGTTGAGCTATCCGGAGGGCTTTCGCGCCACGAGCCTTTGGGCGAATCCCCTGCAGTTTTTCCCCATGTGGCTGTTTGCGTTCCTTGTGCCCTTGCCACTCGCTTACAATGCCGGGGTCTTGCTGACGCTGGCGCTCAACGGATTGTCAATGTACGTTTTGGCGCGGCGAATGCTCGCGTCAACGTATCGCTTTCCAGCCTTTGTCGCCGGTCTGGTATTCATCCTGTTTCCCGCAATTCAGGGTCAAGTCCTGGAAGGGCGCATCGGCTCGTTGGTTCAGTGGCCCGCGCCATTGCTCATCCTGTATCTCTTTGATTACGCCGATCACGGGGGGAAACGCCGCTTAGTTATCGCAGCGCTTTTATTCATGCTTACTGCGCTAGGAAGCACGGCGCAGCTTGTCACCATGCTTGCGCCGCTTGTCTTCCTTTTTGCGCTCGCTCGCATTCATCGTCGCGATCAAGTGGGCGCCTTGCGCGCCTTGGTCGTCGCCGCCGTCGGCTGCGCCGGGCTGCTAATGTTTCTCTCGCCTGTTCTGGCCGATGCGCTAGCTAATCCTCAGCCGGCTGCGTCGTCGAGCCTCGCGCCGCGCGGCATTGACTTGCTGTCGGCGATCAAGCCATCGGTTGCCAACCCATTCTGGTCCAACATGGTTTCGATTTCGCAGCCCGCCGGCGAGAGCAATCTTGGCGGCCGCGTTGCTTACATAGGCGTTATAGGCGCTTTCCTAGCTCTGCTCGGCGTTTTGTTCCGGCGCGGGGCGCGCTGGTTTCTGCTGACGGGTTTTGTGGCGTGGTTGCTGGCGCTCGGTCCCTTGCTGCGGGTGAACGATCAAGTCGCGGTCGGTTCAATAGGCGGTTATCCGGCAGTCGTGCCTTTGCCCTTCGCCGTCCTTTCCCAACTTCCCATCGCCCAATTGGCGCAAGATCCCGCTCATTTTTTGTTCCTTTTCGCCGCTATGCTCTCCCTGCTGGCGGGATTCGGCACAGACGTCTGTTGTTCAAGTCGAGTGATACAGCGTCGGGGACCACTTGCTCAATTGGTTATAGCCGCCATTTTTGTTATATTGCTCGCGGAGGATTACAAGCTCTTCGCTGCTTTCCCCAGCGTAACGGCGGAGATCCCGCGCGAAATCCACAACCTTTGGCGCCGGCGCGACATCGGCGCGATTTACAATGTGCCGCACGACGACGATCGAGTTTTCAAGGAAGCGCTGTATCTTCAGACAGCGCATGCCAAACCGTTGATCGCCGGTCAGAATACACGCCTATCAACTGTAGATCGCGCCCGCCTTGCGCTGCTGGCGAAATTGCGGCCACCGCTGCTGCAGGAAGCGGGCGCCGACATTGTCATCATCAACAAGGCGCGCGCGATTGAGAGTGGCCAATTGGATCTCTTTCATTGGCGCGCGCGGCAAGAGCTGGGCGAGCCGCTTTATGAAGACCAGCGCTTTGCCGTCTACGAAACGCCCGACCGACGTGATCGGGCGCCGGCAGTTTATTCCCCGGTCGCCGAGGCGCAATCTCATGTCACTTTCATCTACAAGGAGCAGCCGGGCTGGCTGCAATTCGACGCGGTGCTGGAAGCAGTCAATCGAAACGCGCGCTTGTCGCTAAACAACAGGCCGCTAGAGACGCTTCAGGTCAAAGGGAGGATTCCACTATCTATCCCCCTCCCGATTGACCGGCGCGGCTACCACACCTTAACAATTGCGCCCGACCCGCCATGCCCCGAGCGCTTTGACGCGAACGTACTGCATTGCCAGCGGGTGACGGTAGAAAATGTAAGGATTGAGGTGCTTTCTGATGGCGCCATTTATGATCCGATCCGCATCGAAGACGGCATTGTATTGGCCGGCTACCTCCTGCCTGAGGCATCCGCCGGCGACTTGATCAAGATTCGATTCTGGTGGAGATTTGAAGCCGACCGCTCGGAGAATGACGTGCGCTTCGTGCATGTGCTGGATGCCGGGGGCCGACTGGTGCCGGGCAGCCCGCCTGACCATCATTTTGGCGTTATGCCAGCCGGCAGAGAACTGACGGAAACGGTTGCGCTCGACAAGAGCCTTCTCGAACCCGGTGAATATCGCGTCTTAACCGGCTGGTATGAGCTGCCCCAGGCGATCCGCTATGATGTGCTGACTGACGTGGAAGGCGCGCAGGACGACACCGTCGTCTTGGGGGCGATTCGCATTCGCGCATGAACCAATCACAGCAACTGCGGATAGTGGGGAGTGGTGAATGTGTTGATATATCCCTCGTTTCCCCCACCCTAAATCTTGTTC
>JAPPFH010000156.1 GCA_028875185.1 Chloroflexota bacterium | reverse complement strand
CTCATTTTGGGAAACATCCCCCGTGAGGCGGGGGACCGAGGGGGAACAAGATTTAAGGTGGGGGAAACGAGGGATATATCAACACATTCACCACACCCTTGACGTAGATGGCGGGCCAGTGATTTTGTCAACGGATAAACTCTTGAAGTTATGCTAGAAGATCTTGTCAAAGTTGTCATACTGTCGCTGATACAAGGCGTCACAGAGTTTCTGCCGGTTTCTTCGACCGGGCATCTGATCGTCGGCGCCGCATTGCTGCGCTTTGACGCGATGCTGCCGCCCATCTTTGAGATATTCATTCAAATTGGCGCGGTGGCGGCGGTGCTCGTCTATTATCGAAGAACCTTGGGGTGGCGCGCGGCGCAGTCGCGATCGTCTTCAGAGGCGCGCCGATTCTGGCGC
The DNA here is from genome assembly GCA_028875185.1 of Chloroflexota bacterium. Classification (GTDB taxonomy): domain Bacteria; phylum Chloroflexota; class Anaerolineae; order Aggregatilineales; family Phototrophicaceae; genus UBA6055. The sequence goes on along the minus strand of JAPPFH010000156.1, from coordinate 11,704 downwards.
ATGATCGTGCTGGCGAGCGCGCCAGTCGCTGCCTTAGGCATCGTTTTTCAGCAAGAGATCGAATCGCTGTTTTTCTCCCCGCAGGTGGTCGCGGCATCGCTAATATTCGGCGGGATTGCGCTCATTCTCGTCGAAAGGCTTCCTCGTATTCAACGTGGAAAAGCGGAAGAGCCTTTCGATGCGGACGAGGTGACGATTCGCCAAGCGGCGCTAATTGGCATGGTGCAATTGCTGGCGGTTATCCCGGGCATGTCGCGTTCGGGCTGCTCGATCGTGGGTGGCATGCTCGCCGGGTTGAGCCGCCGCGCCGCTACTGAATTCTCTTTTTTTCTAGCGATACCGCTGTTGGGCGGCGCGACGATTTACAAATTCGTAACCACGCTCCACTCGCTAGGCTCGGAACAGTTGCTGCTCTTGCTTCTGGGAGCGGCATTTTCCGGCGTATTCAGCTGGCTCGCGATCGATTTGCTGTTGAAATTCGTTTCGCGGCGCAGCTTTGTCGCCTTCGGCTATTATCGGATCGCGGCCGGCGGCTTGATTCTGCTGGGCTTATCAAGCGGCATGCTAGCCTAAGCCATATCCAACGGGGCATTAAGATCCTGTTTCCAGATTGCGGGAAAGCTAGCGCATTCTCGTTTGTCCATAATTTCCAGTCTACCTATAATGGACGGTGACGGGCGGCGTGATTATTTGACGACGCCTGCGCGCTGACATAAAAGCGGAAAGCGCCACCGGACAGAGCGAGACGATGTTCGGGACAGCCATGTGATAGGGAGATGCCGACAGATGTTTAAGCGCCCTCGACGCCTGCAGCTCATTGCATCGCTTGTTGCGCTGTCGCTGCTGCTTGCCGCATGCTTCCGCGACACATCCGAAGTGATTGAGCAGCAGCCGGTTGCACGCCAGCTCGCTTCGCCAACGGTGGTCGAGGTAGCTATGCCGACGGTCATGGTGCCAACGGAGATGCCAGCCACTCCCACCGAGGAACCGCAACCGACTGAAGAGGAACCGCAGCCGACTGAAACGGAAGCCGATCAGTTTGCTTTGACGGCGACGGCGCTAATCGCGCGGCAGACGCAGCCGGCGGCGGGCGAGCAGCCGGCCTCTGACGTGGCGATTCAGGCGACGGCGGCGCCGCCCGCGCGCGCCACCATACCGCCCGGCGCGGATTGCGTACATGAGATCCGCGTGGGCGATACCTTATTCCAGGTGTCGCTTGCATATGGCGTAACCGTCAACGACATCGCGCGGGCGAGCGGAATCGATAACCCCGACCGTATTGCAGTGGGGCAGCACGTTACGATTCCAAAATGCGGGACGACCGGATTCATCCCGCCGCCAACATCCGTTCCGACTCCAACGCCTGTTCCGCAATTGATAGCGCCGACGAGCGAAGGGGCGGCGCTTGATTTGGCGGCAGCCGACACGCGCGACACGCTTATCGAACAGGCGCAGACCTCGCTACTGGACAATGCGCTAACCGATGCGGAAACCGAATTGCGCATACAGACGGCCGTCCTGCCAACAGCGAGCAACACTTACACAGTGCAGCAGAATGATACGCTCTTTGGGATCGCCATTCTCTTGGGCACAAGCGTTGAAGTCTTGGCGGCGCTCAACGACATCACCGATGTGGACAGCTTGGACGCTGGTCAGGTCTTGCAAACGCCTTGAGTCGGCCCGCGCCGAAATTTGTCTGTAGCTTTCGGTCTCGCGCCCTCGCCTGAATTTTAGGGCGAAGACCCTTGAAAGTCATCAAGGTTATATGCTAGAATGCGCGTCATTCCAGACGATCGCATGCGCCTTCGGGCGTATTTTTGTGGAAGGAACGCAACCATGAGCCAGGAATTGATCCGAGCCCTGGTCGCCGACAATCATAAGCACCCAGAAATTGAATCCGGCGACACGGTGAAGGTTCATGTGCGCATCATAGAAGGCGCGCGCGAACGCGTACAAGTATTTCAGGGTGTGGTGATTCGAGCGCGCAAGGGTGGGAATGAAGCAAATTTTACTGTCCGCCGGATAGCCAGCCATGGCGTCGGCGTCGAGCGGACCTTCCTTTTGCGCAGCCCCCGCATTGAAAAGGTAGAAATACTCCGGCGGGCGAAAGTGCGGCGCGCCCAGTTATACTACCTCCGAGATCGGCGCGGCAAATCGGCGCGGCTGAAGGAGCGCCGGCGCTAGATTGAGACGCCGGGTACGCTCGCCAGCCAGTATCTGGGTTCACGGAAGTTTGTCTCTGAAAACATAATAGGTGCCTTTCTTGGCGCCAATCCTGGTAAGCACGCCCTTTTCCACCAGATCCACAAGGTCCAGGCGCAGGGTCTCGGCTGAGACCGACTGGATCAAGCCACGGTATTCGCGGTTGGTTATCGAGCCCGATTCACGAATATACTGCAGGGCGCGCGCCTGCCGGTGATTGGTATTGCGCGACCACTCCGGCAATTCCGGCTGCGCCCGTTCGTTGTGCAAAGCCACGGCAAAGCTATAGGGACGGGCATCGAATTTCGGCGGGGAATGGCCCGCCTGCTCCATAACCTCCATCATGCGGTCGATGCCGAGGCCGAGTTCCTCAATATAACCCCAATGAAATAAGCCGCCAACCAAACGCGGATTGCGCGAGAAGTGTTCGTCTTTGATGTTCTCGACCGTGATGAAGCCGGGCAAGCCGCCGGGCGAGATTACCTCGAGTCGGTCGGAAAACATACGCACTTCAATGCGGCGGCCGCGCAACCGATAATCGCGATGACAAATCGCGTTCACCAGCGCCTCACGCACGGCAAATTGCGGATATTCGAATGTTTCTTCACGTTCAAGCCCCTTGACCACGGCGCTTATCGCCATTTCACTCCAGACCAGATTCCAGGTGGCTTCAACCAGCCGCGGCACGGGCCCAGTCAGCTCTTCGCGGCGCGTGTATCCGGCCAGCCCACTTTCACCCCGGGGCGTCGTACCAACAAACTTGGCGAATACGACGCCGCTCTGCGGCAGCCACCGCTGCGGATACTCGCTGAAGAGCAGAAGACCGCAAACGGTCGGTTTGCCATCGGCGGTGACCGCGCCGATCTCCGCCAGCATTCGATTAACCTCGCCGCTATGCGGGCGCTTGGTTCGTTCCGCTCGCTTTTCCAGATACTCGTCAATCATTGAGCGACTGAAATCTTCAATGGTCGCGCCTGGGACGGCTTCGGTCTCGAAATCGCCAGTATTCTTGGCGCTGGCGAGTCGTTGGATTTCTTGCCCGCCCAATGGGCGATTGACCTTGCCGCTGCGTATCAGGACCCGGCCATCAGCCATGGCGTGCAACTCGGTGCTGCGCGGTACGCGGATGGCGTAAACCGGCGCCGAATCGGGAATGGCGGCGGCTTGCGCTTGGCCGCCATTTGCAGTATCCACCCGCGGATCCGATTGCTCGCTGGTGACCTCTTCCCAATGTTCAACGACGACCGGCGGATTGTAGAGACCTTCCGCAAGACGCAGCACGCGATCTATGTCGCTGTTCTCTGCTGACGCGCCAGCAACTGAACCGCCTGTTTCATGCCCGACGATAATGACGCCGCCTTCGGTATTGGCAAAGGCGACCATATTCTCGGCGATACGCGCGGCATCGGCGCAATTTACATGGGCGAGGGTCGGTCCTTCAGCGAGCGCGACTAAGGGAACTGGAGGCATGATAATTCTGTTGGATCATCCATTATCAAGCGCGGTCAAAGAGCCAAACTGAATAATCGCGTGAAGACACGTGTATCATTATAATGGAGAATCGCAAGGTCATCGCTGGCACAACTGTCAAATAAGGTGGAAGCGCGCAAATGCTGGAGCTAATCGCTCCGATGGGCAGCGTACTGTTTAGCTGGCTGCTGCTGTCTTTTCTCTTCGGCGGCTTGGGTATCGCTGTTTTGAAAACCTTGAGGCAGCCGCTCGCGTCAGGTTGGGACTGGCTGGATAGCTTTTGGTTTGGCTGGGCGCTTGCGCTGTGCCTCATGCAGATCTGGCATATTTTGTATCCAGTGAATGACTTGCTTTTGTACCTTTTCGCCCTCCTGTCGGTAGTCCTGATGTTCTGGCAGCGAGGCCGCTTGCGCGAGATATTGGACCGATTGGCGCGGAATAGGTCTTTTCTTGTCTTCTATGGTTTGTTTGCAATTTGGTTTGCCAATCGCGCGTTGGGAGCGCCATACGCATTTGATACCGGATTCCGCGATATTCAGATCGTGATGTGGCTTGACGCCTATCCAATCGTGCCCGGGCTGGGCAATCTTTTCTCTTCCTTTGCGTTCAATCATTCGGTTTATCTGTATGACGCCTTGCTCGATGCATCGATCTGGTCGGGGCGATCCTATCATATTGCGACTGCTTTGCTGTTGCTGGTTTACCTGGCTTATGCCTTGGGTGGGTTCATCCAAATGGGTCAGGCGCGCGCGGCCGAGGGCTTGCGCTGGTCGCGCGTGTTCGCTAGTTTGACTATACCATTCATTTTGTTTCAGACGCTGGGCTGGAATGGCATCGCGCATTTCCTCACCGACACGGTAGTTGACTTGATCGGTTTGATGACGCTGGTCTGCCTGCTTGATTTTCTCCAATATTGGCGGCCGGGTTCAAGCGCGCATGATTATCACCTTTATCGATTAGCGATCATCATTTTGACGGGCCTCACGATCAAGCAGAGTTTTGTCATCTATGGACTCGCGACTGCTCTGCTTGCGATCATAATTTGGATTCGGCGCGGTGGCTTGGGCGCGGGCTCGCGCCGAATCGCCAAGACGGTATTGCCGATTGTCTTGGTGGCGCTGGCGCTCTTGCTGCCCTGGATGGCGCGGGGCGTCATCACCAGCGGTTATGTAGCTTTTCCACAATCGCTAGGCCGATTCGAATTGGACTGGACAATACCAGCGGAGGAGATCGCATCGCGTCAACTGAAGCTGGCCACCAATACGCGGATTCGGGAGGGAGATCCGGCGGTTGTGTTGGCTTCATGGGATTGGCTGGGTCCTTGGCTGCGAGATTTCACGGGCAACGTTTTCCCGACGATGCTGCCTACCGTTTTATCAGTGGTCGCGCTCGGCGCGTGCCTGGCTGCGAAACGGCGGGACCCGGGCGAAAAACCGTCCCCAAGCTTGAGCTGGTGGGCATTTGCGCCGATGATAGTGATGTTGGTCTTCTGGTTTTATACCGCGCCAGAAGACAAGTACGTCCGCTATATTTTCTGGGGCTTCGCCGCGCTTGCCCTCACGAAGGCGGCTTTGGCTTGGCGCTGGATCGCCTGGAGTCGACGTGCCATTGCGCTGCGATTGCTAATTCTGCTTTGCCTGGCTTACGTTGTATTCTTAATCGTCAGGAGCGAAGAAAATTTTCTGCCCGCCGGACCCAACGATGGATTCCATGCAAACGTTATGCCAAACTATAGCGTGTTCGAGACGGCGGACGGGCTACGGATCAATATACCTGGCGCTTACCAATGCTGGCAGATCCCGCTGCCCTGCTCGCCGCTGCCGCCGGAAGGCTTGGCGCAGCGCGTCCCGGGAGAACTTCGGCATGGATTCCGCATAATGCCGACGGCGGAGGCGGGCTAGGATATGCGCTTAATTGCCGCGTTGCACGGTCCAGCAATAAAAGACGAGTCTGCGGAATAAGGCGATGACAACCATATTGCCAGTGTTTATGTTTGCAGTCATGGCGCTTTTCCTGCGCGCTTGCCTGGTGACGCTGGGCTTTTACAAGGAACCGATCCTTACCGCGTTTCAACAGTATGGCGATGAAGTGGGATTCAGCCCGCTATTCGAGTCGCTCGCATGGGGCGGCGTCTTGGCATATCTCTTATTTGTCGTATTGGCGCCATCGTCTTTCCTCGTTCTGATTGGCGTGTTCTGTTTCGTTATGTTCGTGATGCTCTACTGGCGGATACGAGACAGCGTTATGCGCCACCCGCAAGTCTTCTTGCGATTCCCCAACTGGTATCGCGAGATTGTCGATCACACGACGCGCGAAGAAAGGCGGAAACTCGCCTATATGTGGCTGGCGCTGCCGCTGCGTACGCGTTTGCTCTACAACGCGCAGCATGAAGAATTTAGAAAATGGGTTGAGCTTGTCGTTTTGTCCGTCTCTTAAGACTTTGGAATCAAAGCAACAGCGTTTATCTTAACGGAAAACAGCAATCCGCGTGGGATTGCTGTACGTTCTTCTGGGAGACCTGGACTCGAACCAGGAATGGCGGATCCAGAGTCCGCTGTTTTGCCGATTAAACTATCTCCCAATATCGCGCGTTTATCGTAGCATGAGTCGCAGTTGAATACAAGCGGGGCGAAGGGCGCGGAAGTGGTGAATTTGCTGGATACTCGCTGCTTTGCCCCCACCCCAAACCCCTCCCCGGCGGGTCAGTGTCTACGCGCGGCGGTGAGTCGCCCGACAGAGCGCAAAAGATGTAGGGGCGACCCACTGGGTCGCCCGAAAAGCCCAAGAAAATACGAAATTTGCGACGAAATTCTGCTCGCCGCAAACCTGTCCTGTCCTCAGCTTCCCCACAGGGAGGGAAGGCGCGCGCGCCTCAATCTGTCTGGCCAATCAGCGCCTGCAAAGCGAGCTTGATGCGGCGCAGCGATTCGTCCTTACCAAGAATCTCCATCGTTTCAAAGGTAGGTGGCGAGACCTTCTGCCCGCTGACGGCCGCGCGCAGCGAGCCAAACACTTGGCCATTCTTGTAGCCGATTGCCTTGGCGAACTTCGACATCGCGGCGTACTGCGCGTCGTGCTTGAAGCTGTCGAGCGCCTGCAATACCAGAAGCGCGCCTCGCAGGATCTCGGCTGTGCCGTCGCCGTCCATCTTGCGCTGGATAAGAATCTCGGCTGGCGGCGCTTCAAATGACGACCAATCAGCGAAGAAGAAACCCGCCATCGGCACGACATCGTGTGTGGATTTCAGGCGGACCTGCAGTAAGGGGACGACGCGTTGCAAGCGCGCCTCATCGACCGTATAGCCGGCCGCTTCCAGAATTGGCTGCAGCAGTTGGCTGAGCTCATCGACATCGGCGCGCTGGATGTATTGGCTGTTCAGCCAATCCAATTTGGCAATCGGGTAGGCGCTATTGGCCGGGTTGACATCCTTGAGATCAAAGCGCTCGATGGCTTGGGCGGTCGAGAAGATCTCTTCGTTATCGCCGAAGTTCCAACCGATGTTGCTGAGGAAATTCATCACGGCGGCCGGGAGATAACCCGCCTCTATGAATTCGTGCACGAGAACGGGCACGCTCTTGCCATCGGCATCGGTAAATTGCGCATTCCGTTTGCTGAGTTTGCCCTTGCCGTTGGGATTGAGGAACACCGGCATGTGGGCGAACTGCGGCTTCTCCCATCCGAGCGCATTCCAGATTTGGATATGCAAAGGGAAGGAGGGCAGCCATTCCACCGCGCGCGTAATATGCGAAATGCGCATATAGTGATCATCAACGATATGCGCGAGATGGTAAGTTGGGAATCCGTCCGATTTCAGCAGGACGGCATCCTGCAATTGATCATTGGCGAATTCAACTTCGCCGCGGATTATGTCTTCGCCGATGGTCACGCCGGTGGCGGGCATCTTAAAGCGGATGACATAGGGCAGCCCCCGCGCCTCAAGATCGTCGGACTCGGCGGTGGGGATGTCGCGATATCGGCGATCGTAGCCGCCGACCTGTTTGCGCATTTCGGCCAGCTCTTCCGCCGTCGCAAAGCATTTGTAAGCATAGCCATTTTCGACCAGCCATTTTGCCCAAGTCTGATACAATTCGAGCCGCTCGGATTGTACATAGGGACCGTAGGCGCCGCCCTCGCGCGGACCCTCGTCGATATCCATGCCCAGCCAGTCAAAGGCATCCAGGATCATTTCAATCGAGCCCGGGATTGTGCGCTTTTGGTCGGTGTCTTCAATGCGCAGGATGAACTGGCCGCCATGCCGTCGGGCGAAGAGCCAAGCGAAAAGCGCCGTACGGATGCCGCCGATATGCTGTGGTCCTGTTGGGCTGGGGGCATAACGCGTGCGCACGGGTCGGTCGCTGTCAGATGTCAAATTGCGATCTCCCAATTATGAATGATCGGTGAAATGTCAAATCGTCGCCGCCAACGAGTGGGTCAGATAATGATGCGGCGCCGACGCACAATCACACTCTCGACGAGCCCGATGCCCACCATGGTGAAAAGCAGCGATGTGCCGCCCGAGCTCACAAAGGGCAGCGTCAAACCGGTGACCGGCATCAGGTTGAGATTCATGCCGATGGAAACGGTGGTCTGAAAGAAGATCATTGCGGCAACGCCGTAACAGATCATGCTTCCGAGAGGGTCGCTTGCCTCGCGCGCGCCCTTCAATATCCGCGCCAGCACAAGCGCGAACATCGCCAAAACAGCCAAGCCGCCGACCATGCCGAATTCATGCGCGATGACGCTGAAGATGAAGTCGGTGTGGCGGACGCGCAGGAAGCGGCCTGTGTTCTGGGGACCGACCGCGTAGCCCTTGCCCAGGAGGCCGCCGGAGCCAATGCTGATCCGCGCTTGATTGATATTGTAGGCCGCGTCAGGGTCGAGTTCCGGCGAAATAAACAGTTCCACGCGCAAGCGCTGGTACGGACGCAGCAGCGGAAATATGATCGGCAAGATGATTGCCAGAGAAATCAGGAAAAGGGCGATATGCCGCAAGCGCAAGCCAGCCGACCAGATGATGACCGCCCAGATCACCAGAAAAACGATGGTCGTTCCCAGGTCGGGCTGGGCGAAAATCAAGGCGGACGGTATCGCCACGTGCGCCATCGTCCGGAAGACCGTAGCCAGTCTGCCAAGTTCCAGATAGCGTTCGGCGATATATTGCGAGAGCGTGATGATCAAGATGATCTTGCCAATTTCGGAGGGTTGGATGCGGATGCCAATGTTCAGCCAACGCTTGGCGCCGCCCGCCCCTTCGACGCCAAAGGCGAAGGTGATGGCGAGCAGAGCCACGATGCCCGCGTACAGCCACGGACTCAAGCTGCCCAACAGCCGATAATCGATAGAGGCAATGACAATGGCGACGATGAAGCCGATGATCGCGAAGTTGATCTGATCGGGCACGCGCCGGATAATATCGTCGTCAATGGCGTCTTGCGTCGCGCTCGCAATCATTAAGATGCCGAACACAACCAGCACCATAGTGGCGGCGAATAGAATATAGTCAAACCGACGCCAGAGGCTGAAGCTTTCAATCATGCTTATTGCTTCTTACTATCTATTCCCAGCCACATTATAGGGAGAATGGAATTGGTACGGCAAGGCAAGATTATGCGGCGCCATGTCTACCCCATTCCCGACCGCCAGTGTCTACGCGGCGCGGCTCCATCACCGAAGCAACTCTGAAGACTCGACGGAGGAAGACTGGCGGCAAGCCGCGCGCGAAGCATCTCGTAGGTAAGGAGCCCAAGCCACTTTGCCTGGATGCGTTCAGCCGGGCTTGGATTTCTCGTCTTCAGCGGAATCGCCTTGATCGCCCTGGTCGGATTTTTCGTCTTCGATTGCTTTCGGCGTTTCAGCTTCTTCGGCTTCGGCGCTGGCGTCCTCGGCTTCGTCTTCGGTATCCGCGCCATTATTCGCGCCATTGGCGCCGGCGCCTTTGGCCGCCACCACGTTTTTCTCTTCCGCCCTATTCGCAGTGGTCGCTGTATGAATGGCGACGGGGATTTCAGCCGTCAGTTTGCTATGGCTGCGATCTCGCTGCTCAAGATCGATCTCTACGCGCTCTTTGTCGACGACGAGGTACTTGACAATGACAGCCAGAATCTCGCGTTTCATCTCTTCCATGCGTTCAGGCGGTAAGTTAATGCGATCGTGCTGCAGGACGAAACGCAGTCTATCCTTCGCGGTCGCGCCACTGCCTTTTCTCGCCCGCCCGAACAAGCGGCTGAGTAGATTGTTCATTAGAGATTCCTTTGCTGGTACACGATGTTCCTGCTGTCGGACGGTCGCTGCGCCTTAACGGCCGTTGAGGAGCCCGACGAGCCGCTGCAAAATGCCGGGGTTTGCGTCCAGATTCATGAACGGCACATCTTCGCCGATGACGCGCCTGGCGACATTGTTGAAGGCCATGCCGGCTTTGGATTGCAGGTTGAGTGTGACCGGGATGCCGCTATTGGAAGCGGAAAGGACCAGTTCATCCTCGGGGATGATGCCAATTATCGCCAAGCCGAGGATATCGAATACATCATCGGAAGAAAGCATTTCGCCTTTTTTGACCATATCGGTCTTGAGGCGGTTGATGATCAGCTTGCCCGGTCCTTTATCGGCCGCTTCGATCAAGCCGATGATTCGGTCAGCATCGCGCACGGCTGATACTTCCGGATTGGTCACGATTAGGACCTCGTCCGCGGGCTCGAGCGCGTTGCGGAAGCCGCGCTCAATGCCGGCTGGCGAATCTATCAAGATATAATCGAAATCTTCGCGTAATTCGTCTGTCAGGTTCACCATGTCGTCCGGGCTGACAGCCATCTTGTCGCGGGTCTGCGCGGCTGGGATAAGGAAGAGATCAGCGAATTTCTTGTGCTTGATCATCGCTTGCCGCAGTTTGCTCCTGCCTTCGACAATATCAACGAGGTCGTAGACGATGCGGTTTTCCAAACCCATAATGACATCAAGATTGCGCAAACCGATATCGGCGTCAATGACGACAACTCTCTTGCCCAGGCTCGCCAAGGATATGCCAAGGTTGGCAGTAGCGGTCGTCTTGCCTACGCCGCCTTTCCCCGACGATATCGTTACGACTTTCCCTCCCATGTGGCGTCCTTTCCCGGTCTAATCTCGAGATTCCACAACGATCTGATTGTCGCGCACCAGCGCGACCTCCGGCATGATCCGTTTACGTTTGCCGGCTGGAGACCTGACAACGCAATCCGCGATGCGCAGCTGGCTCGGGCTCATTTCCAAGGCGCAGACAATGGCGGACGCATCGCCGCCGGCGCCGGCATGGACATATCCGCGCAGTTTTCCCCAAACGACGATATCGCCGCGCGCAATCACTTTGGCGCCCGGGTTCACATCGCCGAAAACGATGACGTGCCCTTCGCTATGAATCGTGCGGCCCGAACGCAAGGTGCGCCGGAACAGTACGCCCTGCGTCCCCGTCTCCTCAGGATTAACTGGAGCGGTCTCCGATGTTGGCTGCAAAGCCGCTGCCGGGGCGCGCTGATTATCCGTCGGCACATCAAGCGATTCAGCCGATTTCAGCGTTGTGTCGCTTTCGCTCCGCACCAACGACAGCGTCAAACCGCGGCGCTCAAGCAAGGCTTTCAGAGAGCTGAGTTCGTACTTCGGCACCGGTCGCTCACCGAGCTCGACCGTAACGTTGGCGCCGGTGTAGAATCCGGCCTTCTCATCAATTCGCGTGGCGAGCTGATCGGTTACCGATTGCCAGCTTTCCGTCGTGCTGAGCGATATCAAGAGGCCGTCGTTAACGCCTTTGATGGCAATGAGTTCATCTTGCATGTTGGGTCGAATCCGCTTGGGCAACCGCGTCGCAAACTGCGATATATCAAATATACTCTTTTTTCGAATCTGCGCTTTCGGCTTCGACTAGGAAAATACGCTTTGCTTGCAAGAAAATGATCGGACCGCATGCGCAAGCCCGAATGCGTCTGAACCGAGCCTGCAACTGGGTCTAGCTGTATAGTATCGTGTTATCATGGTGTTATCTCTAAGTGCGACAAGGAGGCATTAT
>JAPPFH010000052.1 GCA_028875185.1 Chloroflexota bacterium | reverse complement strand
AGGGGCCGGGGGATGGGGGTTTGTCGCGCTATCAATGAAATTCACCACTCCCCGCTCTGCTTATTGCGCTAAAATGACTGAATAAATTGGCAATGGGCTGAAATCCACCGGTCGGAGCGACTCCATTGTATCCCTTGCGCGTCAGCCACCGTCTCCTCGCAACCATGTTCGTCGCCCAGAGCTTGTTTTCGGCGGCTCAGATTTCCATCATCACGCTGCATTCGATTGCGGCCGGCATCCTCGGCGGGTCGGACGCGGCGGCCGGCTTGCCGACAACCATGGTGACATTCGCGCATTCCATAATGGCTTACTTCATGGGCATCATCATGGGGCGATATGGGCGGCGCATGGGCTTGTGCACGTCGTACGCCTTGGGCTTCGCTGGCGCCGCGCTGGGCTTGATCGCCGTGCTGAACGGCATTTTCTCTCTGCTGCTAATCAGTTCGGCCGGGATGGGAATGGCCCGCGCTGGCACGCAGATGAGCCGTTTCGTCGTCGGCGAGATCTTCCCAATCGACAAACGCGCGCAGATGATCGGGCGCATCGTCTTCGCCGGAACGATTGGCGCGGTATTCGGCCCCGGTCTGGTTGAGCCGAGCAGCCAACTGGCAAAGTTTCTTTCGCTGGATATCGTCTCGGGACCGCCGCTGATTCACTCGCCACTGGCGCAGTTATTGCAGCCGGGGAACATATCGGCGCAGGAATTGACAACCGGTCCTTGGGTGATCGCGTGTTTCTTGTCCGGCGTTTCATTCTTGATCACCTTCTTTTTGCTCCGGCCCGAGCCGGCGCTTGTCGCCAAGCAATACTCGGAACCACAGATTGAATCGGAGAAAGCGAAAACTGGCCATCGACTGGGCGAGTTGCTGCGCTTGCCAAACGTTCAACTGGCGATTCTCTCTATGGTAATCAGCCAAACCGTAATGAGCGTCTTGATGACGATTACGCCATGGCACATGCATTTGGCCGATCACTCCAACGCGATGGTCTCGCTGGTCATTGCCGCGCACGTGCTGGGCATGTTCGGCTTGTCGCCGCTGACCGGCTATCTGATAGACCGCTACGGGCGCGTCACCATGATGATCATAGCCGCTCTAATTCTGGTGGCGTCGACCATCATCTCGCCATTATCGACGCAAATGCCTTATTTGGTTGCGGGCTTGTTCCTGCTCGGATTGGGTTGGAATTTCGGCTATGTCGCCGGCTCGTCCATGCTGGCCGATGCCTTGAGCGGCGCCGAGCGCACGCGCGTAGCCGGTTTCAATGATATGCTAGTGGCTTTCTGCGCCGGGCTGGGAACGCTGAGTTCAGGAGCGCTCTTCGGGCTGGGAGGCTTCGTCTTCGTCAGTGCCGGCGGCGGCGTATTGGCGCTCTTGCTGCTGGCATTAATACGAACGCTGACGCTGCGGCAGCTCGCGCTGAATACGGCTTAAGCCTCGTCTACTTTTCGCGTGAAGTAGCTCTGTTCCACTATCGCCAGCCATGCCAGCCCGATGATGAATGTGGAGCTGCCGAAGGCGATGCCGGTGATGATCGAATTGGCGATTGGTATCCGCTCCAGAATCTCGCTTAACAGCGCCTGCGCCAGGCGGATGCCGACATAACCGGCGATGCCGCCACCCAGTATCACGACGCCAGACATTTGCAGCATTTTGCCAAGCTCTTGCTTTGACAGGTCCTTTTCAAAGTAGGTCTTGTAAATGTCAAAACACATCCAGGCGTCGGCGATGGAGATGCCCAACTGCTTGGCTAATTCCAGGGTCGGCGTTGGCACAGCGCCGGTGAGCGCGGCGCCGCCCATCGTCCGCGTAATCTTCAGCAGCGAATCGTAACGCAATTTTTCGATTTCAAGTTTTTCAGCCATGAGCCGCTACCCGGTCTATCCAGCGAGGCAACTTAATATGGCGATTTCTCGCATAGCGCGTCGGCAACCACCTGACTTGCTTGTGTATACGCCAAGCAAATGCTTGCCGTTGCGCATCTATGCTAGAATGGCTGCCATTCAAACGCGATTTGGCGGCGATCATGCAAATCACGCTTTATACCGATGGCGCTTGCGACATCCATGCCGCGAATCAGCCGGGCGGCTGGGCGGCGATATTGCGGGCGGTGGGTGATGACGGGGAAGTCAAACGAGAGAAGGTGATCAGTGGGGGCGCCGAGCATACCACCAATAATCAGATGGAGTTGACCGCTGTAATCGAGGGACTAAAGCTGCTTACCCGGGCTACCTGGCTCACGATTGCAACCGACTCGCGCTATGTCATTGATATCGCCACAAGCAAGAATAAAGCCGTCAAGAATAAAGCATTGTGGAAAGACTACTTTCACGTTGCCAAGGTCCACTACCTGGAATGGAAGTATGTCGCAGGCCACTCGGGCAACGAGCTCAATGAGCGCTGCGACAAGTTGGCGGTGGCTGAGAAGCATAAGCTGTCGACGCGAAGCGCTCGGATAGGTGAAGAGTCGGTCGCCATTAAGCAAGGCGTTGCCGGCATTTTTCTCTCGACGGGCTACGCCGCCGCCGACAAAACGACTGCTTGGGCGGCCATCGTCATTCAGGACGGTGAAGCGCGCGAATTCAGCGGACGCCTGGAGAAAACAAGCGAACTCGAAGGCACATTAATCGGCGCGGCAGAATGCCTTGAGAGAATACCGACAGCGCAAAGCGCAATCGTATTCACGGCGCAAGAATACCTTTCGAAAGGCATGAATGGTTGGCTGGCCGGCTGGATCGCCAAGGGCTGGAAGACGAGAGGCGGCGAGCAGGTCAAGTATCGGCATCGTTGGGAGCGCCTGCGCGCATTGACAAGTGAACGGCAGGCGCAATTCCGTTTCGTCAAATCGCGAGACGATATCCCCCAGTTTCAGCGGGGTAAAGCACTAGCGGCGGAAATCTTGAGTCGCGCCTGATTCCCGCGCCTGTGTTATAGTTGTCCGATGATTCGCGAAGCAAGAGCGGGACAGACTCAATGCCAACCTACGCAAAGCGGGTAGCGCCCTTTGGCACCACCATTTTCACCGAAATCAATCAGCTGGCGGCGCGGCACAATGCGGTCAATTTGGGCCAGGGCAAGCCCGATTTCGACGGACCGCAAGAGATAATCGACGCGGCAATTGACGCGCTTAACAGCGATGGCGCCAATCAATACGCGCCCAGCCCGGGTCTGCCGGCTTTACGCGAGGGCGTGGCGCGTCATGCTGGCATTTTCTACGGCATTGATGTCGATCCGGAAGCGGGCGTCATCGTCACCGCCGGCGCCACTCAAGGCGTTTACAGCGCCATCATGGGCTTGGTCGATCCTGGCGATGAAGTCATCATCATTGAACCTTATTACGATAGTTATGTGCCCGGGGTACAAATGGCTGGCGGGAAGCCGGTATACGTGCCGATGCACCCGCCCAATTGGACTTTCGACGAGCGCGAGCTGCGCGCCGCCTTCAACGACAATACGCGCGCCCTGCTGCTGAACACGCCGAATAATCCATCGGGCCGCGTCTACACGCGAGACGAATTGCGGCTATTGGCTGATCTCTGCATCAAACATGATGTCATTGTCATCTCCGACGAGGTCTACGAGCATCTCTTTTTTGAAGGGCATCAGCATGTAGCGATAGCATCGCTGGACGGCATGTTCGAGCGCACGGTGACCATCGGCAGCGCCGGCAAAACCTTCGGCATGACTGGCTGGAAGATCGGCTGGGTTTACGGACCGCCGGAGCTGGTCACCGGTGTATGGCGCTCTCATCAATTCATCACCTTCGCCACCAACCACCCGACGCAGGTGGCGACCGCCTTCGCATTCACGCTCGGCAGCAGCTATTATGAGGAATATCAGGCGCTTTACTCGCACAAGCGCGATCTCGTGATGCAAGTGATCGACGCCGCCGGCATGACCGCGATTCAGCCGGAAGGCACCTATTTCATAATGGGCGATTTCTCGCCGGTATTCGACGGCAATGATGTGGAATTCTGCAAATACCTGATTGAAGAGATCGGCGTGGCGACAATTCCGCCGTCAGCCTTCTTCAGCGAGAAGCATCGGCATCACGCCGAGAATCATGTGCGCTTCGCCTTTTGCAAGAGCGATGAAACCCTCGAACGCGCAGCCGAACGCATGAGGATATTGCGCGCTTAGACGCGCTACCGCCTTGCGATTATTTGGTTCGCAATTTCAAACGAATTCTTAAGCATTCAAGCTGTCCAATCAGTAGACAATGCGATTGTTAAATGATAGAATTGATAGTATCAGTTGATTTATCCAATTCATCTGATGAATCATGGCTATCAATCTCGGTTCCGATTTCCTCAACTTCATCATTCGCCAAGGTTACCAGCCAGGCGATCGTTTGCCGTCGATCCAGGAATTGACGGCTGATACCCACCTGGATATGAGCGCCAACAAGGTGCGCGAACAGCTTGAGGTGGCGCGGCAGATGGGCTGGGTGGAAGTGCGCTCCAAACGTGGGACGCGCGTAAAGGATTACGCGTTCACGCCCGCCGTCCGCCTGAGCGCCTTGTACGCCATGGCTTGTGGCGAGCGCTTCGAAGACTTCGCATCCTTGCGCAATCATGTGGAATCGGCATATTGGCAAGAAGCTTGCGCGCTGCTGACCGACGCGGATCTTGGTATCATGCAACGGTGCATAGACAGCGCCAATCAAAAACTCGATTCGCCGCCGATACACATACCCAATCCCGAACATCGCCTTTTTCATCTGACGGTATTTAAGAATCTGGATAATCGTTTTGTCCTGGGAATCCTGGAAGCGTACTGGGACTTGTACGAAGAAGTTGGCGTCAATCGCTATATGGATTACAGCTATTTGCGCAAAGTATGGGATTACCATTCGCGGATATTGGAGTTGATCCGCGACGGGCAATTCGACGAGGCTCAACGCGCGTTTGTGGAGCATACGCGGCTGCTGCGCCACGAGCCAGACAATGCTTCGTGGGAATTGGAACGAGGTTAGCAGGAGCTGCAAGCGCAGCAAGCGATTTCACACCAGGTTAAAGGAGCGATACGCGAAAGGGCGCGTGATTTCTCATGGCAATTAATGTACAGACTCAACCCAAGTTAGACACCCGCGAGCCGGTCATCAATGACTTCGCCTTCTCAGTGGCGACCAAGAACGGCTCAGGCAGCCAGACATCCAATAATGTTCTCGTGATGTCGCTGTTTCATATGGGAATACCGGTAAACGGCAAGAACTTGTTCCCGTCCAACATAAAGGGTTTGCCCACCTGGTACACCATCCGCGCCAACAAGGACGGCTATGCGGCGCGCAAGGCGCTGACCGAGATTGTGGTCGCCTACAATGACGGCACCGCCACCGAGGATGTTGCCAACTTGCCGCCGGGCGGCGTTTGCGTCACCACGGACAAAATCGCGCGGGTCATCAGGCAGCGCGACGATATCTCGTATTATGAGATACCGGTCGCCAAGCTGATGCGGCAGACCAAAGTGCCCTCCGCCTTTCGCAAGCTGGTGGAAAACATGACCTATGTTGGCGCGGTCGCCCAGATCTTCGATATTCCGCTTGATCTGATTTACGATGTCTTGGTCGCCAATTTCAAGGGCAAAGAGAAACCAGCGCTGATGAATCACGATGTGGTCAGGCTGGCTTACGAATGGACGGCGGATAACATAGTGAAGACCGATCCTTACCGCTTCGAGCGCATGGACGGCACGCGGGGCAAAATCATCATGACGGGCAACGATGCCGGTGCGCTGGGCGCGGTCTTCGGCGGCGTAAACGTGGTCGCCTGGTACCCGATTACGCCGTCAACCAGCTTCGTTGACGGCATCATCGGCTTCCGCGGATTGCGGCAAAACGCGGAGGAGGAGAATACGATCGCCATCGTCCAGGCTGAGGATGAATTAGCGGCGGCCGGCATCGTGGTTGGCGCCGGCTGGGCGGGGGCGCGCTCGCTGACATCCACCAGCGGACCTGGCATTAGCTTAATGGCGGAGTTCGCGGGCTTGGCGTACTTCGCCGAGATCCCGGCGGTATTCTGGAATATCACACGCATGGGTCCGAGCACCGGTTTGCCGACGCGCACCAGCCAGGGCGACCTGCTCTTCACACATTTCTTGGGTCACGGTGATGGGCGGCAAATCTGCCTCCTGCCGGGCACACTCAAAGAGGCTTTTGAGTTCGGCTGGAAGTCCTTCGATATCGCGGAGCAGCTGCAGACGCCCGTCTTTGTCATCAGCGACCTCGATTTGGGCATGAACAATTGGCTGTCCGAGCCCTTCGATTATCCTGATCAGCCGATTTCTCGCGGCAAGGTGCTTGATGCGCAGTCGCTTCAGGGCTTCATTGATGAGCACGGCAAGTGGGGACGATATATGGATGTCGACGGCGATGGCATTGCCTATCGCACTTTGCCAGGTACGGATCATCGATTCGCCGGTTATTTCACGCGCGGCACCGGGCACGATGAGTTTGCCGTTTACAGCGAGCGCAGCGATGATTGGGTCGAGAATATGACCCGTTTGCGTCTGAAAATGAATACGGCGCGCGCGATGCTGCCGCAGCCGCTCATCGATGACGCGAGCGACGCCGAAATTGGCATCATTACCTTCGGCACCAACGAGGAAGCGATCCGCGAAGCGCGCGACTGGCTGGCGAACGACGGCATCAAAACCAATTATCTGCGCGTGCGGGCGCTGCCGCTGGCGTCATCAGTCAGCGAATTCATCGACGCCCACAAGAGCGTCTTCGTGATTGAAAACAATTTTGACGGTCAACTGACGCAGCTGATCCGCCTTGAGCATCCGGAGAACATTTCGCACGTTAGGCCGCTGGCGCTAGGCGATGGCTTGCCGATGACGCCGAATTGGGTATACGACAGTTTGAAAGAACAGGAAGGTTAATCATGCCTCCACGTACAAATCACCTTGGACTGGCGCGCAACGAATACAAAGGACGGCCGAGCACGCTTTGTCCCGGCTGCGGACATGATTCGATCTCCAATCAAATCATCAGCACGTCTTGGGAATTGGGCTTGGAGCAGCACAAGATCATCAAAATGAGCGGCATTGGCTGTTCGAGCAAGACGCCGGCTTATTTCCTGGGTGGCTCGCACGGGTTCAACGCCTTGCACGGACGCATGCCTTCAGTCGCGACCGGCGCCCTGCTGGCGAACAGCGAGTTGTCTTGCATCGCCGTCAGCGGTGATGGCGATACCGGCTCGATCGGCATGGGCCAGTTCAAGCATGTCATACGCCGCAACGTGCCCATGGTCTACATCATCGAGAACAATGGCGTCTACGGTTTGACCAAGGGGCAGTTTTCGGCGACCGCCGATGAGGGACAGTTTTTGAAGTATTACGGCACCAATCACATGCCGCCGATAGATCTGGCGCTAGAAGCGGTTATCGCCGGCTGTACCTTTGTCGCGCGCAGTTTCAGCGGCGACGCCAAACAGGTGCAGGCGCTGATGCAAGCGGCGGCGCGCCACCCGGGCACATCTGTGCTTGATATCATCAGCCCCTGCGTCACCTTCAACAATGCGGAATCGTCAACCAAGAGCTACCCCTACGGCCGCGATCATGAGATTCCCTTGCACGAGATTCAGATTTTGGCGCCAGATTATGTCGAAGCCAGAGAAGAAATTGTCATCGACGATTACACAGAGGGCGACATCATCGATGTGGAAATGCACGACGGCAGTTTCATTCGCTTGAAGAAGCTCGAAAACGACCACGACCCGCGCAACCGGCGCCAGGCGATGGATGTGCTGGAGCGGTCCATGCGCGAGCAGATCTTCTCGACCGGCTTGATATACTACGAAGAGCCGCGTCCGACGCTGGCGGATACCGAGGATCTGGTTGAAAAGCCGCTGGCCCAGTTGGACGCCGCCGACCTGCGACCGCCCAAAGAGGCGCTCGACAAGGTGATGCGGAGTCTGATGGTGGGCTAGAAGATTGCGGTTGATCAATGCATTGATGGCGACTTGCTGAATCGCCATCTCCAAATCGGCGCACTGGGAGTAGATTTCCAATTGGCTGGTGTTCAATCAATTGATTTGGAGCGCCTTCAAGAAGGCGTTTGTTCGTATTCACAGAAGAAGTGTGCATTTGCATATGAAGCGGCCGTATTCTGTTTGCAGACTATGGGTCACGAGTCTGGCGTTATCTGTCATATAGATGGCATTCTGGAAGAAGCCAGAACCGTCGCAATTGTATGGAGTAACGAAATTCGCAACGACGTTAGTGCTTCGTGGGACGACGAGTATGAAATGGTGGAAGAGGGTGCAACTGCTATTGCCCTTGCACTGATTGATAAGTTTACTGATTACGATCATGTCAGAAGGGCCGGGCGTGGGCGGGGAGTAGACTTCTACATGGGATATGCAGGCTCCATCAAGAATAAAGCGGGCTTCCGAGTGTTTAGCGCCAGGCTAGAGGTATCAGGCATTTTGGCGGCAGGGTCGGCTTATGTAGTGAAACAGCGAGTTAAGCGTAAGAAGAACCAAACGCGGAAGTCCGACATCGACAATAATCCTGCCCACGTAATTGTTGCCGAGTTTAGCGAGCCTATGGTAGATTGGAGTAAGAGGACGCCTTGAAATGGATCTTGAATCAAGTTTCAGCAAAAGTGCCGAGTTGCATGACTTGGCTGCTGACCTAGACGACAAGGCATATTTCGCACGTCGAGTTGGAAACAATAGTGCGGAAATCGAGTACACCAAACTGGCCTACCTCAAGGAGGCTGAAGCTGCTAAATTATTGAGGCAGGACCCATCACATCATATGCATGTTGCCTTGCATCTCAACGCAGCATTGTTTGCATATCGCTCGGGCTACTACCAGGAATCAGAAAACCTCATCGCTCATGGATTGACCGGCCATGCAGGTGATATCCAACGCGCGGAGCTATACGATCTACTTGCGAAGGTCAGATTGTGCCTCAGCATGGAGTCCCATGACCCGCCAAATACTGACAATGAATTGGAACTGACTTTACAAGGTCTTGAGGCAGACGCAGGATTGCTAGATGTTGACACACTCTCGTCACAAATGAAGGACTGGCACACATTGCTCCGCAGCACAATACGGTACGTGCTGAGCTACCAGTTCAAGGAACAGCCTGCTTCGGAAAACAAATTCCGAGTTCTGGCCACGCCTCCCACCAGAGGAAGTTTCAAAATCAACATCAGACTCTTACCGGTAGGAAAGCAGTTATCCTTGCCTAACTTTGATGCAACTGCCATAAATGCAAGAATCCTCAGCAGTTTCAATACGCTACAGAGCGGAAGATTAGGAACTCTTCGATCGAGTTACGAAAGTGAAGAATACTATCACGACTTCATGAAGCTCGCAAAGAGCGTCGCTCCAGACGGTGAAAAGGTCACCGCTATCGGAATCGAAGCCGCTATCGACAACCGTCGCCGAAGCGTACTGTTCGACCGTACAGCCGATGACATCAGCAGCGTCTATGTACCGCCTGTAGAACAGGAATCATTTAAGGAATATAGGTTTTCGGATGAATTGCACGAAGTAACCGGGGAACTGCGTTATGCCGACGCAATGACACCGGGCCAGGAAGAATTCAAGCTAAGAGCTGAAGACGATTCCGAATGGCGTATTCATGTGCCGAATGAATACGATCAAAACTTGGGGGTGTTTTATAAGTCCCGAGTCAAAGTATCCGGTCGATACAAGTATTTGGATCGCCGTTCAAACCTTTTGCAACTTGAAAGCATTGAACTTGCCAGAAAGTAGCAAAGTGCTGCCAAACGAGCTAACCCGCTAATACTTCGGCATCGCGGGGTCAATCTCGTCAGCCCAAGCCAGGATGCCGCCTTCAACGTTGTACATCTTTTCCAAGTCATAGCCGACTTCTGACAAAAAGGCGATGCTGTCGGCGCTGCGGACACCCGAGCGGCAGTGCAGATATAGCGTCTTGTCTTTAGGAATGTCCTTCAGCACCGTCTCCTCCCACATGCGGCGGCCCCCTTGAATCCCGTTCTTCGCCAATTGGATATCCGGTTTCGGGATCTTCACCGTGCCGTTGATCACGCTTATGTCCCACTCATGCGGATCGCGCACATCAATCACGACTACGTCATCGCCATTCTCAAGCGCCGATTTGACATCGTGCACGGTCACCGTCTTTATATCGATGTTCTCGGTCTCATCCACCGAGCTGAATTCGCTGTGATCGTGCGCCGGCATGCCACAGAATAGCTCGTAATCAATCAGCTCAATCGCATCCGCCGCGATGCCACAAACCGGGCAATGCGGATCCTTTCGCACTTTGATCGTCTGGAAGCTCATCTCAAGCGCATCGTACAGCATCATGCGCCCAATCATGGGATCGCCGATGCCGAGCAGCAGTTTGATCGCTTCAGTCGCTTGCATCGTGCCGATTGTGCCCGGCAAGATGCCCAGCACGCCGCCTTCCGCGCAGCTCGGCACAAGGCCCGGCGGTGGCGGCTCAGGAAACATGCAGCGATAGCAAGGTCCTTCATCAGCATAGAAAACGCTGAGTTGTCCCTCGAAGCGAAAGATACTGCCATAGACGTTCGGTATCCCCAGTTTGACGCAGGCGTCGTTGACCAAGTAACGCGTCGGGAAATTATCGGTGCCATCAATGACAATGTCCCAGTCTTCGCCGAAAATGCCTAAGGCGTTTTCCGATGTCAGTGGTTCGTTATACTTTACGACCGCAATATCCGGGTTCAAGTCGAGCATGCGCGCTTCCGCGCTTTCCAGCTTGGAAAGACCGACTGTGCTAACGCCATGGATGACCTGGCGCTGCAAGTTGGTGAAGTCCACCACATCGTAATCGACTAAGCCGATGCGCCCAATGCCAGCAGCAGCCAGATAAAGCGCGAGCGGGCTGCCCAAGCCGCCGGTGCCGATGAGCAGAACGCTTGAAGCTTTCAGGCGGCGCTGCCCTTCCATGCCGACTTCGGGCATGATCACATGACGACTGTAGCGCTTGACCTCGTCATTCGTAAGGTCTGCATATCGTTGATGAAGCGTTGTCATCTTGGCGCCTCCTCGCCCGCGATCTGTTTCCCTCCAAAGCATCGGGGCGGGTTGCCGCCGGCGATGCTCGGAATGATGCGCAAGCTGTCGTCAGCTTCGATTTCGGTGTCTAGCCCCTGCATAAAGCGGATGTCTTCCTCGCCGATGAAGATGTTGACAAAGCTGCGCAAATCCTCATCTTGGAACAGGTGAACGCGCAGATCCGGATGCTGCTCCACCAGGTTTGCCAGCGCTTCTCCAACGGTGTCGCCCGCTACATTGATATCTGACGCGCCGTCGGTATAAGCGCGCAGTGGCGTTGGAACGCGAATCTTCGCCATGTTTTGCCCCTTTTCCGTTCTATTCAAGACTCTTTATATGAACGAGATGCATTGCCCTGTTCTTACGCGCCAAGACAAACGCAATTGGATTGCGGCGCCGAATCAGATGCGACATCAAGTAAATGTGAGCTCGCCGCCATCGAACGCGCTGCGATCGGCGCGCAGCCGCCAAACCCGCATGTCCGTCGCCTTCGCCATCATGACAGAGGTGATGACATAGACGAAGTTTGGCAGCGCATGCTCACGGTCGTACTCCGATGGGATCGCGGGCGAATCCGGATGGCTGTGATAATAGCCAACCAGGCTCAAACCGCGCTCGTCCGCTTCATCCTCCAGGCGTATCCAATCCTGGGGCGTCATCGCGTATCGATGATATTGCTCGTCCGCGGCAAAGGTGTTTTCCACCTGCATGACGCGCTGAATTGTGGCGGCGCCGTCGCTCGCCTGCCCTAGCAGGAATCCGCCAGCCTCATTGGGATATGAAGCTTCCATTTGGTCGAAGATTTCGCGTTGCAGATCAATACTGAGGCTGACTTTCATGCGTAGATCCTTGCATCGCTATAACATACAAAAAGAGCCAACCGCTTGGGCTGGCTCCTGTCTATTGCCTCTTCGCCGCTAGGGCGCGGGAATCAAACAGCACTGGACCCGACGCGGTCTCCCACCGGTTCAATCGTACAGGTACAGCGACGCTGTTCAGGTTTTACTGTCATTGTCGCGCTCAATCTCAGCATTGGCAGGAGATTAGCACAGCCATGTCAATCACGCAACCGGGAGTTTATTCGGGAGTGGTAAAAATCGCGGTTACACACTGATAAGACGGTGTAGGGGCGACCT